>NZ_VOIQ01000003.1 GCF_010470675.1 Desulfovibrio sp. JC010
GCTGGCAAAGCTCATAAAGTTGCGATGGTCGCATCAATGAGAAAGTTACTTGGCATTTTGAATGCCCTAATTGCTAACGACCAATATTGGTCTGAGCAGCCTGCGTAGCTTGACTTTTGCCACCGTTGCTCCGGCGGCTGGGGAAGGGGAGAAAAAACTTTGCTAACGCCCAAAGTTTTCTCTCCCCTTCCCCAGACCCCATCCCCTCTCTTTCAAAGACGTTTTTAGTTATGCTTCGCAAAAAGCGTACTAAAACAGTCTTCGAATACAGAGACGGCGAAGCCTTAATAAAAGTTTTTGGGATTCTTAAACCCTTTTTACAAAAAGGGTTTAAGGCCCCCGGCGGGGTCGCCGAAGGCCAAATATTATGCGTCGGGGTACAGCTCTGCGGCCATGTCCCGGAGTTTGTATTTCTGGATCTTGCCGCTTGCGGTCATGGGATAAGCGTCAAGGAAGGTGATGAACTTGGGAATTTTGTAGCGCGAGATCTGACCGCGGCAGTAGTCGATGACATCCTGCTTGGTCATTTCCACACCATCCTTGAGGATGATGAATGCGCCGACCTGCTCCCCGTATTTCTCACTGGGAACCCCGGCCACCTGCACGTCGAGAATGCCGTCCATGGTGTAGAGGAATTCTTCGATTTCACGGGGGTAGATATTCTCCCCGCCACGGATGATCATGTCTTTGAGGCGTCCGGTTACGTCAACGTAGCCTTCTTCATCCATGGTTCCGAGGTCTCCGGAATGGAGCCAGCCGTCCATATCGATGGTGGAGTTGGTTGCTTCAGGGTTGTTGTAGTAGCCCTTCATGACGTTGTAACCGCGACAGCAGATTTCACCTGTTTCGCCGGGTGCGCACATCTCGCCTGTTTCGGGATGGATGATGGCCACCTCGATTTCAGGCATGGCCCGGCCAACGGTCTCTGTGCGCCGCTGTACGCTGTCGCTCATGCGGGTCTGGGTCATAACCGGGGAAGCCTCGGTTAGACCGTAACAGATGGTGATGTCCTTCATGTTCATCTTGTCCATGACCTTCTTCATGACCTCGATGGGGCAGGGCGATCCGGCCATGATGCCGGTACGCAGTGAAGAATAGTCGAACTTATCGAACAGCTTGTGTTCGAGGATGGCGATGAACATGGTCGGTACACCGTAAAGGGCGGTGCATTTTTCCTGATCCACAGAAGCCATGACCAGCAGCGGATCGAACCCTTCAAGGATGACCATGGTGGTTCCGTGGTTCACCGCGGCCAGTACACCGAGTACGCAACCGAAACAGTGGAACAGGGGCACGGGCAGGCAGAGGCGGTCACCGGGCTTGAAAGCCTGATTCTCGCCGATCCAGAACCCGTTGTTGCCGATGTTGTAGTGGGTCAGCTGTACGCCCTTGGGGAACCCGGTGGTTCCTGAGGTGTACTGCATGTTGACCACATCATGCGGATCAAGGGAAGCCTGACGTTCTTCGTAGTCTTCCTCTGTGGTTACTGCGGAAAGGTTGATGACCTCGGCCATGGAGTACATGCCGCGGTGCTTTTCCTGACCGAGGAAGAAAACCCTTTTGAGATCGGGGAATTTTTCGCTTTTGAGGTAACCGCGTTCCTGAGTCTTGAGTTCGGGAATCAGCTCATATGCGGTCTGGAGATAATCGATCTCTCTGAAACCGTCGATGATGACCAGGTTCTCGCATTCGGACTGCTTAAGCAGATATTCCAGCTCGGTGGTGCGGTAAAAAGTGTTAACGGTCAGCAGGATGGCCCCGATTTTGGCGGTGGCGAATTGCAATGCCACCCAGTAAGGCACGTTGGTAGCCCAGACAGCCACCTTCTCGCCTTTCTTGATTCCAAGAGCCATAAGACCCATGGCCAGATCATCCACCAGCTCACCGAACTCGCGGTAGGTCAGGCGGAAATCGCGGTCCACATAGACAACAGCTTCCTGTTCCGGCCATTTTTCAACAGCCTCATCCAGAAGCGCGCCAAGAGTGATTTCCCTGAGATGTGATTGTTCCATGAAAATCCTCTCTTATTCCGGGAAATAAAGAACTGCGTAGATATCACACTTTTCGTTGCCTTCAGCAGCAACATAGTGCGGGACCACGGAATTGAAATATACGCTGTCGCCGGCTTCCAGAACGCTTTCTTCTTTGCCGTAAACGACTTTCAGCTTGCCGGAAACAACGATGATGAATTCTTCGCCTTCGTGGGAAGTCGTCTTGGGTTCTGCATCTTCAGGCTGGATTTCGATGAAGAAGGGTTCCATGTGGCGGTCACTCTTGCCTTTGGCAAGGGAGAAGTACTTCATGGAAGCTGTCTTTTCCTGATCGGAATGCATGGCAAATTCTTCCCTGCGCTCGCCGAGCTTGACGATGAGCGGGTCTTTGCTGACCTGATCGTCAAGGAAGGTGCCCAGTCTTACACCGAGAGCTCTGGCAATCTTAAGTAGAGGACCTAGCGAGGGGTATTTTTCTTTTTCTTCCACGGCTGTAAGGAAATCAATTCCAAGGCCGGTGCGGTCGGAAAATTCATCAAGGCTCAAACCCTGTTTTTCCCTGAAATTTTTAATACGCTGTCCTACTTTTGCTTTGCTCATAATCCCCTCTGCTGGTCTAAACCCGTTTAAACTGCTTTTGATAAATACAATAAAAAAGTCAAAAAATGAGTACTTACATCAATGTCGGACATTTGTCATCTTATCCGATCATTGTGCACCTGTTTTTAACAATATACCGAAGAAGAGTCAGTCTAAATCTTAGTGAAAGAAAAATGAAGAACAAAATTAAGCATTAAGAGTTTTTTCTTGCCATTAGTCTTCGGGATTATAATTGTGTGGCGGGGCGGGATTTTGATAGTGGTATTTTCTGTAAATATTATCTATAGTGCGCATAAATTTCAGGATATCAAAAGGAACAACAAATGGCTGCGGCAGATCAAAATACAGGAAGACAAACAATCAAGGGCCTTTTCTCCAGCCAGAATGTACAGAAGATCGGTACCGGAACAACAGTGCGCCGGACCATCAGCAAGATGTACTGGATGGTTGAAGAGCTGAATCCGGAGAATGTCGAAGTTCAGCCCCTGAACACAAGTTACGTTCCTGCCGGACCTAAAACAGTTGTTCCTATGGAAGAATTCCTTTCAAAATATTCTCCTGAGCCTGAATTCTATGTTTCCACTGTTTATCCCAAGATACAGGAGCTGAGTACCACCATTGAGCGTGGTGAAAAAGCAAGGCAGGCCGGAGCTACCTACAGTGCGGAATTCGAATTTCAGAACGCGCTGGGCGTGGATGAAGACAACGTAAAAGCCAACTTCGGTCTTGGACTTACCTATATGGAACGCGGCGAAGCCAACAAAGCCAACGATATTTTCAACAGGCTGGTCAAGCTTGATGCGGCCTTCCAGACCGAACACAAGCACCTGTTCAATGAATTCGGCATCAACCTGCGTAAGACAGGCATGCAGGATCAGGCTATCGATTACTATGACCGGGCATTGGAAATGACTGCAAGCGATGAAAACCTGCATTACAACATCGCCCGGGCTTACTTTGAAAAAGGTGTGCTTGATAAATGTGCCGCCCATCTCAAAAAAGCTATTGAATTAAATTCCGAACATCAGGAAGCTGCCAAGTTTCTGGAATTTCTTAAAAAGCATCATCCTGATCAGGCGTAGCTTGAGAACTTTAGGTAAAATTTTAAGGCCCCTTTCAACATGATGTTGAAAGGGGCCTTTTACTTACTTCTTTTCAATCAAAGCGGAATAGAAAAATTCGCGCAGTTCCGAATCAGGCGGGGTGGTCCACTCTTTTAGCGGAGTTGCATCCTTGTGCCGTTTAAGGAAAGCAGCTACCTGACGCTCATTCTCGTCCGGGTTGAGCGTGCAGGTGATGTAGGCCAGCCGTCCGCCTTTGCGGATGGTCTGCCATGCGTTGTCCAGAATTTTGGCCTGCAAGCGGACCAGCGAATCCATGTCTTCGGGAGTGCGCTTGAATTTGGTGTCCGGCCTGCGGGAAAGCACGCCCAGACCGGAACAGGGTACGTCCAGCAGGCCGGTGCCGATAGATTCTTTTGCCAGCGGCGGATTGATGGCCGAAGCCCGGAAAGATGCCACAGACGGGACTTCCCGCTTCAGCGCAGCCAATCTGCGTTTATGGGGATCACTGGCAATGATGGGTGAAATTTTCAGCGAATGCAGAAATTTTGACTTGCCGCCGCGACCGGAACAACCGTCCCAGACCGGGGTGGGCCATTCCTGTGGATCGAGCACGGAAAGGGCTTCACGGGCAGCATAGCTCTGGCGGGTTACCGATTCTTTCAGTCCTTTGAAAGCTTCGGGCCAGTAACCGGAATAAAATGCAAAAGCCTGCCCGTCCGAGGCAATGTAGTCTTCCTCTTCCAGCAGCTGCATGGCTGCGGCCTTGGCTTTTTTATCTGCGGTATTGAGCACGAATCCGGCAGCAGGCGGGCAGATCTGGGCTTCAAGGTATTGCTCGGCCCTGTCACGGCCATAGCTGTCCAGCCAGAGTTCCACAATCCATTCCGGGCAGGAATAAAATGCGGAAAGAAATTCGATGTCGGAATCAGTGTTGCGGCGGAAAAAATCTTCGTCTGCGCCGTCTTCAGCCAGCCTTGCCACCTTGCGCAGCACGGCATTTGCCAGCCCGCCCAGTTTACCTTTGGAAAGACGTTTTGCGGAATCCACGCCCCAGTCTACGGAAGCGTATGCCGGAACATCCATATGCAGGATTTCATAGGCGGCCATGCCCAGCACCCGCAGCACGGGAACAGGCAGTCCGTCCGGGCGGGAGAGAAAACAACTCAGCACATTCTGCAAACGCATGCGCATGCGCAGATAGCCGTAGAGAATCTCTGTGACGAAGCCCCGGTCGCGTCCGTCCAGATTTGCAGCTGTGAGCGCATTATCAAGCACGGCCTGTGCATCCGCACCACCGTCAAGAGCGCGGGTTACGCATTCAAAGGCCACGCCCCTCGGTCCGGGCAGGGAAAGGGAATTGTTCTTTTTTTGTTTTGCCATCAGCGGAGTCCCGGCCTAAAGCCCGGTCAGCGGGGTCAGGCCGACATTCTTATCGGCATCAGCGGGAAGCTTGTCTTCCTTGAGGAAACGGCGAAGTGCGTTTTCCACATCAATAAGTGAAACCTGAGTATCAAGGCAGGGACCGTGCGGACGCTCATTGAGTACGCCGTAAACCGGAAGCGGATAGGTATCCTGAATACCGGAAGCAAGGTCGCGCTCACAGGCGATAGCAATGATCATGCGCGGGCGGTTCTGTACTACCAGACGGCGGGCGATAGTCCCCCCGGTGGCAACATGGAAATGTACGCCGTATTTATCGCGCAGTTCCAGCAGACCTTTGATGGTACACAGGCCGCAGCGTTTGCAGTTATCAATGTCGTAAGTCAGACGCATATCGCAACGGCTGGCCTGTAAACAGTGCGGGGTCAGGATCATGATTTTTTCAGGATCAAAACGTCCCACTTCGGAAAGTACCAGCTCGTTATTCACTTTGATAAAAGAACCGCGAATCTTGCGCTTGGAAAGCCCGAACACACGCCCCAGAATGGTCATGAGCGGCAGGAAGAGTTTAATGCTCAAGCCGCGCGCTTTTTGAAAAAAGGGATGCGTTTTGCCCAGTATCACGTTGATCAGCAGACCTGCATACGCCCAGCCCACCAGCACAATGAGTGCGAAAATGAACAGCCCCCAGCTCCAAGTCGCCCACGCACCGAAAGAATCCAGCCCCGCATATGGAACATACCAAAGCAGGCCCAGAAATGCGCAGAGCAGCAAACAGGTCCCGGTAATCAGGCCGATGAAAAGACGCTTTTTATTATCTTTTTCTACACTCATATATTAAATTCGCCTCCGGCGGCCCTTCGGGGACCAGTGAACCCTTTTGAAAAAGGGTTCTCTGGACTCTCCTAAAACTTTTATTAGGGCTTCGCCGCTGCTAGCGCAGCAAGATCATTTTATTTAAAACAAGTACAATCCTCCAAACTACCCCAAAACAAAACGACTAAAAGGTTTTGGGATTCTTAAACCCTTTTGACACAAATTCGCAGGAAAGCGAATTTGGACGTTTCCTGCAAGGCAACGCCCCGAAGGGGTGAGCCACAGGAAGTGGCGAATCAAAAGGGTTTAAGCCGCCGGAGGCATTCTTAGCATTTATTTAAATACCCACAAATAAAAGCTTTGCCGTCCATTTCTTTCTTTCCGGCTGGCTTGACCTTTGATGCGAGGTAAATCTTGTCCTGACAGGCGATGCCGAGCATGCCGTCAAATTCGCCGACAATGGTTCCGGGCGCGTGATCGCCGACCTCTTCATCACCGGGCTTGCCGGGAGAAAGCACGAGGCGGATGGGATCTTTGTCTTCGGGAGTCCAGAAGTAAAAAGCACCGGGCCACGGATACATGCCCCGAATTTTGTTGTGCACTTCCTTGACCGGAAGATTCCAATCGATCAGCCCTTCTTCCTTACTCAGCTTGTCAGCGTAGGTGGCGATGGAATCATCCTGCGGCAGAACAGTCAGACGACCATCCTGATAGCGCAGCAGGGTTTCCATGACCAGCGGTCCGCCCATATCAGCAAGTTCGTCATGTACTTTTCCGGTAAAGTCGTCCCAGGCAATGCCGAGGGCCTGCTGAACCAGAATCGGCCCGGTATCAAGGCCCGCTTCCATCTTCATGATGGTGATCCCGGTGGCGTGGTCGCCATTGGCAACAGAGCGATGAATGGGTGCGGCACCGCGATACTTGGGCAGCAGGGATGCATGCACGTTGATGGGCATCACTGCCGGGATGTCCAGCACAGCCTGGGGCAGGATCAGCCCGTAGGCCGCAACCACCAGAAAATCCGGCTCCAGCGCGCGCAGTTCTTCAACATCCTTTTCGTCCTTGAAGTTAACAGGCTGGTAAACGGGAATATCGTTTTTCAGCGCAACTTTCTTGACTGCGGAATGATTTACCTTCTGTCCGCGGCCACTTTTGCGGTCCGGCTGGGTATAAGCTCCGATAACTTCACATCCGTCCCATTCCACGAGGTATTCGAGGATGGTGGACGCAAAGTCCGGGGTGCCCATGAAAACTATTTTCCAGCGTTTTTCAGCCATTTTTTTACCTTCTTATCGTACATTGCACGTTTCAGGCGGCCTACACGGTCGACAATGAGAGTACCATCCAGATGGTCAATTTCATGCTGCAGCACAATGGCCAGAAAATCGTCAGCTTCGATTTTCAGTTCATTGCCTTCAAGGTCGGTACCGGTAACGGTCACTTCAGCATGACGCTTGATGGTGCACTTGAAAGCGGGGCAGGAAAGGCATGCCTCTTCGGAGTCAACTTTCTCAGCACTCTTTTCAACGATTTCCGGGTTAACAATAACCTGCAAATCAGTACGCTCTTTGGGACCGGAAGGATCGATCACGATGAGCCTTTTCTGGATGCCGACCTGCGGAGCCGCAAGGCCCACGCCGTCATCCTCGTACATGGTCTCGATCATGTTATCGACCTGCTCCTTAAGCTCAGGAGTAATTTCCTCAACCCGAGCGCATACTTCACCCAAAGACGATTCGGGATAAGCTAATATTTCCATTTTCATATGCTAAAGCCTCCAGAGGCTTTTTTAATTCTTATGCTTCTTTTTTCTCACGCAGGCGTACACCAAGCTCACGGAGCTGGGTAGCGGATACGCCGGACGGTGCTTCGGTCATCAGGCAGGTTGCTTTCTGAGTTTTGGGGAAAGCGATAACGTCCCTGATGGATTTGGCACCGCACAGAATCATAATAAGTCTGTCCAGACCAAAAGCAATACCACCATGCGGCGGTGCGCCGAACTGGAGCGCGTCCATGAGGAAGCCGAACTTGGCGCGGGCTTCTTCTTCGTCGATACCCAGAGCTGCAAACATTTTTTCCTGCATTTCCGGGGTATGGATACGGATGGAACCGCCACCTACTTCGTAGCCGTTCATAACGAGGTCGTATGCACGGGCGAGTGCTTCAGCAGGCTTGTCGGCCAGTTCGTCAATCTGCCCTTCCTGCGGAGAGGTGAAGGGATGGTGGCGGGCAACGTACCGTTTTTCGTCAGCGTTGTACTCAAGCAGCGGGAAGTCGGTAACCCAGAGGGGTGCGAACTTGGACTCATCGATGAGTTCAAAACGTTCACCGATCTTGATACGCAGGGCGGCGAGAGCGGCGTTGACGATGTCGGCTGCTCCGGCCTGGAAGAAGAGGATGTCGCCGGGCTGGCAGTCGGTCAGTTCACGCAGCTTGGCGCATTCTTCTTCGGAGAAGAATTTGACGATGGGAGACTGCCATTCGCCGTCTTCCTTGACCTTGATCCATGCGAGGCCCTTGGAACCGTAGATTTCAACGAATTTGGTGTATTCGTCGATTTCCTTACGGGAAAGCTCGGCACCGTTGGGTACGCGCAGGATCTTGATCAGCTCGGAGCTGGCGAAGACCTTGAAGTCGGAACCCTTGAAGATGTCAGTGGCTTCCTGAAGCTTGAGGTCGAAACGTACGTCCGGCTTGTCGCAACCGTAATCGCGTATGGCGTCTGCGTAGCTCATGCGGGGGAAGGATGCGGGCAGTTCGGTTTCGATGGTCTCTTTGAAGACGGTGCGGACCATTTCTTCAGCCATGCCCATGACCTGCTCTTCGTTGACGAAGCTCATCTCGATATCGATCTGGGTGAATTCGGGCTGACGGTCTGCGCGGAGGTCTTCGTCACGGAAGCATTTAACGATCTGGAAATAACGGTCCATGCCGGAAACCATAAGCATCTGCTTGAAGAGCTGCGGGGACTGCGGCAGGGCATAGAAATCACCGTTGTTCATGCGGCTGGGTACGAGGAAGTCACGGGCACCTTCGGGGGTGGATTTGGTCAGTACCGGGGTCTCTATTTCAAGGAAACCGAGATTGTCGAGGTAACGGCGTACGGACTGGGCGGCCTTGTTGCGCAGGATGAAGTTCTTGGCAAGGGTGGGGCGGCGCAGGTCCAGAAAACGGTATTTCAGACGCAGCATTTCGGAAGCGTCGGAGCGGTCTTCAATGGCGAAGGGAGGAGTTTCGGAAGTGTTGAGCAGTTTCCATTCATCAACAACGATTTCGATTTCACCGGTGGTCAGGTTTTCGTTACGCATGCCGTCGGGGCGTTCGCGAACTTCTCCTTTGATGGCGACCACGTATTCGGAGCGGATGGCATGGGCGCGTTCGTGGGCGCCAGCATTGTGCTCGGGGCTGAAAACAACCTGGGTGAGACCTTCACGGTCGCGCAGGTCGATGAAGATCAGACCGCCGTGGTCACGGCGGAACTGTACCCAGCCCATGATCAGGACTTTTTCGCCCATGTTTGCCGCGGTGATCTGGTTGCAGCTGTGGGTGCGTTCCCAGTCGCCGAGGGATTCAATTACCCGGTATTCATCGTAATCGCGTTCTTCAATCTGTTCAGACATTTTTAGTCTCTCCCTATATTATTTGAAATTTATTATTTGAAATAGTCGGTACGGCTGACAGTCTCCTGTTCGCCGCCTTCGGTCATATCCTTAATGGTGACCGTTCCGTTTTCATATTCGTCAGCACCGAAGATGAAACACTTCGCTGCATTGATCTTGTTGGCGTGGCGCAGCTGGGCTTTCATGCTCTTGGCAGTGAAACCCACTTCACCTTTCAGGCCGCTTCGGCGCAGCTTTTCACCAAAGATGAGTGCGTCCTTGGAAGCTCTTTCGTCCACAAGGGCCACGTAAAAATCAGTGGCTGCTTCGTATTCACCTTCCAGCAGCATGGCCAGACGTTCCATACCGCAGGCAAAACCGATACCCGGCACCTTCTTGGGGCCGCCGAGGGACTCCACAAGGCCGTCGTAACGTCCGCCGCCTGCAACAGCGGTCTGCGCTCCGATGTCACCGGAAGTGACTTCGAAAGTGGTGCGCTGGTAGTAATCAAGTCCGCGCACGAGACGTGGATTGAGGGTGTATTCCAGTCCGGCTTCATCGATCAGGCTGATGACTACATCAAAATGATCGCGGCACTCGGTGCAGAGGTGGTCGGGAATGGAGGGAGCATCCTTGGTCAGCTCCTTGCATCTTTTGACCTTGCAGTCGAGTACACGCAACGGGTTGGTGTCCACGCGGCGTTGGCAGTCATCGCAAAGTTCGCTCTTGTCGAGGGAATTGAAAAAATCCTTGAGAGCCTGATTGTACTTGGGACGGCACTCAGGGCAGCCAAGGGAGTTCAGCTCAAAGGAAAGTTTTTCCAGACCGATTCCCTTCAGGAAGCCGGAAAGCATGAGCAGGACTTCGGCATCGGCCTGCGGCTCGGATGCGCCGAAGACCTCGGCATTGATCTGGTGAAACTGGCGCATGCGTCCGGCCTGCGGCCGCTCGTAGCGGAACATGGGACCGAAGGTGAAAAATTTGCTTACCTTGCCCGGCTGGTAGATCTTATTCTCCACGTAAGCGCGGACAACCCCGGCAGTCGCTTCCGGACGCATGGTCAGGGAGCGGTTCTTACGGTCGGGGAAGGTGTACATTTCTTTCTGCACCACATCGGTTTCTTCACCGATGGAGCGGCAGAAAAGTTCGGTCTTTTCGAGGATCGGAGTCCTCAGTTCACCGAAACCGTAAGAGGTGAAAACATCCCTCGCGGTCTTTTCCATGAACGCATATCTCGCGCTATCCTCTGGGAAAAGGTCTGCAACGCCTTTGATTTTCTGTATTTTTGCCATTTATCTTCTCTTTGCGAATTTCCGGGGAATGCTGAATTTTGTGGTCCGCCCCCGGCACGGAGCGTGGAACCAAATTTCGTTAGTCCATTATTATATGAATGTCAAAGCTCCAGACGGTTGAGATCGTGCCGGATGCAGGCTTAGGGGCTTTGTCTGCTGCCCGGTTGCTAAATCGTTTAAGCTGCGGCATTAAAGGGGGCAGGAGATTAAACATTATGGAAATGATCACTTCACAGGATTACAACGAATATATCGGCCCCAATGCGGGCAAATACCTTTTCAACTTTGCCAAGTTCCAGCAGCTGCGTGACGGTTTTACCGTAACATGGCACTGGCCCGCATTTCTGTTCGGGTTCTGGTGGTTCCTGTACCGTAAGATGTACTTCTGGGCCGCTATAACATTCTTGATCGGCTTTCTGCCCTTCGGTAATTTCATTGCCCAGATCGGCTACGGCATGAGCGCGTATTTCTTTTACTACCGCGACAGTACAGCCAAGATCGGGGCCATTAAATCAACCGCTCCCGTGGGCGGGGCTTCGATCATTATGCGCGATACCGGCGGGGTGCACGGCTGGGTCAAAATTGTGGGTCTGCTCTGCTTTTTCCTGCAGCCGCTCTGGATATTCTTTATGTCTCTTTTCTTCGGAAGTGCTTTCATCTTTTCTTTCCACCAAGTTGTGGTATAAGGAGAATAGATACTCATATTTCGAAGGGGGGTTCCTAAATGAAAAAAGCAATCTCACTCAGGCTGTTCTGTTTATTTTTTGTCTTGACCATGACCGTTATGCTGCTTTCAGCCGCTGATTGTCTGGCCCAGAAACGGCTGGCCCTGCTCATCGGCAACTCGGCCTACAAAAACGGACCGCTGAAAAATCCGGTTAACGATGTGGCGGCCATGGACAAGTCTCTAAGCCGGGTCGGTTTTGATGTCATGGTGCTTAAGGATGCGGACCGGGCGACCATTGGCCGGGCCATCGATAAATTCGGCAGCAAGCTTAAGAACTACGATGTGGGATTGTTTTATTTTTCCGGCCACGGATTGCAGGTTAACGGCATCAACTATCTCTGCCCGTTGGGCATGAATCTTCAAGGCCAGTCCGATGTGCCTTACGAAGCCATTGATGCCGGAAAGGTGCTGGCAAAAATGGAAGATGCCGGGAACCGCATGAACGTGGTTATTCTTGATGCCTGCCGCAACAATCCCTTTAAACGCAGTTTTCGGTCCGGTCGCAACGGTCTGGCCCAGATGGATGCTCCCACCGGATCGTTCATCGCCTTTGCAACTTCACCGGGCCGGGTAGCCTATGACGGCAAGGGCCGCAACAGCCCCTACGTGACCCACATGATCGGCAATATGAACAAAAAAGGCATGACTATTGAAAAATTCTTCAAGCAGGTCCGCCGGGGCGTAATGAAAGATACCGGAAAGAAGCAGGTCCCGTGGGAATCCTCCTCAATGGTCGGTGATTTCTATTTCGCCGGAAAAGGCTCGTCAGGATCATCCTCGTCTTCACAGACTTCAAGTCAGTCTTCCGGCAGCCAGCAACAGCAGCAGTACACCCCTCCGCCGCCTCCCAAGCCTAAGAAGGACAAGGCCGGGGAAGTTATGGATATGTTGTTGAATTAGAGCGAACGACTCTTTTAATTCAAAAAGGATATTCCCGATTTCGGGGGTATCCTTTTTGAATGTCTGATCAGATTTTTTAGCAACAAGGGCCGTTCCGTATCCTACGGGACGGCTTTTCATGCATTGACCCTATGGCAAATTTGCCATAATATAAATCCATGAGTTCTAATCAACGTCAGTTGTTCTGGGTAGGTAGCAGCAGAAAAGACCTTTTGAGTCAGCCCCATGAGGTGCGGCAGTGTGTCGGGTATGCCTTGCATGTGGTGCAAAACGGCAGGCAACCGGACAATTCAAAACCTTTCAAACAGGGCGGGGCCGGGGTGATGGAAATTGTCGTTAACCATGACTCCGACACATTCAGGACCATGTACGTGGCGAAGTTGCAAAAAGGAATTTACGTTTTACATTCATTTCAGAAAAAATCCAAAAGCGGGAAAGCCACACCCAAGCCGGATATTGATAAAATTCAGGCCAGATATAAAGAGGCTCTGGAAGCGGATAAAGATTAAGTTTTAAAGGAGGTATCACCATGGCTATTGAAGCAGGTTCAGGAAATGTTTTTGAAGACCTCGCGCTGGATAAACCGGACGAGCTGGCCTACAAGGCCAATATAGTTATGGAAATACAACAAGCCATAAAAGTGCGCGGCCTTACCCAGACCAAAGCGGCTGAAATATGCGGCACAGACCAGCCTACATTATCAAAAATCCTTGGTGGCAATATCAGTCTGGCAACAACAGACAGGCTCTTCACATGGCTGATAAGGCTCGGGTATATGGTCAAGATTACCATTGAGCCTTCTGTTTCCGCAGGTCATGTGCAGATATGTTCCTGTCGTTAGTGAACACATTCTTTATTGGGATACACATGCCGACAAAACAAATATCAATTCGTACTAACCCGGAATTAGTTGTAAAATTAGATAAATTGGCGACTGCCACCCAAAGAAGCAGATCGCATCTGGTTAATCAGGCCATGGAGGAGTTCGTTGCACGGGAAGCATGGCAGATAGCTGAAATTGAAAAAGCTTTGAAAGAAGCTGACGCAGGGGATTTCGCTACCGAAGCAGAGCTTGAAGCTATGGATAAGAAGTGGATGAGAAATGCGCGTTAAAAACGACGTAGTCGAAATTTTGCGGGTTTTCCACACCAGACGGAAACTGCCCAAAGATTGGGATGCTGTTTGATCATAATTGAATCCGCAATCCATTTTTAGAGTAACTGCTACCCACTCTGGCGGACCATCTTGGTGGCAAACAGGGTTATGAGCCCGCCAAGCATGAAGTAGCCCACAATAACCTCAAGGCAGAGCCATATCTGCCCGGCAAGGTTTAGCGGTGTAACATCCCCGAAGCCGAGAGTGGTGAAAGTAACTGTGCTGAAATAATACGGGGTAAAAATATTGACCTGCATTGCCTCATTGAACTCAATTTCGGGGTTGATTTTTATCAGCAGGTCATGCAGGCCGAACCAGTCAGGCACAAAGGGCCAGACTTCATAATTGGCATATACAGCACCGAAAAACGCAGCCAGCCCCATAGCCAGAGCAGCCCAGCGCCAGATGGATCTCCCACAATCCGAGGTCCATTTCCAGAATCTATATTTCCAGATATTCTTGGATTTTGTTTCCTGAATGTATTCCAGATCCTTAACGTGACGTACAAAATGCTGGCTTCCGATACAGTTTTGAACATTGGTCGCAAGACAGCGCATCGTGTTGTCATATTTAACTTTCGCTACTTTTGCCCCTGAAAGGTCCGTGTTAGCAAGGTCTGCTCCTCTGAAATCAGCACCGATACAGTCCGTGTTTTTCAAGTTTGCCGACCAGAGGACAGTATTGGTAAATTTTACATTATAAAGCCTCGCGCCTTCAAAATCCGCATCCGCGAGTATGGCTTTGTTGAATCTGGCTCCGCCGAAATCCGCTCCCTGAAGCCGGGTCCTGCTGAGTTTGGCCCTTTCAAGATTCGCTCCCTGCAAGTGTGCTCCTCTTAGATCTGCCCCGATTAGCTGCGCTCCTTTAAGGTTGGTCTTTGTAAAATTAATATTTTTAAATTGCGCCCCCACAATTTGACCCTGCACAAATCCTCCACCCTGCGGAGTCTGCTTTTGATCAAACCTGAACTTGAATTTTTCATTTTGAAGGTCCGGTTTTATGTCCGGGTTTTCGGCCCGCCAACGGTTCCAGACTTCAACACCTTGCTCTAAAATTTTGAGATGCTCAGGATTTGCCACAATAAGACCTCCAGCTTGAACGGAGACAGGGTAATCAATTCAAAACTATACTGTTTATATAGCAGAATGCAGCCAAGTCCAAAACAAAAAAGGGAGAACCGAACAATCGATCCTCCCCCTTATACCTATATATTCAAAAACTTACCGTTGCAGCAACCTGGCACCAGCCTCAACAGACTTGGTCACCCAGACGTTACCGCCGATGACTGAACCTTCGCCGATGGTCACCCGTCCGAGGATGGTGGCCCCGGAGTAGACGATGACGTCGTCTTCCACAATGGGATGGCGGGGGATGCCTTTGATCAGCTGTCCGGAATCATCGGACGGGAAGCTCTTCGCGCCTAAGGTCACGCCCTGATAGAGGCGCACATTGCGGCCGATGATGCAGGTTTCGCCGATGACCGTACCTGTGCCGTGGTCGATGAAGAAATGTTCACCCACCTGCGCGCCGGGGTGGATATCGATCCCGGTTTTGGAATGGGCCATTTCACCGATGATACGCGGAATGAGGTCCACGTTCAGTTTGTAAAGCTCATGGGCGATACGGTGATGGGTCATGGCGATGATGCTGGGGTAGCAGAAAATGGTCTCGCCCGGACTTTTGGACGCGGGGTCGCCGACATAGGCGGCCTGTACGTCAGTCGCCAGCAGACGGCGGATTTCGGGCAGCTTTTCCATAAACTGCGAGGCAATGCGCTGCGCATCGGCCTCACAGTTCATACAGTTCATTTCATCGGCAGTGCAGAAAAAACAGTGTCCGCGCAGAATCTGTTCTTCCAGAATCCGGTAGGCCACATCAAGGTTTCCCCCGATATGGTAGCGCATGGTTTCGGGCCGGATTTCGGAATCCCCGAAATAACCGGGGAAAATCACCGCCCGCAGCCTTTCCACAAATTCGCCCAATGCATCCACAGAAGGCATGGGACGGTCATGTTCAGGCATGTGATATACAGTCTGATATGACTCTTCCTCACAAAGAGCGTCCACAACCTTCGTCAGCACAGAGCCGCCGATTTTACTAACCATTTTTAAACCTTAATCCTTAAACAGCGCGGTGCTTAGGTAACGTTCGCCTGTATCGGGAACCACAAACACCACAAGTTTATCTTTGTTTTCCTCACGTTTTGCGATCTCCACTGCCGCATGGGCTGCTGCCCCGGCAGAGATACCGCATAAAATTCCTTCTTCCTGCATGAGTCTGCGGGCCATGGCTACACCGTCTTCGTCCGCAACCTTGATGATCTCGTCGATGACTTCAGTCTGCAGCACATCCGGCACAAATCCGGCTCCGATGCCCTGAATGCCGTGCGGTCCGGCCTTGCCGCCGGAAATGACCGGGGACTTTTCCGGCTCAACCGCAACAATTTTAATGGAGGGCTTGCGTTTCTTCAGCTCTTCACCGACTCCGGTGATGGTACCCCCGGTACCCACTCCGGCTACGAAAATATCAATCTTCCCGTCAGTATCATCCCAGATTTCGTTGACGGTTTTATTACGGTGGGCCAGCGGATTATCTGTATTGCCGAACTGCATGGGCATGAATGCATCCGGGTCGGCGTCCGCAATTTCCTTGGCCTTGTTCACCGCCCCGGTCATGCCCTGCGCAGCCGGAGTCAGCACCAGCTCGGCACCGAAGCCCTTAAGCAGGTCTTTGCGTTCCTGACTCATTGATTCGGGCATGGTCAGCACCAGCTTGTAGCCCTTCACCGCGCAGACAAAGGCCAGCCCGATTCCGGTATTACCGCTGGTGGGTTCCACAACCGTCGCGCCCGGTTTCAAATCACCGCGCTTTTCCGCTTCCTCAATCATGGAAGCACCGATACGGTCTTTTACGGATGAGCAGGGATTGTAAAATTCCAGCTTGGCGATGACGTTAGCAACGCATCCATCAGTAACTTTATTAAGTCTGACTAGAGGGGTTCCCCCTACCAGTGAGATCATATTTTCATGTATATTCATGTTAAACCCACTTTTTTATAAATTCCTGCCTTAATTCGATGTAAAAAGCAAAAATATGGGTGAAATTTTATCATAAATAAAATTTCACCCATTGGGTTTTAATGATCGTGATCGTCCACCCAGTCCAGACCTTCATCGCCTCTACGGAATGGAGACAT
The DNA here is from genome assembly GCF_010470675.1 of Desulfovibrio sp. JC010. Classification (NCBI taxonomy): domain Bacteria; kingdom Pseudomonadati; phylum Thermodesulfobacteriota; class Desulfovibrionia; order Desulfovibrionales; family Desulfovibrionaceae; genus Desulfovibrio; species Desulfovibrio sp. JC010. Next base: position 16,721 of record NZ_VOIQ01000003.1, read on the forward strand.
CTCACGCAGTCTACTGATGATGGGCGGCAGTTCCCGGAGCACCAGATCGATATCCTCATCCGTGTTGTAGATGGACAGGGAGAAGCGCAGCGATCCGTGAGCGAAGGTGAAAGGTACTCCCATGGCCCGGAGCACGTGGGACGGCTCCAACGAACCGGAAGTACAGGCCGAACCGGAGCTGGCGGCAATGCCGAACTGGTCGAGCATGAGCAGCATGGCTTCGCCTTCGATGTACTTGAAGGCGATGGACAGGGTGTTGGGCAGCCTCATTTCAGGATCACCGTTGATGACAGCATCGGGAATGGCGGCCATGAGCCCCTTTTCAAGGCGGTCACGCATGGCCCGCACGCGGGTGTTTTCATCATCAAGATGCTTCACAGCCAAGTCCATGGCTACTCCGAGGCCGACGATGCCGGGCAGGTTCTCGGTGCCGCCGCGGCGTCCGTGTTCCTGATGTCCGCCGAGCATGAAGGGCCGGAAGGGCGCGTTTTTGCGCACAAACATGGCCCCGATGCCCTTGGGGGCGTGGATTTTGTGGCCGGAAAGAACCAGATAATCCACGGGCAGGGTCTGCAGGTCGATGGCGATCTTGCCCACAGCCTGCACGGCATCGGTATGAAAAAGCACACCGTGCTTCTTGGCGATCTCAGCCATTTCCTGAATGGGGGAGATAACCCCGGATTCGTTGTTGGCGTACATGATGGAAACAAGGGCGGTGTCCGGGCGGAAAGCCAGACGGTACTGCTCCATATCGAAAAGCCCCTTGGAATCTACGCCAAGGTAGGTCACATCGTAACCCTTGCGCTCGTAATGCTTGGCAACATTGAGCACCGCCGGGTGTTCCACGCGGGTGGTGATCAGGTGTCTCTTTTCCGGCTGGGCTTCAAGGGCGGAGAAGATAGCGGTGTTATCGCCCTCGGTCCCGCAGGAATTAAAAATGATTTCAGAAGGATCACAGTTCAATCCGGCAGCGATTTTCTGGCGGGCCTGTTCCATGAGCATGCCGGATTGTCCGCCGAGGCGATGCATGGAGGAGGGGTTGCCGAATTCAGCATCGAGCAGGGGCAGGATTGCCTCACGCACTTCCGGTGCGACCATGGTGGTGGCATTGTTGTCGAGATATGTTGACATGATTAGCCCTCCCGCACGGTGATTTCAGGTTCCACGGTTTCCTTGAGGCGGCGTTCCACAAAATCCTTGAGGGTGTGTCCGCTGGAAGGGCAGCCCACACAGGCTCCGCGCAGGGAAACAATTACTTCGTGTCCGTCAATATCAACCAGTTCTATGTCGCCGCCGTCCTTGTTCAGGGCCGGGCGGATTTCTTCGTCAATGACCTTGGTGACCAGCTGAAAACGCTTGATATTGGTCATCTTGTCGGGCTTTTCCGGCTGCGGAGCGGGCTTGGCAGCTTCTCCGGTCAACACTTCCTCGATGATCTCCCCGATGCGTCCGTGACAGTCCTCACAGCCGCCCCCGGCCTTGGTGAAGTTGGTCACTTCCTCAAGGGTGGTCAGCTTGTTTTCCTTAACCGCACGGATGATCTGCAGGTCGGTGACGCCGAAACACTTACAGACTATCTCGCCTTCGGGAGCGGGGGCAGCCTCAAGACCACGATACTTGCGGATGGCGTCCTCAAGGGCTTCCTGACCCATGACCGAACAGTGCATCTTTTCCTTGGGCAATCCGCCGAGCTGCTCGGCAATTTCCCTATTGGTCACTTTGGATGCCTCGTCAATAGTCATGCCCTTGATCATTTCAGTAAGTACAGAGCTGGAAGCAATTGCGCTGGCGCAGCCGAAAGTCTGGAACCTGGCATCCACAATGCGCTCGTCATCAATCTTGAGAAACAAGCGCAGGGCGTCTCCACAGGAGAGTGAGCCGACCTCGCCGATGGCGTCCGCATCTTCGATTACCCCCACATTCCGGGGATTAAGAAAGTGTTCCTGAACCTTATTAGTATATTCCCACATAGTGTCTCTCCGCTTATGTGAATCTGGTTTATAAGAAATATCTCAAGCATACCCCCTTCCCGATAATTCCGAAAGAAAAACGGCCTGCTTTTTATCTTTTACTTAAATTCTATACCATTTTGGTATGATTTATTTTACGCTCAAGCCCCATGCTTAGCAAGTTTTTTATGCCTTCACTCTACATATTAGGTTGTGATCCTTAAATGACAAGAGGGGGAACCGGAATTCCCCCATATTTATAATCAACTCTTATATTCCTGAGGCTCCATTTCCCCACGCAAAACAGCAAGCCCGCCGCGACCCATTACTTCCATTTCTTCCAGCCCGGTGACGACCTGCACAGGCGCGATGAAGGAAACCAGATCTTCCAGCTCGGCAATCAGCCGTTTGCTGCGGGCCAGTCCCCCGGTGAGGATGACCGCATCCACGGGTTTCTTGGCCGCATCCCCGCGCATAAGGGCCGGGATATAGGAACAGATGTGCTTGGCGATGTTGTAGATCAAAGCTTCGAAGACCAGCTTTGCATTCTCGTCACCATCGTCCATACGCGGCTCGATCTGGCGCAGGTCATTGGTCCCGGTGAGTCCGAGCAGACCGCAACCGGAGGTTACGACCTTCTTCAACTCCGCAAAAGAATATTTTCCGGACTCCAACAGCTCGATAACCGGAAGCACCGGAAGCGCACCGGACCGTTCCGGGGTGAACGGCCCTTCGCCGTCCAGTCCGTTGACCACATCCACAATGCGTCCTTGGCGGTGTGCGCCGATGGAACAGCCTCCGCCCATGTGGGCGACTATGAATTTTGATTTTTCGTAATCCAGCCCCATTTTTGCGGCTACACTGCGGGCTGCCCCGCGCTGGCTCAGGGCATGGAAGACGCTGCGTCGCTTGATTTCCGGCAGCCCGGTGATCTTGGTCAGCGGTTCCATCTCATCGGTTACCACCGGGTCCATAATCATGGAGGGCACACCCCATTTCTCAGACAGTTCACGCCCGATCATTGCGCCCAGATTGCAGGGGTGGGTGCCGTAGCGGGCATTGACCAGGTCAGAGAGCATATCATCGTTTATGGAATAGGGTCCGCCGGGAATGGGCTTAAGTAAACCGCCGCGCCCGACCACCATATCCGGTGTTCCATTTGCAAGCTCATCTTTAATAAGCTCCATAACAGCAGCACTGCGAAACTCTTTCTGTTCCAGTACAGTGGAAAATCTATCTATGCTTTCACGGGGATGGCTTACTTCAGCGTCGAAGCATACTTTTTCATCGTTAAAGATGGCCACTTTGGTTGATGTTGATCCGGGATTGATCACAAGAATTCTCGAACCCATTCATATTCTCCGTAAGTTTGCTGCAAATTTGAGTTTCCGCATTATGTGCTAAAACGTGCAAAAACAAAAGTAACACTCTACTTTCCCGGACTCCTTGACTAAAATCAAGACGGAGTTAATTTCTAAAATGTGATATAATGATAAATAAACCTTTCTACAAAAGGCCGCAGACATGACTTTAAAAGTAGTACCCATCAACACCCTGACCGCCACACGCAGAAAGATACTGCATGCCGCCTACAAGTGCGCCGCAAAAAAAGGATTCAACAATCTTGATGTGGACGAAATAACGCTCAAGGCAGGAGTGAGCCGCAAGACGCTTTACAGCTACTTCAATGGACTGGAAAATCTGATGAGTGAGCTGGCGGTATCGGGAATCTACTGGCCCACAACAGAAGAACTGCTGGCCAATGCCCCCACGGAATTTCCGGAAATCGAACCGGAAAAGCAGGTTGCCGCATTTTTCACCGCCCTGCGCAGAACCCTTGATACAAGGCCGGATACCTTGCGGCTGCTGGCCTGGGAAATGTTGGAGCGGACCCCGCTTTCGGATCTGCTGGAAGATGTGCGGGTGCGTACGGCACTGGAATTTTTTGAACACATGACCCCGGATGTGCCCGATGATGTGGACCTCGCCGCAGCGGTGGCAATCCTCGGCGGGGCCATATCCTACTTGTCCATTCGCTCGCTGAATACCAAGCATTTCGGTGGAGTCAGCCTGCAGGACGAGGTCGGCTGGGACCGTATGGAAAAGGCCATGGGGGATATGTTGCGCGGGTTGCTTTGTCCCTGTAGAGATCCGCAGGAGTAAGGGTTAACGTTTTATCCTGAAAAACATGACCAGCGGAGAGACCACAACCATGGCAACCATAGCCATTTGCGGCGAGAGAAGCTGTTGCGCTCCAACACAAACTCCGAGCACAATCAGGAACCACGGAATCCAGCCCGCAACATAAACCTGTCCCGCAGGCCCGAAAATAAAGCAGAGCAAAAGCCCGATCCAGAGCACATTCGGCTTGCTGCGGCGTAATTTTGTTCCCAGTATGAAAGGAAGGATTGTGGCACCGAGAATGATGATTGCGGTAAGGATGATGTTCACTGTGGATTGATCCATGGCAGGCTCCTTTTGATGATATGATTGACTTTTAGCCCAAGACCGGAAAACTTGGCAACTATGTAATGCGGGCTGCTTTTGGTAATATGAGTCAGCCCTTTAAACTTTGGAGATATAAATGAGAACTCTCGGTAACATCCTCTGGTATTTTCCTTTCTTCGGATTCATAAACGCGATCATGTTCTTCCTGCTCGGCTCATTGCTGGTACTGACTGTAGTGGCATCACCGCTGGGCTTGGGCCTCATTCAGTACAGCAAGTTCCTGTTCGCGCCTTTCAGCTGGTCCATGGTCTCCAAGGATGACCTCAATGTGGAGAGTAATCCCGCGTGGGAAGCCTATTCCACAATCATCATGATCCTCTGGATTCCTTTCGGGATCATCTTTTCGCTGATCACCATCACCCAGATAGTGGGGCTGGCCATATCAATTGTAGGTATCCCGGTGGCCCTCGTTTTAGCCAAGTCCCTGCGGACCATCTTCAACCCCGTGGACATGGTCTGCGTACCCGCTGTTGTTGCGCAGGAAGTGCAACGGCGCAAGGATGAGGATGCTATTAACAAGCATATCCGCTAGTTGTTGGAGTTTTGTTGGATATTTGGAAAGCCCCGTGCTCGGTTGAGTGCGGGGCTTTATTGCTGTTGCCTTTTTGATTTGCAGGTATTATTATTTTCCAATGACTAAAACATCAAAATATACTTTCGCCACATCAAAACGTCCCAAGGATAAAAAGGACATTTTGCGACGTCGTTTTGAGAATGCGAAAGCCTCCTTAGCTATTGAAGGGCTGCATTTGACTGCTGAGGAAATTAGCGTTTTTGAAGAGTGCATTCAAAAAGAATGTTCCTTTGAAGAACGGACTAATCTTTTGAAAGAACGGTTTCCGAATGCCAACGCGATACGCGCATAGAGACGCATACACATATGATAATTCTTCCGTTCTGATAAATAAGGGCGACCATAGAAACCAAGAGGCGCTTGATCAATTCGAGCGCCTTTCTGTTGCCAGCCGCATGATGCAGGATCTGCCGCAAGGACAATTTGACTACAAGCATCTTAAAGCAATCCATCAGCATTTATTTCAAGACGTTTATGACTGGGCAGGACAGGAGAGAAATGTATCCATAAGTAAAGGGGCAACTCTTTTTGCAAATCCTCGTCATATTGAAAGTACAATCACTGATATCTTGGATGAATTGAAAAAAGAGAATCATCTTATAGATCATGAACCTGCAGACTTTGTGGATCGGGCAGCTTGTTACATGATTGAGTTGAATCTTGCTCATCCATTTCGTGAGGGAAACGGTAGGGCTTTGCGTGGATTCTTATTTTTGCTGGCTGAGAATGCCGGGTATGGGATAGATGTTGAAAAGTTGCAGGCAGGGTGGTTGGAAGCCTGTATTGAAGGTGTGAGCGGGAGTGAGCAAGCTATGTGTGATGTGATTGCCGGGGCTTTGATTGTTTATGAGGATTAGATAATTTTCGGGCTAGGATTATAAATCTTAATTTTGGAGTCAGGCATGGAATCGATAACAACAAAAGCAATTGCAAGTGCGCTCGGTGGAATTAAAAGTGCGATTGATATTGCCACCAAGTTGAGTGAAGTAAGCGATGCAATCAAGCAAGCTGATTTAAAATTGCAGCTAGCAGAATTGGTGGAAAAATTGGCTGATGCCAAAATACAACTATCGAAAGTTAAAATTGAACTTAACGATAAAGATGAAGAAATAAGTGATTTAAAACAGCTGTTAAAGCAAAATGCAGAATTAAAATTTAATGAAAACTACGGGCTTTATGAAGCAGAAAAGGATGGAAAGACTGTTCGGTATTGTACTAAGTGCCATGCAGAAGGTAAATTAATTCCCGTACAAGAAACAGCTAGCAGGTTTGAATGTAAAAGATGTGATCAGACGTATCGCCGACCTGAGTATGTTCCCCAGACTAGGGTTATAAGAGGTGGCTGATTTTGTAATCGAAATTTGAATACATTTAAAAAAGCCGGGCCTCCTCACAGAGACCCGGCTTTCATCATTAACATCTTCAACAATCCACAAGCCTATTCAGCCTTCTTCTCTTCAGCTGCTTCAGCACCCTCAGCAACATCCTTCTTGGCATGAAGCATATCTTTTCTATCAACTTTATACTTGTCAGCTGCGGGCTTGCCGCGATTCTCACGCTTTTTCTTGGGCGGCTCGATGCTCATTTCGCATCCGGCCATGTTGCGGGCGAAGACGAGGTAGCCGGTGTGGGCTACCATGCGGTCTTCGGGGCGCAGGCGTTCAGCGATGGGCTTGTAGCGGCGAACTAAGATTTCGCAGACTTCCTGTTCTTCGAAGGGCGCGCTTTCCATGGCCTTCAAGAGGTCGCTGACCTGATTGGTGGTCGGCAGCAGGAAACCGCACATTGCGCCGGGGATAACCGCTTTGGGGATGTGGTGCAGAAAATCCCACGGGTTGGGTACGTCGAGGAAAAGGGCATCGCAATCGGAGGCCAGAAAGCCGTCCTCGATATCGAGGTTGAACTGCTCAACGCGGTGTGCAAGTCCGGCCCATTCTAAGTTCTTGTGGACCAGTTTGTAAAATTCGGGGCGTTTTTCGTGGGTGTAGACCTTGCCGGTATCACCTACGTAAAAGGCCAGTGCGGTGGTCAGTCCGCCGGAACCGGAGCCGGATTCTACCACGCGGCTGCCGGGACCGATACCCAGTTTGAGCAGCAGGTAGCTGATCTCTTTGGGGTACATGATCTGGGTCTGGCGTTTGAGACCCTTGATGATATCGTAGATGGTGGGTTTGAGGAGCTGGTATTTGTGGCCCAGATGGGTTTCCACAACCTTTCCGTACCCGGCGGCGAGGATGTTATCGGTATACATCATGCCGTCATGTGTATGTATTTCTTCCCCGGCATTAAGGGTGCGCAGGTAGCGCTTGCCTTTGGGGTTAACGAGCAAAATTAGTTGTCCAGCTTCAAGCATGAGACTTCCTCCTGAATTGATCTATGGCCCGATTACGGACGAAAACGCACAAAGTCAATAAAATAAAGAGCGGCACCTTCTTTGCGACCTTACATTACATATAGCTCTTGAGTTTTTTGACTTTTAAGAATAAGTGCTTAACTACCGCATTGAATGATATTTATCTTCGCGCAGCTATTTTTACACATCTCCCGCAAAAATTACAGTTTTGAATCAGGCTAGCACACTTGTCGAATTGACAACGGCGAAGCCCTACTGAAAAAGTTTGGGATTCTTAAACCCTTTTCAAAGGGTTTAAGCCGCCGGAGGCGAAATCGTTTCAATAAATAGCGCGAAGCGCATCAAATTTAATTACTTTTTTTGCTTCTTGATGAGGCCGTTATGGGTTATAGATATGTCTTCGGGCCGGTTTTTTCCGGCAGGATAGGGCGTTCACTGGGGCTGGACCTGCTTGGAAGCAGGGTTTGTTCCATGGATTGCGTGTATTGCGAAGTGGGCAAGACCGACAGGCTCACCGGTGAACGCGCTGTATATGTACCTGCGGCTGATATTCTTAATGAATTGGAAAACTGGAAGCAGGAAGGGCATGAATTGCCCGAAGTGATTACGCTGGGTGGTTTGGGAGAGCCGACCCTCAATGTGGAAATGCCCGAAATAATTCGTGGTATTAAAGAACTTTTCCCGTCTATGGATGTGGCCGTGCTGACAAACGCGACCACCATGACGGACCCCGAAGTGCGTAGGGAACTTAAGGAAGCCGACGTGGTGCTTCCTTCCATGGATTCCCTTGTTGCTTCGGAATTCAGGGCCATAAACAGACCGTGTAAAGGGGTTGACCCCACGGAGATTGCCAAAGCCCTGATCGAATTCCGCAAGGAGTTCAATGGTAAGATTTTTCTGGAAGTGCTCCTTTCAGGGGGATACAACGATTCGGATGAGAACCTTTCACTTATGAAAGATTTCTGTGCCGAACTTGCCCCGGACCGCATTGATGTGGTCACACTTTCGCGTCCCGGTACTCTGGAGAAGGCCGGTCCGGTTGATACCGAGACCCTAGGCCGCTGGAAAAAGGTTCTTGATGCCGCGCCCTGTAAAGACAGGGATTGCGGACCGGATACCGGAGCGAAGAAAAGGAGCGGTGCGGAGACTCCAGCCCATGTGCAGGGCGATGGTTCCCACGCAATTGACCGGATTCAGGCTTCTATCATGCGCAGACCGCAAACAGCGCAACAGCTCTCCGGAGCACTGGTTCTTCCCCTGGAGAGGGTGGAAGAGGTGCTTGCAGAGTTGGAAAAAAGCGGCAGACTGCACGTCAGGCAGACAGGAAATGACATCTATTACGATTGCAGGCTTGACGACGAATCATGAATTAGCTGCTGAATCCGGGGAAAATTTAAAAAACTTTTCTTTGGATTAGAACATGACAGGTAAAAAGATTAAGAAAAAAGAGAAAATGTTCATCAGCGTGCTTCCCGGCGAACAGGTGGAAGTCGCGCTGACTCAGGAAGGTCAGGTCATTGAGTATTACGTAGAAATGCTTCATCAGGCCAAGACCAAAGGTAACATCTACAAAGGTTACATCCATAACATCGATGCCGCGCTGCAGGCGGCTTTCATCAACTACGGGGCCGAACGCAACGGCTTTCTGCAGGTTGATGAGGTGCATCCTGAATACTATCAGGGCACCTACAAACTTAAGAAAGGACACCGCTACCCCCTGCTCCAGAAGGTACTCAAACCGGGGCAGGAAATCTTCACTCAGGTGGTCAAGGAACCCACCGGTAAGAAGGGTGCTTTCCTTTCCTCCTATCTTTCCATTCCGGGCCGTTATTTCGTGCTCACCCCCGGTCGTGAGCAGATCGGCATTTCCCGCAAGATTGAAGACGAGAAAGAACGCGAAAGGCTCAAGGAACTCATTGATGAGGTCAATCCTGGAGCCGGGGTGGGCGTTATCGTGCGTACCGCCAGCAAGGGCCAGAGCAAATCCGCCCTGCGCCGCGACTTCAAGTTTCTGACCCGTCTCTGGAACGACATTCGCGAAAAAGGACAGGATGCCAAGCCGCCGTCCCTCGTTTACGAGGAAATGGGACTGGCTGCCCGTTCCGTGCGTGACTACCTTTCTTCCGATGTAGTTGAAATCTGGGTGGATGATCAGGAAACTTTTGAGCAGGTCAAGAAGCTGGCCACGCTCTCTTTTCCGCGCCGTTCCAATCTGGTCAAGCTGCACAGCGATGCCGACAAATCCCTCTGGGAGCGGTTCAATCTGGTTAAGCAGATCGAGCAGATTTACGGCCGCGAGGTGAATCTGCCTTCCGGCGGACGTCTTGTTTTCGATCAGACCGAGGCCCTGACCGCAATCGACATCAACTCCGGCAAGATCGGCGGCGAGCGCAATTTCAAGGAAATGGCCCTCAAGACCAACAAGGAAAGTGCCGAGATGATCGCCCGCCAGCTCAAGCTGCGCGACCTCGGCGGTCAGGTGGTTATCGACTTCATTGAAATGAAGGACCCCAAGCATTGCCGCGAAGTTGAAAAGACCATGCGTGCCGCCCTGAAAGGTGACCGTGCGCGTACTGATGTCGGCCGTATTTCCCGTTTCGGACTCATGGAGCTGGTGCGTCAGCGTCTGGGATCGTCCGCAATTGCAGTCTCCACAGAAGCCTGCCCCTGCTGTGACGGAACCGGTATCCGTCGCAACATGGAATGGCAGGCCATGCAGGCCATCAAAGAAATTTACCGCATGCTGCGCAGGCCCAACTGTGAATCCCCGCTGGTTTACGAGGCCGAAGAAGAGCTGGCTCTCTACCTGCTCAACCACAAACGCGATGCTATCATCCAGTACGAAAAGATGTTCGATACCAAGGTCAATATCGAGATTCAGTGGAATGAGTAATTAATGTCTCCGACGGCCCTGCCGGGGGCCTTAAACCCTTTTGCAAAAGGGTTTAAGAATCCCAAAACCTTTTAGTATGGCTTCGCCGGAAGAAGATTTAAATAGTTTTTGTTCTCAGCCCTTAGCTAAAATTAATTAACGCGTTTTGGGAAAGGGGTGAGGAGTCCAGAGGAGAGGGGAAAACACTTTTTGGCGTTAGCAAAAGGGTTTTCCCCTCTCCTTTGGCCCCCGGAGGGAAAGATGTCTAAAAGAGTGTTGCTTCATTGTTGTTGCGGGCCCTGTTCTATCACCACTATTGACGTGTTGAGGGATCAGGGCTTTGAAGTTTCTGCCTTTTTTTACAATCCCAATATCCATCCTTTGCAGGAATATCTGCGCCGCCGGGACGGCTTTCTTGAAGTCTGCGATAAGATGGATGTGAAGGTCATCGGCAGGCTGGATGAATATGACTCCAAAAAATGGTTCCGCAATGCGGCTTTCCGCGAAGCGAACCGCTGCTTCCACTGCTATGCGGACCGTCTGGAACGGACTCTTTCCCTTGCCAAGCGCGGTAATTTTGATTTTTATACCACCACCTTGCTGTACAGTAAATTCCAGCAGCACGAACGTATCGCCGAACTCGGTAAAGATATGGCCGGAAAAAGCAAGTGCGAGTTCTACTATTACGACTTCCGAGAAGGCTGGAAAGAAGGCATAGAACGTTCCAAAGAAATGGATATTTATCGCCAGCAATATTGCGGCTGCCTGTTCAGCGAAAATGAGCGTTATGAGAAGGAGCTTGCGGGCAAAAGCTAGGCCAGCAATCTGAAAAAATCTTCGCTTGTTTTAATGCTTTTGAATAGTTATCTTAGACTGTAGCTTATGTATCTAAAAAGCAGTGCGTCTGTTTTTTTCTATATTTTGACAGCAACAGGGGGAGGTAAATATGGAAAAGCATCTTCTGGTTTGTGTTCGTGCGGATTGCACGGCTTCATATGCGGTCAGGTTTATAAAGAATTTTTTTCATTCGCCCTGTGATGTGCGTATTACCCTTTTTAATGTCGCGCCACCGAAGAATTCCTGGAGCAAGGGAACTCTTGCCAAGGGCCGTCAGCTGCTTGAAGATACCCGCAAATGGTTCATTGACCATAGTTTCTGCGATGAAAGCAAGATTGATATCAAGAGTATCTATTCCCGTGGCAATACCGCCCGCGAGATAGTGCAGGAAGGACACAAAGGCATGTATGACGCAGTCATACTTGGTCGCCAGTCCCAATCCGTGCTGGAAGAATTCTTCGATTACAGTGTCGGTTCCAAGGTTATCTGGGAAGAGATTGACTTTCCGCTCTGGTTCTGCAAATGCCCTGAAGAGTTGCCGCGTAAGGATGTCCTGCTTTGCGTGGACGAGGACGCCCCTTCGCAGAGGATTGCGGACCATGTGGGATTCGTGCTTGGGGATAATCCCAACCACGATATCACCATGTTTCATGTGCACGATTCAAAGGAAAAGGGCGCGGCGACCGTTGAGGATATTTTTGAAATTACCCGCGATCATCTTGAAGGCAACGGCATAGCTCCAGAACGTATCAAAGAGCTTGTTGTGGACGGTGATGATGTGGTTAAGGAAATTCTGGCGCAGGTTGCTAAAAAGCCTTACGCAGTAGTCGCTGCCGGACGCGGCAAGCATGATAAGAGTGCAATTGAGAAGCTTTTTCCCCGTTCGCTGAGCGTGAAGCTGCTGCATCAGCTTGAGGGGGCGGCTCTTTGGGTCAGCCGCTAATAGTTATCGAGAATAAATTTATTTCAACTAATAGGGATTCCAAAGGGGGTTATCCCCTTTGGCCGCCGGAGGCGAAATCAAATCGTCAAAAGCGCGAAGCGCATCCCATTCAAAGGTTTTCATATGGGAATGCCCCCGGCTTTTTTTAATGCTCCGCTGCTGCGCGGCGACGGCAGTGAGGCCAGAAATCTTCTGGTTTATATTCACGTGCCTTTCTGCAAGCGCAAATGCAACTATTGCGCTTTTCATTCCCAGCCTTTCGAGCAGGTAAGTTTCGCATGGTACATGAAAACCCTGCTGACCGAGATTGAACTCTGGGGCAAGCGGCTCAAGAATCCGCGCATCGGCACGGTCTATTTCGGCGGCGGCACCCCCAGCCTGATCCCGCCGTTTCAGCTGCAGCTGATCATGGATGCACTGCGCAAACATTTCAGCTTCACCAAGGGCATGGAAATAACCCTTGAAGCCAATCCCGATTCCGCCAACGACCTTTCATATTTCAAGGCCCTCTACGATATGGGCATCAATCGGCTCAGCCTCGGTTTCCAGTCCCTTGACGACCGCAACCTTGAGACCCTCGGCCGCCCGCATTCCGCAAGGCAGGCAGCCGAATCCTACTACATGGCCCGCAAGGCCGGGTTCGGAAATATCAGCGTTGACCTGATCTGGGGATTGCCGCGCCAGAAGGTCAAGGACTGGAACAACGAACTCAAGGCCGTGGTCCAGCTCAAGCCGGAACACATGTCCTGTTATGGACTGTCCATTGAGCCGGGTACGGTCTTCGGTAGACAGGCTAAAGAGATAGACATGGAATTGCCGCCTGACGGTGAGCAGGCCCGCATGTTTATTTACGGTGCCGAGTATCTGGAGGCCATGGGTTATATCCAGTACGAAATTTCAAATTTTGCGCGCATGGGCTTCATTTCCCGCCACAATCAGGGTTATTGGGACCGTCTCGACTACCTCGGACTCGGGCCTTCCGCAGTATCCACAATCGGTAACCGCAGATTCACCAATCCGCGCTATATGGATGAATATGACGCTGCAGTGCGCGGAGGTTTTGCCGGGGAGGATTTCGAAGAGCTTACCGATGAAATCAAGGCGCAGGAACTTATCATGCTTTGTCTGCGGACTACAAAGGGCCTCAGGCTTTCCGACTACAAAGAACTTACCGGGCGCGACCTGACCAAGGAAAAAGGTTCGATCATCAGCGCACTGCACCAGAACGGGCTGGTACGCATGAGTGCCGGATACCTGCGTCTGACCAAGAACGGCATGCTTGTTTCCAATTCTATTTTGGAGTCTTTGGCGTTTGGTTAAAGATGCCTCCGGCGGCCCTCCGGGGGCCAAAGAACCTTTTTTGAAAAAAAGGTTCTCTGGACTCTCCCAAAAACTTTTATTAGGGCTTCGCCGCTTTGTTTGGCTAATTGTTGTTTAGCTTGGAGTCACAAAACTCCAGTGCCGCCAGCACCGCTTTATCCATGTCATAGTATTTGTATTGCCCCAGCCTGCCCAGAAAGTGGACGTTTTCCTGCTTGGCAGCTTCTTCGAAGTATCGTTCTAGGCGTTTGCGGTCTTCGTCCGTGTTGACCGGGTAGTATGGCTCATCTCCCTGTTTCCATTTCATGGAAAATTCGCGTGAGGTGACGGTTCTGCCGCTTGTGTTCTCTCTTTCCGGGTGCAGGTGCTGATATTCGTGGATGCGGGTGTAGGGAACATCGATGTCAGCGTAATTCATAACCGATGTTCCCTGATAGTCGGGAACATCCTCAACCCGGTATTCAAAGCGCAGGGAACGCCATGTGAGTTCCCCGTGGCAGTAATCGAAATATTTGTCGATGGGGCCGGTGTAGTAGATTGCGCACTCTTGCGGAAGCGTATCTTTCAGTTCAAAGAAATCAGTATTCAGTCTTGTTTCAATCAGTTCGTGGTCAAGTATGCGTTCGAAGAGCTTGGTGTATCCATCCCACGGCAAGCCTTGGTAGCGGTCGGTGAAGTAGTCGCACTCAAAGGTATGGCGGAAGGGCAGCCGGGTGATGATGGACGCGTCCAGTTCTTTGGGGTCGCATTCCCATTGCTTGAGGGTGTAGCCCTTCACGAAGGCTTCATACAGTTCGCGGCCAATGATACTGATGGCTTTTTCTTCAAGGTTCTGTGGATCGGTGATGTCCTCTTCGGCACTTTTGCTGGCGATGAAATCTTCAACTTCGTGCGGCTTCAGACTGATTCCGAAAAATGAATTGATGGTCTGCAGGTTGACCGGCATGTGGAAGGTCCGGCCTTCATAGGTGGTCACAACTTTATGGCGGTAGCTGTTGAATTCAGTGAATTGGTTCAGGAAATCCCAGACACGCCGTTCTTTGGTATGGAAAATATGGGTGCCGTAGCTGTGGACTTCCACGCCTGTATCTTCATTAATATGGCTGTGGCAGTTGCCGCCGATATGGTCGCGTCTGTCGATAACGAGGGCTTTCTCGCCCAACTCTTCAGCAATTTGTCTGGCAATGGTACAACCAGTGATCCCCGCACCAACAACAAGATGTCTGCAACCTTCCATAAAAAGCCTCCAAAGATAAAGCCCGTAATATCTGTTAAGATACTACGGGCTTATTGATACCATGTCGAGCTTGTGAAGTTAATCAGCGAAGCTTAACAAAAGGTTTTGGGATTCTTAAACCCTTTTGCAAAAGGGTTTAAGGCCCCCCGGCAGGGTCGCCGAAGGCAAATAAACTATTTCATATACTTTAAGAACGGGTTGTCCTGAGAGAGGATCAGCCTGGTGTTCTCTTTGAGTCCGGCTTCGTATGCTTCGAGGGACTTCTTGAATTCGTAGAATCTCGGGTCCTTGCCGAAGCTGTCAGCATAGATTTTGGTTGCTTTACCTTCACCTTCACCGCGCAGGATTTCAGCCTTGAGGTTGGCGTCTGCGAGGGTGATGGCTCTTTCCTTGTCCGCCTGAGCAGTGATGCGGGCCGCTGCTTCACTACCTTGTGAGCGGTACTGCTTGGCCATACGTTCACGTTCCGCACGCATACGTCCGTAAATAGCACGGGCGTTTTCAGGCGGCAGGTCGGTACGTTTGATGCGTACATCAAGCACTTCAATACCGTAAGGTTTGAGCAGGGTGTTGGAAGTCTGGCTCACCTCTTCCATGATGGAAGTACGGTCGCTGGAGATGATCTCGATCAGCGTGTAGCGACCAAGGGCGACGCGCAGTTCCGCATAGATAATATCATCCAGCCGGGCCTGAGCACGGGGGATGGAACGAACGGTGCGGTAAAACAGCAAGGGGTCGGCAATGCGCCACTTGGAGTAGTTGTCCACAACCATGTTCTTTTTATCTTTGGTCAGGATTTCAGCCGGGCGGGCATCGTATTCCAGCAGGCGTGAATCAAAGTAGATCACGTTCTGGACAAAGGGCAGCTTGAAATGCAGCCCCGGTCCCATAGGCCCGGATTTGGGTTTACCGAGCTGAAGCACAATGGCCTTCTCGGTCTGTTTTACAATATATGCACTCTGTGCAATCCCCAGTACGGCAACAATAATCAACAGTGCCAGGGGAGCGGAACCTTTCTTGAGTAAACTCATATTCTTATCCCCTATTTTTTGCCGGTTTGGATGGGAAGTCCCTTTCCGTCCAGAGAGAGGAAAGGAAGTGCTTTCTTGGCCGCATCGTCAGAAAGGATGACCTTTTTGACTTCAGGATTGGACAGAATGTTCTGCATTGTTTCCAGATACAGACGTTTAACGGTGATATCCTTGGCCTTCTGGTATTCCTTGTAAACAGCCATGAAGCGTTTGGCCTGACCTTCAGCTTCGCGGATTTTGGTTTCCTTGTAGGCTTCAGCCTTGTTCAGGATAACCGCGGCCTGACCTCTTGCCTTGGGCAGGATGTCGTTGCGGTAGGCTTCCGCTTCGTTGATGTAACGGCTCTTGTCCTCACGGGCGGATGCAACGTCTTTAAAGGCGTCCACAACCTCGTTCGGCGGATGCACGTTCTGCAGCTGTACAGCCAGCACATTCACACCGAGTTTGTAGCGGTCTACAATTTCCTGCAACAGGTTGCGGGTCTCGGTCTGAATCTGGAGTTTACCGGTGGTCAGCGCCAGTTCGATCTTGGTTTTACCGATGATTTCGCGCATGGCCGCTTCGGCAGCGTCCTGAATGGTTTTAGGCTGGTTGCTGACTTCGAAAAGATAGTTCACCGGATCCTTGATCTGGTATTGCACGATGAACTGAACATCAACGATGTTCTCGTCACCGGTCAGCATAAGGGATTCCTCAGGCACGTTGCGCGACTGTCCTTGCGTGAAGGAGCGCGAGGAGCCATAGGAGCGGAAACCCACTTCCACACGTCTGATCTGTGTGACTTTAGGTTTCATGACCGATTCAATGGGAATCGGAAGATGGTAATGCGGACCCGGTGTAGTGGTGTCCACATACTTACCGAATCTGGTTACTACACCGACTTCATCCGGTTCTACAATGTAGACCCCGGAAAGAAACCAGAGCAGGATGATGCCGATGATGATGAATTTTCCGCCCGGCACGCCGGTTCCGCGGAGTTTTCTGATCGTGGAGTTGATATCGTCCACATTAGGCGGTTTCGGAGCTCCTCCGCCCCCACCGCCTTTATTCCTCTGCCGTTGTTCGGATAATTTGTCCCAGTCCCAGTTCATGTAAATTTGATAGGTGAGATGGACCGACATATCAAGGAAAATCGGATATGCGGGCCGGAATGTTAATGAAATAATAACTTCCGCAGGGCCGTTCAGATACAGAAAGCAGAGGGCAGTTATTCGAATACCTGTGACGCATTAATAAATATGCACAGAATATATCAATTTCTCCTAAAGATAAAACCCTAAAAGCGACATGTTTCAAATTACCTGCTTTTAGTGCTAAGTTTTGACACATACTTAATTACCATTTATCTGCTGGTTATATCAAAATACTCTTTGCAGGAGAATCAGATGAAGGAAATCAGAAAAGAGATCTTCAGGGCTTACGATATTCGTGGGATTGTGGATCAGGATTTTGATGAAGAATGGGTAGAGCGGCTTGGACGGGCCTGCGGCACATGGTTCCGTTCTCAAGGCTGGGACCGGGCCGTGGTGGGGCATGACTGCCGTCACAGTTCTCCCGCCTATCAACAGGCCATGGCCCGGGGACTTAACGGGGCCGGCGTGGACGTGCTTTGCCTGAACATGGTGCCTTCTCCTGTTTTTTATTTTGCGGCCAAAAAGCTTAACTACAAATCCGGGGTGATGATCACCGCCAGTCACAACCCACCGGAGTTTAATGGCTTCAAGGTCTGGGGCGGGGAGACCACCATCCACACCGATGATATTCAGGCCATCTACAACATAATGGAATCCGGTGAGTTCAGTGAAGGCAGCGGCGTGGTTTCCCATCACGATATTGTCCCGTTTTATCTTGAAGACCTCCTTTCCGGCATCAAGCTCAAGCGTCCGGTCAAGGTTGTGCTGGACGGAGGCAACGGTGCCGGAGGGCATATTGCCCTTGAGCTGCTGCGCCGGGCCGGGGCTGAGGTTATTCCCCAATACTGCGAACCGGACGGTGATTTTCCTAACCATCACCCGGACCCGGTGGTTGCAGAATATATGGGCGATCTTTTCAAGGCGGTTGTTGAACATGGCGCGGAGGTAGGCATCGGGCTTGACGGTGACGCGGACCGCATCGGAGCGGTGGACGAGAAAGGAAATCTTGTTCCCGGAGACAGGTTGCTGGCCGTCTATGCCCGTGAAGTTCTGGCCCGCAAGCCCGGCGAGACCGTTGTGGCCGACGTTAAATGCAGCCATCTGTTTTTTGATGATGTTGCCAGACATGGCGGTAATCCGCTCATGGCTGTAACCGGGCATTCCATTATGAAGGCCAAAATGGTCGAGACCGGGGCCGGGCTCGGCGGCGAGATGAGCGGACATATCTTTTTTGCTGACCGTTTCTACGGCTTTGATGACGGACTTTATTCCGCTTTGCGGCTGCTGGAGATTCTTTCCGATACGGATGTTCCGGTTTCAAAAATGTGGGATGAATGGGACCAGACCTATTTCACCCCTGAGCTTCGTGTTGAGTACCCGGAGGAGATCAAGTTCGAACTGGTTGAGCGTGTGGCAGAAGAGCTTGCAAAGAAGTATGAGGTCATCGATATTGACGGGGTTCGTGTTGTTTTGGACGGCGGCTGGGCTCTGGTGCGGGCTTCCAATACTCAGGCTGCGCTGACCATGCGTTTTGAAGCCTCATCGCAGGAACAGCTTTCCGCGATACAGTCTGAAGTGGAAGTGCTGCTCGACAGGCTGGCTGAAGAGCTTGGAGCTTAATTCTCCTTTTTTACACGAAAGCAAATACTTGATACCATAAGTACTTACAGGTAAGCCTTTTCACCTGATTTAAATTACTCAAGCAGCACAAGGTTACATTCATGGCATTGTTTATTAAGCCCCACGGTAAGACCGGCACGGAAAGATTTTTGCGGATGATCGGGATGGTAATAATTCTCGGGCTGGTGATTTACGCCTTCTGGATGAACAACCAGTCCACCATGGAGAAGATTCAGGCCCGTAATGCTATCTGGGACCAGACCAAGGTTCTGGACCGATCCGAGCGTGATTACATTCAGGGATTCGTCAGGAGCATGCGTAATGAGTTCGGGGTTACAGTTCGCATTCAGATTATTCTTGATCCGGTCACGGAGCAGGAGGTTGATCCCAAGGAACTTCTGATCGTTATTTCCCCGCCTACGCAGGAAGTGGGGATGCATTTTCCCGGTCTTGTACGCCATGCTTTGGGTAATGAATTCATCTCCGAGTTGGAAACCAAACATTTTGCAAATCATTTTGCTGATGATGAATGGCCCGGTTCGCTCATGACCTGTTTGTCCATGATCTGGGAACGACTGGTCAATGTCGAGTCCGACCAGCCTGTTCCTGAGGTGCATACAAATGAGAATGACAGCACACCTGATCCGGAATCATCAGTTCACAAGGAATAATTAAAGTTAATGTCTAAAAAGAAACTTACTATCTACACCGACGGTTCCTGTCTCGGTAACCCCGGTAAGGGCGGCTACGGGGCCGTTCTCCTGTTCAACGAACACCGCAAGGAACTTTCACAGGGTTATAAAAAAACCACCAACAACCGCATGGAAATGCGCGCGGTTATCGCAGCCCTCACCGAACTCAAGGAACCCTGCGAGATTACACTGTTCACCGATTCGCAGTACGTGAAGAATGCCTTCACCAAGAAGTGGATTGATAACTGGCAGAAAAACGGTTGGAAGACTGCCGCCAAGAAGCCGGTCAAAAATAAGGATCTCTGGGTGCAGTTCATCCCGTTGCTGAAGAAGCACGACGTGACTTTCCGCTGGGTCAAAGGCCATTCCGGGGACCCGGAAAACGAACGCTGCGACGATCTGGCCCGCAATGCCGCATCGTCCGGTGATTTGATTGAAGACGAGGGAGCTTAGCCTCCGGCGGCCAAAGAACCTTTTTTTGGGAAAAAAAGGTTCTCTGGACTCTCCAAAAAAACTTTTTAATAAGCTTCGCATGTAGCCTTTAAAGGCGTCTAGACTAAAGAGAGCGCAATATCTTAACTGATATTGCGCTCTTGGTTTTCAGTATGATTTCGAAAGATAATTGGCGAAGCCTAAGAAAAGGTTTTGGGATTCTTAAACCCTTTTGCAAAAGGGTTTGAGGCTCCCGGCAGGGCCGCCGGAGGCTTACTTAATCACACTCGCAATGTCGTTGTAGATTGAGGTCTTTTTAACAAATTTACCTTTTCCGTTCATGCTGGTGTTAATCTTGGTGGCATCTACAAAGTCGATGCCCGGCAGGTCCTTGTTGTCGACCACGTCTCCGAGCCTTACTCCGCCGCGTTGTTTATGGGCGGTGGTCAGCTGGTCGTCGTTGGAGGAGGTGTAGACGGTGATGTGGGCACTGGTGTTGTCCAGCTTGGGCAGTATGGTCTCGGCAAATTTGTTGCGGTTGATGTCCGGGGCGATGAGGATCAGTTCCTTGATGCGGGCCATATCTTCCGGGGCGAGCTGAAGCTCAGCCATTGCTTTGCAGAGCGGCAGGCAGCCCATGCTGTTTCCGATCAGATAGATATTTTCCGCATCCAGCTCTTCCGCGACTTCTTTGATGAATTCAGTCAGTTGCGGGATTGCGTGTTCTGCATT
The DNA here is from genome assembly GCF_010470675.1 of Desulfovibrio sp. JC010. Taxonomy (NCBI): domain Bacteria; kingdom Pseudomonadati; phylum Thermodesulfobacteriota; class Desulfovibrionia; order Desulfovibrionales; family Desulfovibrionaceae; genus Desulfovibrio; species Desulfovibrio sp. JC010. The sequence continues at coordinate 36,954 of NZ_VOIQ01000003.1, forward strand.
CTGCTCGTCCTGCAGGTAGTCGGACTGGGCGGGCCAGCTGAAGAAGAGCGGTGCGCCCTGATATTGCAGCTCGTAGCTCATGCGGGCTGTACTGAGTGCCGCTTCTTCAAAGGAAATGTCAAAGCCGTGTACAAATACCAGTGCGGATTTGTCCGGGCTGTTTGCCAGTCTTTTGGGCAGGGTGGTATTAAAAGAACGCCGGGGAAGCGGCTGTACATCTTTGATGGTGTAGTCACTGACAGGTCGCATGCCGTATGTGGTCATGGTGAAGCCGGACTTTTTAAGTTCTTTGAGATCCTTGCTGAAGGGAACAGCTACGTTGCAGGCTCCCCAGCTCAGTTTGCCGCCTTCATTACCATAGGCTTTGCCCGGAACTGTGGACCCGCTGGGTTGGCGGTCGGTGCCGTAAAAAAGAACTATTTCCTGAAAAGGATTTTCAGTGGTCAGGGCCTTGGTCAGGTCGTCGCCCCATTTATTGATGGTGTCGGTGCTGCTTTTGGAGCAGCCGGTGGTCAGCAGCAGAGAGACAAGAGTCAGGGCAATTGCCGCTGTTTTGATAATGGAAAGTTTTTTCATGCCGGAGCGACCTCCTTAAAAGTGCCTGTGGGAATCAGATTTTAGCTCTAATCCTTATAGCACAATGTCGGAAAGCCGCAACCGGACAAAAAAGAGTGTTTATTCTTGGACAGCCAGCCAGTTATGGGGGATGGACCAGCAGCCGTCCTGTGCGGAATCCACAAGAGCGTCCAGAAGGCGGGCCACCCCGTATTCCTCACAGGCGGGAATGCACAGGTCCGCTGCGGGCAGAGCTTCGGGGGCGGCATTGGCAACCACTGCGCTTAAGCCCACATGGCCGAACATGGTCAGGTCGTTTTCGCTGTCGCCGATGGCAATGGAGTTGAGGTCCGACCAGCCGGCTTCTTCCATGATCTGCATCATGGCGGAATGCTTTCCGTGTCCGGCAGGGCCGATTTCAAGGAAATGCTCTCCGGTGCGCACACAGCTCATGCCGTGTTTTTCGGCGAGACTGCGTACCAGGTCGCATTGCTCGGTCTGATCCCGGCGGGAAAAGGTCAGGATTTTGATGGCACCTTTTTCTTCGGGTGTTTCCCCTTTTTGGGGCAGAACTTCACCTACTTTGATGAAATCGTCAATTTCGCCTTCAGTAAGTTCTGTCCGGGTCCAGATTCCGTCACTTACGTAGGTGGCATAGTGAACCCCGGCATCGATAAGCGCATCTTCAATTGCCTTGAACGGGGTCACCCCTTCTCCGAATACTTCCAGCTTGCCGTTGCGCACAATCACTGAACCGTTGACCCCGGCATGGGGGGTGAAACTGCCCACACTGCTGACCAGATGCGGCAGGCTGATCATGTGTTTTCCGGTGATGAGGGAAAAGTGTCCGCCTGCTGTGGTGTAGCGGTTGATGGCGTTCAGGGTTCTGCGGTCAATTGTTTTACCGGGGGTGATGAGGGTGTTGTCGATGTCGCAGAAAATCCAGGGGAGGTTTTTGTCCTGTGCGCAGGCTATGGTTCTGGCGTAATCCTGCTGGTTCCGGCGGGTGTAAGGCAGGGTTTTGCGCGCAATGGATGGAGGTAATGAATCCATACCGAATCTTCCTTCAAGTTCAACAATGCGCTGCCCGAAGGAATATGATTCACCAAGGGGCGAGGTTCTGAAATCGCAATAGGCCACAGCTTTATGGATGGGACTTTCATAGTCGGGACCGGGAAAGTTGTCGTAGATCTTTTTGATTTCCGGCAGACTTTCGATTTCCACCGGAGTGCTGGAGTGCCAGAGCACCGCACGGATGACATCTTCCGGCGCGTTGCAATGGGCAAGGTAGGCTGCGCCGTCAAGGGGATGAAATCCGGTTTTTTTCAGCTTTTCAGAGTAACCCACATCATGGAAGAGAGCGGCAGTTACGATCTTTTCTGCTGTCTCGGCATCGTAATCCATCTGCTCGACCAGTCTGCGGGCAGTTTTGCAGGCCTGGCGCATGTGGGCCAGTCTGGTTGAATCAGCAGGGAAGAAAGATGCGGCCAGTTCATCAGTAAGATTCTCAGAGACCGGACCAAGCGGTTCAGGAAATATTTTTTTCAGAATTGAAGATATGTTCATAAATAGCTCCGTTTAGCCATATATATTGGCGAAGCCTAATAAAAGTTTTAGGAGAGTCCAGAGAACCCTTTTTCAAAAGGGTTCTTTGGCCCCCGGCAGGGTCGCCGAAGGCTTCTTCATTCGTAATTATTGCGACTGTAAAGTCAAGCGACATTTGGGTTGCCAAAACAGGCAGGCCGCTTGGAAAATCTTCCAAGCGGCCTGAAATATTCGTGTTTGCGTTTTCGTTTCTAGTTAACTTTTTTTTCGGTTTCGAAAACGAGCTTGTCGAAAACCCCGTCAATGTCGAGTTTGGTGGTGTCCACAATGATGGAATCTTCAGCAGGCTTGAGCGGTGCGACCTTGCGGTTGCGGTCCTGATCGTCACGTTTGCTAATCTGTTCGACCAGCTCGGCGTAATCTGCGGGCTTGCCCATTTCCTTGAGCTGTTCGAAACGGCGGCGGGCGCGTTCCTCAAGATCGGCATCGAGGAAGAACTTGCAGGGTGCCTGCGGGAAAATGACCGTACCCATGTCGCGGCCTTCAGCGATGAGTGAGGTTGTTTCTCCGATGCTGCGCTGGGCGATTTTCTGGTATTCGCGTACAGCCGGAATTTTAGCCACATTGGAGGCCCACATACCCACCGTCTCGGTGCGGATTTCATCGGTCAGCGGGGTACCGTTCAGGCTGAGCACGGAATCAGAGCCGCTGCCGGAAAGGGTGAATTCCAGCCCTTGCAGGGCCTGCGCAAGTTTGGCTTCATCCCAGTCCCATGAACCTTCGCCGAGCTTCCAAGCGGTGCCGCGAAACATGGCTCCGGTATCGAGATAGGCGATTTCAAAACGGTCGGCCAGACGTTTGGCAAGGGTGGATTTACCCACGCCTGCAGGGCCGTCCAGAGTTATGATGAAAGGCGTGTCCATTAAAGGACCTCCTTCAGTGTTTTAAGAAAAGTTTTGTTTTCCTGATCTGTTCCCATGTTGACCCGGATATATTCGCCAAGGCCGAAGCTCTTCAGCGGACGGACGATGATGCCACGTTCAAGAAGTTCTTGGAAAACCTTCATTGCATCACGGGTGGGCTTGAACATAATGAAGTTGGCTTGGGAATCAAGTACTTCGCAGCCCATTTGGCGGATTTCTTCGGTGAAGAGTTCACGGCCGCGCAGAACCACATCCATGGTGGTGTTGAAAAAGGCTTCGTCTTCAAGCACGGCAATGGCCGCTTCTTCGGCCAGCAGGTTCACGGTAAAGGGCGCGCGGGCACTTTTGATGTATCCGGCCAGTTCCGGGCTCATGATGCCGTAACCGATGCGCAGCCCGGCCAGACCGTAGGCTTTGGAAAAGGTGCGGGTCAGCACCATGTTGGGAAATTCGGTAAGCAGTCCGCGCATGTCGTATTTTTCAGCGGGGCGGGCAAACTCGATATATGCTTCGTCGATGACCAGCAGGGTCTGTTCCGGGATTGCTGCGGCCATTTCGCGCACTTCATCCACGGTCACCGCCAGCCCGGTAGGGTTGTCCGGGGAGGTGATGAAGACGATGGCTGTTTTTTCAGTTACCGCAGCAGCGAGGGCCTTCAGGGGCTGTTTGTGTCCCTCAGCGCGGGGAACCTGACGGAAATTAATGGCGCAGAGGTGGGACATGAGCCGGTACATGCTGAAGCAGGATTCATAGGTGATTACTTCGTCCTGTCCGGGATTGGCCTTGATGCGCACCAGCAGGTCGAGGATTTCATCGGAACCGTTACCGCTGATGATCTGTTCTTCGGATACGCCGCTGCGCTTGGCAATGGCTGCGTTGAGGCGCGGGTTGCCGTTATGCGGGTAGCGGAAAACCGAGGGTGCGTGGCGGGTAATGGCTTTCTGGGCCATGGGGGATGCGCCCAGCGGATTTTCATTGCTGGCGAGCTTGATGACGGTATCGAGACCGTATTTCTCTTTGATTTCCTCGATGGTCAAACCCGGTGCGTAGGGTTTGGAATCCATCATATCTGAACGGACTTTTATGGCGGACATGCTTGAATCCTTATTAATATTGATGCGCTACGCGCTTTTTTATGAAAGATGCCTCCGGCAGGCCTCCCGGCGGGTGCCTTCAGCAGGACCAAAGGGAATAATCCCCTTTGGAATCCCTGTCGGGCTTCGCTCTGTTCTATGGAAAGGGAGGGATATTGAGCAGGAGTACGGGGTTTATTAGTTTGGAATGGATGGTTTGTCAAAAGTCAGCCCCCCTGCTTATGGCGTACAGGGGGGCTCCTGAGGTTAGTGAGGCTCGACCTTCAGGCTGGGGTGATAGCCCTCAGGTCAGTTATGAGGTTATTCCTAGGAGGGTCTGACAGTTAATACCGGGCTGGTGGCCGACTTGACCACCTTCTCAGCAACGGAACCGAACAGGATGCGGTCGATGCCCGCACGGCCATGGGTGCCCATGACGATCATGTCCGCGTTTTCGGTTTCTGCAATGGCGAGGATTTCCTCGGCTGCATATCCGGTTACAACCTTTCCGTTTGCGGTTACATCCTTGAAGTTTTCAGCGATGAAAGTTTCCATGGTGCTGTCCGCGCCGGTTACGATTTCGCCTACAAAGTTCTCAATGGAGCTGGGCGGAACATGAAAGCCCACATACTGGTCCAGCGAGGGAGCCACGTAGAGGCAGATGATTTCAGCTCCCAATGTCTTTGCAAGGGTACTTGCGTATTCTGCTACAACAGGGCTGTGGTCCGAAAAATCCACTGCACAGAGTATCTTCTTGATTTCAGGCATATTCATACCTCCGTATTTCAAATGGTTGTGCATGGAGAAAAAGTGCATTTCAAAAATTCTTACTTCAAATATTACCCGAATAAGTGCGGCATGGACAAGCTTTTTCTTATAATTTATCCTGCAGGAGGAAAAAAAGTCTCACAAGGGGTTGTGCCCCAGTGAAAGTGGTATTTTTTTCCGGGCACTAAATAATTATAAAGTTAGTTAAATCAACCTATTGGCTGAAAGTCTAGACTTTGGCAAGGTCATTGCATAGTCTGGGATGAAACCAAAGGCTGAGGAGTAAAATATGAAGATAAGTCCTGAACAGATTGAAGCCTTAAAGCTGCAACAGCAGCAGGAAAACAAGGCAAAGAAGGTTGACGGGGCAGCGTTCGGCGAATTCCTGAATCAGGAAGTTCAGCAGGGAGCGGCGCAGCAGAATGGCGCAGCTTCAGCACCGCCGGTGCCGGGTCTTCAGGCCATGAATCCCTTGCTGCAGGTGCAGCAGGCCGCTCAGGTTCAGCAGACCTCGCAGGTCAGCGAAAGTGAGTTTGTAGGTAAGGTGGAAGACCTTTTCGGAAAGCTCGAAAGTTACGCCCAGCAGCTCGGCTCCTCTGATGAGGGCGGGCTGAAGCAGGCTTATTCGACTCTTGAAGGCATTCAAGGTGGAGTTGAAGCCCTGAAGAAGGATTGGCCCGGCGTAGAAAGCGAGAACCCGGAACTCGGTTCCATCGTATCGGAATTGGAAACCGTGGCCGTGACCGAACAGATCAAATTTAACCGGGGAGACTACGTTTAGTCGCTCATACGTATCTCCCCGCGTAAGATTATTCTTACGCGAGAAAGCCGCGCATCCGATATGGATGCGCGGCTTTTTATGTGGGGTCAAATTCGCTGGCAATAGCTTTTGAATCGATAGCTGACGACCATATTTGTCGTTAACTGCCCTTAACTTTATATCAGTTAATCCAGATTTATAGTGTTTACCATTTTTCAGAAGTTAAGTTTTACGATGCCCATGAAAGAAGCCCCCTGCCTCATAAGAAGCAGGGGGCTTTCAGGTCGGTAATTCGTCAGTGACTAGTCTTCAGTAGTCAGCTGGCCGATTTCGCGCTTAACGTCTGTGGCAATCTTGTAAAGGAATGTCAGAGTAAGTGCGCCGAGTGCGTAAACCATCATGGAAATCATGAGCTCTTTACCGGTGGGCCAGTAAACAGTGATTTCGTTGAAGGGGTTCGGTGTGAAACCACCGATCAGCAGACCGAGGCCCTTATCAATCCAGGTTGCGATAACGAGGATAGCGAGGGACCAGGGCAGCAGCTTCTGGTTGTAACGCAGTTTGGGCGGAATGAGCAATGCAAGGCTGATGAAAGCAAAGATTGCTGCGGTCCACATCCAGGGTACCAGTTCGTGGTGGCCGTGGCTACCGGCGAAGAGGTATGCGATGGAGTGGATATGTCCGGGCATATTGGAATAGAATGCGGTGAAGATTTCCAGCATGAAGAAGAAAACGTTCACGCACATTGCGTAAGTGATAATAGTTGTGAGCGTACCGATTGCGCCTTTGCCGGGTTCGTACTTGGTAATTTTGCGCACGAGGAAAACCACGAGCAGCAGGATAGCAGGTCCGGAACAGAACGCAGAAGCCAGAAAGCGGGCTGCCAGAATGGCGGTGAGCCAGTAGTGGCGGCCGGGAAGGCCTGCGTACAGGAACGCGGTAACGGTGTGAATGGAGAACGCCCAGATGATGGAGGTGTAAACCAGAGGCTTAACCCATTTGGGGTGAGACACACGCTGACGGTCACACTCAAGACATGTCCAGCCGATAACTACGTTCAGGATCAGATAACCGTTCAGGACGATCATATCCCAGAACAGAACAGAGTTCGGAGTCGGATGGAAGATGATGTTAAGCATACGCTGGGGCTGTCCGATGTCGACGATGATGAAACCGAGACACATGACAACAGCTGCGATAGCCATGAATTCACCCATGATTACCATGCCTTTGAACTTCTTGTAATGATGGAAGTAGTAAGGCAGTACGATCATAACACCGGATGCGGCGAGACCGACAAGGTAAGTGAACTGGGCGATGTAAAAACCCCAGGAAACATCACGGTTGAGACCGGTGATGGTCATCCCTTCCTGAAGCTGGGTCAGATATGTGCAGAAACCGGCACCGATAATGAGCAGCAGGAAACCAATCCAGGCCCAGTATTTCGGTCCGCCTTTAAAAGCTTTTTCGAGCATATCAGGCTTCCCCCTAGATGATGTAGTAAACGCCGGGCTCAGTGCCTGCGGCAGGTTTTCTACGGATGGTGAAGTTCTCACGCAGGGCCTTTCTCACATTGGAGTCGGGGTCCTGCAGATCGCCGAAGATGATCGCGCCACCGGATTTTTCAGCACATGCGGGCATTTCACCCACAGCGAGACGCTCAACGCAGAAGTTACATTTTTCCACAACACCGCGCATGCGGGTGGGGAACTTCTTGTTGATGTTGTCCATGTCCAGATGGGGTCTGGGGTCCATGAAGTTGAAGCTTCTGGAACCGTAAGGACATGCTGCCATGCAGTAGCGGCAACCGATGCAGCGATGGTAATCCATTGCTACAATGCCGTCGGGGCGTACGAAAGTCGCCTTTGTGGGGCAGACGCGCACACAGGAAGGATGCTCGCAATGGTTGCAGAGCAGGGGAAACCTGTGTTTTTCCTGAGCTTCGGAGGGGAAGTTGTTTTCCTGTTCGGGAAAAACTTCACCGTAAGTGCCGGACCACAACCATTTGATGTCCTGATCGGAATCGATGGTAGGAACGTTGTGGATGTGGTGGCAGGTTTCAGCCAGAGCTTCAATTGCTTCTTCGGTATTCAGTTTGCGGGTGTCGATAACCATTGCCCAGCGCTTGGCGTGCAGGTGGTTGGCATTGACTTTGTAATCCGCTCCGTGACCCGGTGCGCCGGATGCCATGACAGCAGTGGGCGCAATGCAGAGTCCTGCAGCGGAGAGTCCTGCAAACTTAAGGAAGTTTCTTCTACTCTGTTTCATTATTTCGCCTCCTTGGGAGGTACGTGGCAATCCCAGCAGTAGGGAGTTACACTCGCATCAACGTGGCACTTGTCGCAGAACTGTTCCTTGCTGGTGTGGCACTGCATACAGGTGTTCTGAAGGCTGATGGTGTATTTATCGCCTTTGGCACTGATGTAGGTCCTTTTGCCTTCGCGAAGAGCCATATCTCTCCACTCGTCAAGAAGCTTCATGTGGTTCTCACGCATGTTCTGGGTGGGAGCAACACATACTTTAGCATTCTTGGGCAGTTCTACCTTGGGTTCTTCATAGCTTCCGCCGATGTTGAACCAGAAAGGCATGGACACCAGGCCGAGGAAGATAACCAGTCCGGTTATGATTTTTCCACCGTAGTGCATGATTTAACCCTCCTTCCCGGGCAGAGGATTGAAACGAAGGTCTGTTTCCCTTTCTTTTTCGCCGTCAAGGATGAGGGCGTTACCAACCAGTTCGTGTACACCGCAGACGTCTACGCCGGGTGCCCAGTAGTTGGCCAGGGGAGGCAGGGTTGCACGGTCGATAGCGCAGATGCAGGAGAGCATGTTTACATCATTCTGTTCCTGAACTGCTTTCAGTGCGTTACCGCGGGGCAGACCGCCGCGCATACGGATTTCCATGATTTCGTCAGTGTTGAGGCCGGAACCGCCTGCGCAGCAGAAAGTTTGCTCGCGGATGGTCTGTTCGGGCATCTCAAAGAAGTTTTTAACAACGTTCTTGATGACGTAACGGGGTTCGTCCAGCAGACCCATGGCACGGGCCGGGTTACAGGAATCATGGTAGGTTGCGCGGATATGGTCGTTTCTGCTGGGATCAAGCTTCAGTTTGTTGTGCTTCATCAGGTCAGCAGTAAACTCGGTGATGTGGACCATTTTGGTCTGGCGTGCGCTTTCGAACACGGTACCGGTGATGGGGCTGACGGGAACCTCAAGGGTGTTCAGCTCGCTGTTCATGGTATCCATGTACTGGTTGATAACACGCCACATGTGGCCGCACTCACCGCCGAGAATCCACTTTGCACCGAGGCGGTCGGCTTCGGCGTACATCTTGGCGTTCAGTTTCTTCATCATATCAGCAGAGGTGAAGAGACCGAAGTTACCGCCTTCAGATGCATAGGTGGACAGGGTGTAGTCAAGTCCGATGTGATCAAACAGCATCAGGTAACCCATGAAGGTGTAGATGCCGGGATCAGCGAATACGTCACCGGAGGGAGTAATGAAGATTACTTCGTGGCCTTTTTCGTTCAGGGGAACGTTGAGGCGCTTACCGGTGATTTCTTCGATATCGTCAACCATGAAGTCGACGATGTCTTTGAATGCGTGGGGCTGGATACCGAGGTGGTTACCGGTACGGTTACAGTTGGAAACCGGCTCCAGGATCCAGTTGATGTTCACACCGCAAAGGTGCAGCAGTTCACGTGCCATCATGGTGATTTCCGCAGTATCGATGCCGTAGGGGCAGTACAGGGAACAACGGCGGCACTCTGTGCACTGGTAGAAGTAAATGAACCATTCTTTGAGAACATCTTCGGTCATGACTCTGGACCCGGTCAGGGTGGAGAGAATCTTACCGGCCATGGTGAAGTCCTTGCGGTAGATGGAACGCATAAGTTCCGCACGCAGGACGGGCATGTTCTTGGGATCACCGGAACCGATGAAAAAGTGACACTTGTCTGCACAAGCACCACAGCGAACACAGATGTCCATGAATACTTTCAGTGAACGGTATTTATCGAGTCTTTCCTTGAAACCTTCGTGGACGATGTCCTGCCAGTTTTCAGGGAGCTTCCAATCCACGTCAGCGGGGTTCCACTCACGGGGGTTGGGGAAGCCCAGATACTCGAGTTTTTCCGCTTTTGCGGGATAACACCAGTTGCCCGGAGAAGTATCTACCGGGGTATCCATCCACCCAGTGGACGGCGGTGTGTAATTAATGCTTTTAAAAAGCTCATCAGCTTTTGGGAGGTCAGCCATGTCAACTCCTCATCAAAAGATATTTAAGGTCTGTCCGGCATAGGTCTTAAAAGACCTCTATGCCTTTTTATCCACCGGGAGACCCGCTTCAATCATTGGCTCCCTGAACTCGTCTTCATAAGCCTCATAGCTGTGGGGCTTGATGTTGGGATCGTTCCAGGGGTTCTCGTGATGGTTGATACGGGTATCGTTGGGCATGTTCCTTGTGGGAGACAGGAATACGCCGCCCGCGTGCATCAGCTTACTGAAGGGGAAGTAGACCAGCAGCACACATACGAGGAAGAGGTGGATGTAGAACACCACACTGATTCCTGCGGGAATGACGGGGCTGAAGGTTACAAGACCCATGGTCAGCTTCTTGATGGCCATAATGTCCACGTGCGCGAAGTAGCGCATGTAGATGCCGGAAAGGGCGATGCCGATGATGAGAAGCAGCGGGAAGTAATCGGTAACCAGAGAAATGTAACGCAGTTTGGGATCCTGAAGTCTGCGGCCGAGCAGGAAGCCGAGGCCGGCGAGAATCAGGAGGTCTGACATGTACAGTCTGGGTACACCGATCTGCATGATACCGTCGATCATTTCCACGAAAGCGATACATTCGGGTACCGGTTCGAAGAAGAGTCTCATGTGCCTGATCACGATGAGCAGGAATGAGTAGTGGAAGAGCAGGGAAAACAGCCACAAAAATTTAGATGAGGCGTAAGTTACTCTTCCGTCCCTGAGTTCTACTTTGGTGTTTCTGAACAGAGTACGGAAACAGCAGACTTCAAGAACCATACGGATAAAAGTTTGACCCGGGGTCACGGGGTTGTCAAAGCGGTCATGCTGGATAAAATCCAGAGACTTCTGCTGACCAGCCGTGGTCGGGATACGGAAAGGAACCGGGCTTTTAGCCCAGCAAATCACCTTGCGGGCAAAGCCCACCAGGAAAACGGCAACTGCTACATACGGTAACAGCGTGCCGAACAGTCCTGCCATGTGTGCGGAACCCACTCCGAAGAGTGCGATGAGCACCAAAGCAAAAACTAAAACGAGTGAGTACAAAGCGTTCATCTACCTTCACCTCGCTTATAACGTTTGGCTTCATGAAGAAGCCGGCCACTACACCTGTCCGGCCCCTCTGGCCGAAGCGTCCTCGATTTTGTTGACCCGCCGGAGAAGCATATGATGCGATCTTTTGATTTCATCAATTCTCATCTGCGCAATCAAATCCCTATTCTTGGTATAGATGTCGAACGCGATAAGTCCCAGATTATCAATCCGGGCCTCAAACGCGAGCAACTCATCAAGTTTGCCTTCACTTTTCAGTTCCTCCATGAACTCGTCTCTCAGGAGTTTCTTAAAAAGAAAGACAAAGCTTAAAGCTTTGGATGGTGCAAAATCCTGAACGGTCCTGATTTTGATCAGTTCGTCAAGGGAGTTTGCAAGATCGTCGGCACTTTTCCATTCAAGGATCAGGTCAAAAAGTTCGCCTGCAACCTTCTTGATGGTGACTCCGACAGGGTTGGTGAACTGGTCCTTGTTTGATCTCCATACATCCTGTGTCTCTTTAGGATATGAAGAAAGAATCAGGTCATACCATTTTTCTGTCAGGTCTTCCTTTCTTTCCGACAATTTTTGTACAAGACTCATTTCATTACCTGTCTTATTAAACAATAATAAATTTCAGGCCGCTGCATCACTTTGGTGCAGGGTCCGGAAATTGAGAGCGGCTTTCAAAAAAGCCCAGAAATGTGAATTCTGTCACACTGTGACTAACAGGACGATATTCCAGATACCTAGTGATTCGTCAAGGGGTTTTAGTCCTTAGTACGGCTATCAGATGGTATGAAAATCATTGTCAAACAGGGTTTTCGACAAGCATAGTGATCCCGGTTCAGGGGGCAGCGTCTGTTTCCTGATTCTATTCTGTGATAAACAACCCGTCTTGATTCTTACCCTTATTGACAATGGGGATAGTTTAAACCCCCGTCCCTGAATTGCTTTAACCACATACGGGAAGGAATGTAAAATGTCAGAACCGTTAATTTTTTATCCCCAAGGTTGCCGCCGGGCTATTTTCATCCGCCGCTATAAGCGTTTCACCGTAGAGGCCGTGCTGGATGGGGAAGTGGTGGGGGTGCATACAAATAATACCGGGTCCATGCTCGGTCTGCTGCGCGAAGGACAGGAAATATTTATTTCCCCGGCTTTAAATCCCAATCGCAAGCTCAAGTGGACCCTCGAAGCGGTCCTGCCGCACGGTGATATGATTGGGGTGAATACTTCTGTTCCCAACAAAATGCTCCAGCTTGCTTTCGAAGCAGGGCAATTGCCGGAAACCGAAGGCTACACCACCCTCAAACGTGAGGCTAAAGTGGGCAACAGCCGTCTGGACGGTTTGTTCACTGACGATTCCGGTAAGCTTCCCAATCTTTGGGTGGAGTGCAAGAACGTCACCCTCGTTGAAGACGATGTGGCCTGCTTTCCCGATGCCCAGACCGAGCGCGGACGCAAGCATCTCATGGAGCTGATGGACCTCGCCGTCAAAGGTGACCGGGTAGCCCTGTTTTTCTTCGTTCAACGCAATGACGGAAATTGTTTCGGTCCCTCAGGCTTTATTGATCCCGAGTATGCCGAACTTTTTTACAAAGCTCTTGATGGCGGAGTGGAGTGCTGGGCTTATGAGGCGGTTTTAAGCGAGCAGGGGGTCGGGATGGGAAGGAAATTGCCGCTTGCTACTTGCCGATAGGTTTAAACAATAAACAAAACAAGACTCGCAATAGCAACCAAGCTATTGCGGGTCTTGTTTTGGAGGTAGGTATAGAGAGCTACTTGCGAAGCATAATAAATGGTTTTGAAAGGGATGGGGTCTGGGGAAGGGAAAACTTTTGCAAAAGTTTTCCCTTCCCCAGCCGCCGGAGGCACCAAAAACGTGGAAAGCCCCTTCATGCGAACATTTCGCATGAAGGGGCTTTCCGGCCTTGATGGTGTTGAAAAGCGAGGTGTCCGGCCCGGACCGGGTTTATCCCGACCGGACACCTTAGGAGCAGGATGCCGAAATTTTAGCCGGGAGGGTGGAGCTCCCGGCCAGAAACCAGACTCGGAGTAGCTTGCAATCTGCTGGTAGATGCAATCCGGCGCGCATTCGGCTGACTTCGGACGTAATGCGCACTGTTCGAGCTGTGTATGATGAGATTTATTTTCTGCTCCTGTTCGTTCTAATCCAATTCATCTGGTGGCCGAGCCCTGCGCTGCGGATGCGGTCTCCCGTATCTTTTCCTCTTTGCGCACAGCCCTGCGTTCCGTGGCTTCCCTGTTGCGCCTGTGATCGACCCCTGTCTCAAGGATCAGCGACGGCACCGGGGAAGGCTTTCCGTTTTCACCCATGGCCACAAAGGTGAGATAGGCTGAATTGGTATGCCGTGTCTCGCCTGTTAAAAGATTCTCCGCTTCAACCCGGACCCCGATTTCCATGGAAGTCCTGCCGACCATATTCACATTGGCATACAGGTTGATGAGCTCTCCCACGTAGGCGGGCCGCAGGAAGTTCATGCGGTCAATTGAAGCCGTAACCACCGGCTTGCGTGCATGACGCATGGCACAGGTGGCGGCGACCAGATCAAGTTGTTTCAGCAGTACTCCACCGTGCAGGTTGCCGGCAGGGTTGGTGTCCTGCGGCAAGACCCGGTAGGTCATTAAGGTTCTGCTTTCGCTGATCTTTTTTGATTTCATGTCGGCAACCCTGATCCTGGATCGTGTTTAGATGTCGTTTTGTAATACTGAAAGTATACGATTGTATTACAGGAGTAAAATCTATTTGATTTTACCATATTCGACTCTGGCTTCCCATATCATTTTGGCAATTCTCTTTCCCAAATCCAGCTGCCGGGTCTTGATCAGGGCTTCCGCTGCCTCGCGGTTGCCGTCCTGCTTCAACAATGTGGCAGATTCCAGGTCTCTGAGATAGTTCTCGAATTCCCGGATCAGTTTGGAAAGATTGAGAGTTTCCAGCTCCAGCGGCACTCTCACGGATTTAACTTTTCTGCTCATTGTTTCTGCTTAACCTGCTTTGTTTTAGGGCATTCTTCTCCTATACGAGACAAATGTCAATACATTTGTAATACAAAATGAAATAATGATTATGACAATGTTTAAACTAAATACTCATCTAATAAATGACGAAAATAGTTTTTAATTAATGTTGAAATATAATACAAATGTAATACAAATAAGCGTCAGAAAAGATTTCAAATAAGTTTCAAAAAGTAAAAAACATTTAATTTTAGTCTGCTGGTAGGGAGTGGTCTAAGCTTATTCGAACCTGAAGGACTGGACTTCGGGCTCGGTGGCGGAGACAAAAGCCGGAAAAATGAACAAAGCAATGGCCGGGGCGTAAAGCAGGGGGCTGAAAAATCCGCAGACAACAATAGTCGTTAGCAAACCGCCCATCATGTTGGATGGGAAGCGTTTGTATAGTGAGGTGCCTGCTGCTGCGGCAAGACAGGGGCCGGCCAGCCCCCACGCGGTTAAGAGATGCAGCCAGAATGGGAGCACGTGGAAAAGATAGATGCCTGATCCGGTCCAGATCTGCTGCTGTCCATGCCAGATGGTCCAGAGTGAGGCCGGGACATTGAGCGGCAGGGGGATGCTTAAGGGAAAGCCGCTGATGAGCAGTTCCGGATTGTTGGCGAAAAGCTCAAGGATGGAAAACCAGAGCCAGTAAGACGGCAGATCATACCTGTTCATGAAGGTCATTTCCTGAACCTCAAGGGACAGGTAATTGAAAATGAGCATGGCAAGAATGAGCAGGAATTTTTTTAATCCGCCCTTGGGTCCTGAAATGAGCAGGATTAGTACAGATCCGAGAATGGCATCCCTTCCCAGAGAGCAGAATATGCCGGAGAGAATGAGCAGCCGGGAGAAATTATTCTCCTCCGGATTATGCAGTGTGGCGCATAGTCCGGCCAGCAGAATGGGGCCGGTGGTAATCTGCATGCCGAACAGAGACGGTATTGCAGGCTGTTGCAACAGGAAAAAACGGCAGCCGAATTCCAGACAGATAAATAAGGCCAGCCAATTGGCCCAGAAGGATATCTGTTTCGGGCTGGGCGGGGGGTAAAGGTCCAGCCAGAGCATGGTTGCCAGCAGGAAGATCAGCGGCTTGCTTTCCATGAGCAGGGGCAGCTGATCCAGCAGGTGGCTGGCGTAGGGTGTGAAGTTGTTGAATGAAATCCAGGTGATGAGCAGGGCGGGTATTCCGGCCTTGAGCCAAAGCGGGAGGACGAGATTATTTTCGCCGCGCAGAATTTCCATGAGCAGTCCCAGCACTGCCAGTCCGGTAGCCAGAATCTCAGCCAGATTATCGGGCGCACCATATCCGCTCAAACTGAAGGCTGCGAGGGTCAGCGGCAGTCCCAGTCCGAAAAGGGCAAGCGGGAACTCCGAGGCGGTGAGGGCTTTATTGTCTGAGCTCATTGGCAAAGGTGTTACATGGATATGTCCGGGATTAGAAGGCCTGCAGTAAAAAAAAGTTACTATCGGGCGGAAAACCGCAGGATCAGCCGATTCAAATAATTGAATGGAAAAGCCACCGGTTTGGGGATTCCTTTTCTTTTGACCATCAATATATCCAGAACATGGGCGGTGGGATAGTTGTAGCCGAGGAAATTAACGCACCCGGCACAATAGGTGACCATGGGAACCCCGGTCCGGTGGGCTTCGGTGATCCGTTTGCGGGACCAGTTTTTGGCATATATCTTATTGTAAAACTGGGTTGCCCCGCCCTCTCCGCAGCACAGGGTTTTGGTGCGGTTGTGCTTCATTTCCACCACCCGTACCCCTACGGCTTTGAGCAGGGCGCGTACGTCCTTGTGCATTTCAGTTTCATAGCGGGTTACGCAGGGATCGTGGACAGTCACTTCCTTGAGCTTGGGTCTGACCGGGGTGAAATTCAAGTATTTCAGTTTACGGTAAATGGAAACGATCTCAAGCTTGGTGTTGAATTCTTTAAAGGTCACATGACAATTGGGGCAGGCGGTGAGTATCTTTTTCACCCCCTTGCGCTCCAAATGGTGGACCAGCGTGGAAAGTCTCTCTTCGTGTCTGCTTTTCAGGCCGAGCATCTTTGAAGGCTTGGAGCAGCAGTTGAGAACCAGTCCCATGAGCGGGTCATTACGTTTCAGAATTTTATAGGTGATTCTTGTGGAATCGGGATGCATGGCCGGGAGGGTGCAGCCCGGAAAGAATACGGTTGTACAGCCGTCGGGAATGAATTCACCTTTAAATGGAAAGCGTCTGCCCAGTTTCTCATATTTAAGCAGGGGGGAGTGTTGTTCAAGTTTGAACAGCCCGTTGGCCTGCGCGTGGTTGCGCAGTTCCTTGAACATGCGTTCCGGCTGTGCTGCAACGGGGCAGACTGCTGAGCACAGCCCGCAGGTGGAACAGTCGTACGACCTGATGGACAGGTTGTCGACATCGTCATCGGAGGCAAGCCCTTTCAGGGCAATGGAAACCGGGGAACCGCTTTCAGCCAGAAAGCGGCACAGGGTCATGCATTTACCGCAGTCAATGCATTCGTCAGCGGTGTGTTGCAGTTCTTTTCGCAGCAGTTTTGATACAGGCATAGTTGCGCTTGCCGTCCCGGCCTGCCGCACTCATGGTGCTGATTACGACAGAAGCTGGCAGCCCCAAATTTTAACCCGCTTGTTGACGTATTCAGTGCATTTCCCCTTAATGCGAACTTTAACGCCCGGCTTGAGGTTGCTGACAACCGGAATCTGGTCTTCGGTAAAATGACAGATCACTTCGGCGGTAAAATTGGAAATCCCTTTGAGTCCCACATGCAGATCGCCGAAACCCTTTGCAGAAACATCTACTATTTCCCCGGAAATTTCAATAACTTCGTTCTGGTACTTGCCGCTGGCCATGGTGTTGTTTTCGACAAAATCAATGTAGAGCTTGTAGGAGCCCACATGCAGCTTGGATTGAGCCAGTTTTACTTCATTGGCAATGCGCGCATGCCATGCCCCGAGGGTTTCTTTCTTGTGGGGAGCTACATTTTGGTGGGCGGTCGGCCCGAGTTTGACAGTTTTCTGCAGATCCACCCGGTTGTTCAGGCTTCCGTTTGAGTCAAAGACATCGGCAACGACTTTTCCGTCCATTGAAATGTATATTTTAGCCCTGAGCCTTCCCATGGGGTCCGTTAAGTGAAATTCTTCCGCCTTGACGATGTTGGGCATTTCTTCCCTCCTTGAACTGCAGAAATACGGTTATGTAAGAATATACAATTAAACGGTTCATCGGGTAAAAAAGCAAGGGATATTACAAGTAAATTTTTCCATGCGGACGATAAGTGTTTGTGATTTTCCAAAAAGTTGATATGAGTCTTCACTTGACTTGGGCAGATAAAAGCTTTAACAGACAACCCCTTTCTTTACGCAATTAGCTTAAGTCTCGAAAAGGTGGAGCTTTTAAGATTTTTGCGCGTAAAAATGCTTAGCCGGCGGAGTAAGAGAATTGTTCGACAGCCTATCAGATAGACTTTCCGAAGCCTTTAAGAATTTCAAAGGGCAGGGACGGTTGGATGAGAAAAACATCCAGGCCGGTCTGCGCGAAGTGCGCCTTGCCCTTCTCGAAGCGGACGTAAACTACAAGGTCGTTAAAGATTTTGTGGAAAAGGTAAAGGAGCGCGCTCTCGGGCAGGAGGTCCAGAAATCCCTTTCTCCCGGACAGCAGGTAATCAAGGTCGTTAACGACGAGCTTACCGAGCTGCTCGGTGGCGAGCAGGAAGGACTTTCGCTCACCAAGGGCAAGCTTTCCAAAATAATGATGGTCGGCCTTCAGGGGTCCGGTAAGACCACTTCTTCAGCCAAGATTGCCTTGTATCTGCGGCGTAAGAAGTTCAAGCCCTACCTTGTCCCTGCCGACGTCTACCGTCCCGCTGCGATTGATCAGCTTCATGTGCTGGCCAAGCAGCTGGATATGCCGGCCTACCCGTCCACTACGGAAATGAACCCCGTGGACATCTGCCGTGACGCTATGGTCAAGGCGGAAGAAGCCGGATGTGATGTTCTGCTTTTCGATACAGCCGGGCGTCTGCATATTGATGAACCCCTGATGGAGGAACTTGCTTCCATCAAGGAAGAATGCACCCCGGATGAAATCCTTTTCGTGGCGGATGCGATGACAGGGCAGGACGCTGTCAACGTAGCCTCCACCTTTGACGACAAACTTGATGTTACCGGTGTCGTCCTTACCAAAATGGATGGTGATGCCCGAGGCGGTGCGGCGCTCTCCATCAAATCAGTTACCGGTAAGTCAGTTAAGTTTGTCGGTATGGGTGAGAAGCTCAACGAGCTCGAACTCTTCTACCCGGACAGGGCCGCTTCAAGAATTCTCGGCATGGGGGATGTCCTTTCCCTGATCGAGAAAGCCCAGTCGGTGATGGATGAGGGAGAAGCTGAAGAGCTGACCGAGAAATTCCGCAAGGCAAAGTTTGATCTTGAGGATTTCCGCACCCAGATGCGCAGAATGAAGAAGATCGGTTCCATGGGGTCGATCATGAAAATGATCCCCGGACTCGGCGGGCTGACCAAGCAGCTCGGCGATATGGAGATCCCGGACAAGGAACTGAACAGGATAGAAGCCATCATCTCGTCCATGACCATGGAAGAGCGCAGGCAGCCCAAACTTATCAATCCCAGCCGCAGGCAGAGGATTGCCAAGGGTTCCGGCGTCAAGCTCGAAGAGGTCAATCAGATGCTCAAGAATTTTGAGCAGATGAGCAAGATGATGAAGAAAATGATGGGCGGAAAAGGTGGAAAGGGCAAAATGCCCAAGATGCCTAATATGCCCGGAATGCCCGGACTTGGTGGCGGTGCAGGAATGCCGGGAATGCCCGGTATGGAAGGGCTCGAAGGTATGGAAGGAATGGGCGGAATGGTCCAGCCGACCAAGGCCAAGAGCAAAAAGACCCTTCAGGCCCGCAAAAAGAAAAAGCTTAAAAAGCAGGCCCGCAAGAAAAAGAAGAAATAGGTTTTTGTGGGCATTTGCTTGCAATTTATTAACGAACCACTTAATTTAAGATTATATGGGGGAAAGTAGACAATGGCTATTAAACTCAGACTGACCCGTATGGGCTCCAAAAAACGCCCTTTTTACAGAATCGTAGCAATCAACAGCGAAACCAGACGTGACGGTCGTCCTCTGGACTTCTGCGGTTATTACAACCCCATGGTTGAGCCTGTTGAAGTGAAAATTGACAAGGAAAAAGTAGAGAAGTGGCTTGAGAGAGGCGCTGAGCCCAGCGATACCGTAAAATCTCTCCTCAAAGCTAATTCCTAGGGTTCGTATCTCGCCAGGTTCGAATTCTTCTTCACTACTCACGGTACACACTCGAAATCAGAAGCGGAGGTTGTTGGCATGTTGAAGGATTTAGTAGAGTACATCGCGAAATCGCTTGTTGACAATCCGGATGAAGTAGTTGTCACCGAGATCGAAGGGGAGCAGACTTCCGTAATCGAACTCAAGGTCGCTAAAGAAGACCTCGGTAAGGTTATCGGTAAGCAGGGCCGCACCGCGCGTGCCATGAGAACCCTGCTCGGTGCTGCATCAACCAAGGTGAGAAAACGCTCTGTTCTGGAAATTCTGGAATAGAAGCTAAACGAACCTGACCTGCCGGAAGGCTGCTATGGAAATGCTTGTAGTTGCCGAGGTGGTCAAACCACATGGTCTCAGGGGGGAAGTCTGCATTGAATCCCATGCGGACTCCCCTTTTCTCTTCGACGAGGTCCCCTGTCTCTATCTGGCTAAGAAAGGACAGAAGCCCCGTCGTTTTGTTGTGCGCTCTTCACGGAAACATAAAGGGCGCATGCTCCTGACTTTCAAGGGAGTCGACGGTCGTGATGAGGCGGAAAGCCTGCGCGGCATGGAAGTGCTGGTGCGTGAAGCTGATCTTCCCGAATCCGGGGATGATGAAGTCTACATGTACGAACTGGAAGGCATGTCCGTCGAACTTGAAGACGGGACCGTGGTTGGAACCATCTCGAACTTTATTCTTGCCCCCGGGCAGGAAACATGGGTGATCTCTTCTTCAGAGGGTAAGGAAATTCTTTTTCCCGCTGTTGAAGAATTTGTATTGTCTGTTGATCTGGACGCTGAAAAGATTGTCGTCGACCCTCCTGAAGGGCTGCTCGATATCTATCTCGTCGAGAACAAAAAAGACAAGAAAGACAACGGGAAGAAAAAGAAATAGGCCAGAGCAGTTAAGGCTAAGTGCAGTGAAATTCAATTTAGTTACTCTTTTTCCGGAATTTTTTGATTCCCCGCTGTCGCACGGACTCATGGGTAAAGGCGTTGAAAAGGGCATTGTCTCTTTCAACAAGGTCGATCCCCGCGAGTTCACCACAGATAAACATAAATCCGTCGATGACCGTCCCTACGGCGGCGGGCCGGGCATGGTCATGTTTCTTGACCCTATTGCCAAGGCTCTGGACAGCGTAGGCATACGCCCGACTAAGGAAGGCGGTTGCCCCAAGGGTAAAAGGCTGATCATGCTTTCACCCAAAGGCAAACCCCTGACCCAGAAGCTGGCGGTGAAGCTTTCCAAGGAAGAGGAGCTGACCCTCGTCTGCGGAAGGTATGAAGGTATCGACGCCCGTTTTGATGATATTTTTCCCGTTGAACAGGTCTCCGTAGGAGATTTCGTGCTCAACGGGGGGGAAGCCGGGGCCATGTGCCTCATAGAAGCTGTAGCCCGTCTGCTGCCGGATTTTATGGGTCATGCCGAATCCGGTACAGAAGAAAGTTTTTCTTCCGGCCTGCTGGAGTATCCGCACTTTACCCGTCCTGCTGAATATGACGGGCTGAAAGTGCCGGAAGTACTCTCCTCAGGCAACCATGCTTTGATCGAAGAATGGAGAAGAAAAGAGTCTCTGGATGCAACCTTGGATGCGCGTCCGGAGCTTCTGGCCGAAGCAGAAGGGTTAAAAAAAGATGATGTGCGTTATTTGCGCACAATCCCCCGAAAACGTTTGGGAAAAAATCTTTATATGGCTCTTGTTCACTATCCCGTGCTAAATAAATTTGGAGAAAAAGCCGCTGTTTCTTTGACAAACCTCGATATTCACGATATGTCCCGCGTTTCCCGCTCTTACTCAATCAGCGGATTTTTTGCGGTGACTCCCATCGAGGACCAGAAGAAACTGGCCGAGAGGATAATTTCCCACTGGACCTCGGGACCGGGTAGCAAGTTCAACCCGGACCGCGCCGCAGCTTTTTCCAAAGTAGGAGTAAAAGATTCCCTGCAAGATGTGGTGGAGCATATCGAGTCGGGAACGGGTAAGAAGCCGATATTGATAACCACGAGCGCACGGGGCGCAGGCAGCACCACCATGAACAGGGTTCGTGAAATGCTGCAGGATAATCCCGTACTGCTGGTTTTCGGTACCGGACACGGGTTGGCTCCCGAAATTCTGGACATGGCAGAAGGCAGCTTACGGCCTATCAGGTTCATGGACGGATACAACCATCTATCAGTAAGAAGTGCGGTGGCGATCACGATCGACAGGCTGCTTAATGACGCCTGGTAGATCCGCCTTCGGGTGCCGCAAAGAAATTTATATAAGGAGTAGCGAAATGAGCAACGTAATTGCAAACATCGAACGCGAACAGATGCGTATTGATATGCCCGCTTTCAAAGCAGGCGACACTGTAAAGGTACACCTGCGTATTATCGAAGGTGAAAAGGAACGTATCCAGGTATTCCAGGGTGCTGTTCTGCGTTACCGTAAAGGTACCACCAACTCCACCTTCACCGTCCGCAAAATTTCCGACGGTATCGGCGTTGAGCGTGTTTTCCCCGTACACTCCCCCTACATCGAGCGTGTAGAGGTAGTTGCAGAAGGTAAAGTACGCCGCAGCCGCATCTACTACCTGCGCGGCCTCAAAGGTAAAGCAGCTCGCATCAAGTCCAAACAGGCTTGGTAGGCCACGAAGCATTTATGCTTCGCGGATACTCCCATCGGGCCTCGGGTCCGGCATGGGAACGCAATATTGTGTTGAAAAACCGTCATTCCCGGACTGTGAAGTTTGGGTATGACGGTTTTTTGCTTTTTGAAGATGCCTTCGGCGACCCTGCCGGGGGCCTTAAACCCTTTTGCAAAAGGGTTTAAGAATCCCAAAACCTTTTGTTAGGGCTTCGCCGACTATGTCTGAAAATATGTTGCCGGGGATGGAGACACAAAGTCTCATCACTGCCGGGATTGATGAAGCTGGGCGTGGCTGCCTTGCAGGGCCTGTTGTGGCTGGTGCTGTGATTCTGCCTGAAGAGTATGATTTGCCGGGGCTGACCGATTCCAAGAAGCTTGATGAAGCTGCGCGGGATCGGCTGGCGGTGGAGATTAAAGAGCAGGCTGTCTGCTGGGCTTTGGGTGTCTGCCGGGCGCAGGTGGTGGATCAGATTAATATTCTGCAGGCTACTTTCCGGGCCATGGGCCGTTCTGTCACTCATTTGAAGGTGCAGCCTCAGATGTTAATGGTGGACGGCAACAAGACCGTTCCTGTGCAGTATTTGGATGGTCTGTCCTGCAGGCAGGAAGCGGTTGTGAAGGGCGACCTGAAGATACCGGCAATTTCTGCGGCTTCCATTCTGGCCAAAACTTTTCGCGATAAGCTCATGGTGCAGCTTGCTAAACGGTATCCGGCTTATGGATTTGAAATTCATAAGGGGTACGGCACGAAAGTTCATCTGGAAGCACTTAAAGAACATGGCCCTTGCGCTGTGCACCGCATGACGTTCAAGGGAGTTCTTCCTGAAAAGAAGAAGCCCAGACAGGAGCGCATGTGTCTGCCCGGCATTTAGAATTCGGGCAGGCGGGCGAAGATTACGCGGTCCGCTTTCTGGAGAATCGCGGCTACTCCATCCGCCAGCGTAATTGGCGTTGGAAGCAGTGGGAGCTGGATATAATCTGTGAAAAGGGCGATGAACTTATTTTCGTGGAAGTGAAGACCAGAAGGGGGCGCAACAGGATGTCCGGTATAGAGGCTGTGACTTCCGCCAAGCGCAAGAAACTGGTCAAGGCCGCCACACGTTATCTTTCGGCATTTGATTATTGGGACAAGCCCTGCAGATTTGATTTAATTATTGTAACCGACGACGGAACCGGATTCCGTGCGGAGCACATAGAAAATGCATTTGACCTCAACTCTATGGGTGGTGGCAACACCGCTTGGCAACCTTGGTGATATAACCGACCGCGCACGTAAGGTGCTGGCGGAGGCTGATCTTATTTTTGCTGAAGATACCCGGCGTACGGGTAAACTTTTGCAGGCATTGGATATCAGCGGCAAGAGCATGGTCAGTCTGCACGAGCACAATGAGGAAAAGCGGATCAAAAAGGTGCTGGCCCATTTTGATGAGGGCAAGGACGCGGCCCTTGTTTCCGATGCCGGAACCCCGCTCATGAGCGATCCCGGTTACCGGGTGGTCCGGGCCTGCCGCGAACACGGTGTACGGGTGGTGCCCGTTCCCGGTCCCAGTGCTCCGGTAACAGCCTTGTCCGGCTGCGGCTTGCCGCCGTACCCGTTTACCTTTCTCGGCTTCCTGCCGCGCAAGGAAGGGCAGATGCGCAAGCTCTTCGAAGCCCACGGTTCGACAGGGGCAACAATTGTATTTTTCGAGCGCAAATCCCGGTTGCGGGAGACCCTGCATCTGGCCTATGAAAGCTTAGGAAACCGCGAGTTTTCCATCTGCCGGGAACTGACCAAGGATTACGAGGAATTTATTAACGGCAACCTCGAAGACTGGGCAGAAGTCTCCGAAGAGCTGCGCGGTGAAATCACCGTAGTCATCGGCCCCCCGGTAAATGAGGGGCCAGCCTCGGAAGAAGACATCTTCAATATGATCGATGCCGAGATGGAATCCGGCGATAAGCCCAAAGTTATCGCCAGACGTATAGCCGAAAAAGTCGAAGGCTGGACAGCAAAAGCGGTCTATGAAAAGGTAACTGAAAGAAAAAAGAATAGTTAGAATGCCTCCGGCGGCTGGGGAAGGGAAACTTTTTATTAGGCTTCGCCGCTTGAATTCTAATAAAACGTTTTGGGATTCTTAAACCCTTTTGGAAAAGGGTTTAAGCCGCCGGAGGCGAAATCTTTTAGTAAAAAGCGCGAAGCGCATCAAATAGTATGGATAAAGGAAAAAAGAAATTAGGTCTGGCATTTGTCAGCTGCTTTCTGCGTTCGTATTTTGTGGGTGCGGGTTTCAATACCCGTGGTCTGCAGAATATCGGCTTTTCCTATGCCATGCAGCCCGGTCTGGAAGCTATTTACGATGACCATGCGGAGCTTGTTAAGGCCCGCAAGCGTTATGTGAAGCATTACAATTCACATCCGTTCTGGGCACCGCTGCTGGTGGCGATTTTCCTGTCTGTGGAAGTGCAGATCAAGGAAGGGCGTTTTCCGGTGCAGCTGCTTGATAAATTGAAAAATACCACCAGCTACACCTTGTCGGCCATCGGTGATTCGGTTTTTGCGGGCAGCGGCCTGATCTTTTGGGCACTGGCTACGGTGAATCTGCTGCTGGCTGGTCATCATACGCAGGCTATGCTACTCGGATTAGTGTTGTTCTGCGGCTTGCAGGTTTTTAAAGTTTTCACCTTCTGGTCCGGGATTAATAAGGGACTGGGTTTTTTGGATGAACTCAAAAGATGGGATTTGATCAACTGGGGAGAAAGGCTTAAATACGCCAACGGCATCCTTGTGCTTTTGATCTGGTTCCAGCTCTGGCCCCGACCCCTGAACGGTTTTGAATGGTATGGGGGAACGGCGGCACTTGGTGTTTTAGGCTGGCTGGTGGCAACCGGAAAGATCGCTCGTGAAATAGTGGCGGTGCTGGTGGTTGTAATCGGATTGCTGACAATACATATGCTTTGATTTTTTCTTTTGAAGAAATATTATATAAGGATTAATGAGAAATGACTGAAGAGAGTGCACTGCGCGAAGAATCCCCGGAAGGCGGGGAAGCGGTTGCCCGGACAGTGGTTGTGACCAACCAGCTGGGGCTGCATGCCCGCCCGGCCGCAAAGCTCGCGCAGGAAGCCCAGAATTTTACCGCGGACATCATGGTTGTCTGCGAAGAGCAGGAAATCGACGCCAAAAGCATTCTTGATGTGCTTACTCTGGCGGCAGCGCAGGGCAGTGTCCTTGAGTTGCGGGCGGACGGCCCGGATGCCGTGGCGGCCCTTGATTGTCTGGAAGAACATTTTAAAAACAGATTCGGCGAGGAAAAGTAAGTGGCCAGAGCGGTCGTCAACGGAATTTCCGTCTCAACGGGTATAGCTATCGGTAAGGCTTTTTTTCTTAACCGCAGTATTTCTTCACGTCTGCCGCGGCAGACCGTGCCTACCCATATGGTGGAGGACGAGAAAGAGCGGATGGAAAAAGGGTTCATCGATGCCGTGGCTGAGCTTGCAGCTGTGCGGGAAAAGGTTCCCGAGGAGCTTAAGGAGCACCAGCTGATCATTGATTCCCACTTGATGATGCTCAAGGACCCCAAGCTGCAGTCCTCGGCCCTGAAATATATTGATGAGCTGAAAATCAATGCCGAATGGGCACTGGATAAAGCCGTTAACGATCTTGAAAAGGCTTTCGGTGCCCTTGAGGACATCTATATTCGTGAACGCATGCAGGACGTGCGTCAGGTGGCTCTGCGGGTGCAGGCCAAGCTTATCGGCGGAGAAGCCAACCTGCGGCCGGTTGAAGGGCGCGTGGTGCTTATGGCCCATGACCTGACCCCAGCCGATACCATCGAGCTTGAAGTAAACAAGCTCATGGCCTTTGTGACCACGCTGGGCGGTAAGACTTCCCATACCGGTATTTTGGCCCGGACCCTGAATATTCCCGCACTTGTCGGCGCGGAGGAATTGGAAAATTCCGTTGTGGACGGCGATCTGGTCATCATTGACGGGCTGGCCGGCAAGGTGCTGGTTGACCCGACTGATGAGGAACTGGAGGAGTATTATAAGCTCGAAACCCAGTTCGATGATTACCAGCGGACCATTATCCGCAGCTGCCAGCTTCCGGCTGAGACCGAAGACGGCTACCGGGTGGAGGTTCACGCTAACATAGAACTTTTTGAAGAGGTGGCGGCGGTTATTGATAACGGCGGCGAGGGCATCGGGCTGTTCAGGACCGAGTATGCCTACCTGAGCCGTACCGACCTGCCTACCGAGGATGAACTGGCCGAGAAATATTCCGAACTGGCGGCGATCATGTCCCCGCGCAAGGTTACTTTGCGTACTCTTGATCTCGGTTCGGACAAGTTCATGTCCCATTTCGGCCAGCTGGATGAGGCCAACCCGGCCCTTGGTTTGCGGGCCATGCGTTTCTGCCTCAAGCATCAGGACCTGTTCCGGACCCAGCTCCGGGCAATGCTCCGGGCCAGTGTGCACGGCAATGTTTCCATGATGTTTCCTATGATCTGCGGGCTGAAAGAAGTTCTGCAGGCCAAAAGTGCCCTTGCCCGTGCGCAGCAGGAATTGCGTGACGAGGGCATCCCATTTGATGAGAACATGCCCATCGGGGTCATGATCGAGCTGCCCGCAGCGGTCATGATTGCCGAAATTCTGGCTCAGGAAGTTGATTTCTTCAGTATCGGAACCAACGACCTGATCCAGTACAGCCTCGGTATTGACCGCACCAACCCGCATGTGTCCTATCTTTACCAGCCGTTGCATCCGGCGGTGGTGCGTTCCATCAAATACGTGGTGGACGCCGGACACCGGGCCGGTATCGGGGTCAGTCTCTGCGGTGAGGTGGCGTCCGATCCTTATTGTGTGCCTATCCTTATGGGTATGCAGATCGACAGCCTGTCCCTTACCCCGCAGGCAATCCCCGGCATTAAGCGCATTCTTCGGCAGTTGAATATGCAGGAATGCAAGCAGCTGCTTAAAGATGTACTCGGCTGCCGCACTGTTACCAGAATCAACCGTCTTGTTACGGAAAATATTTATAAGAAATATCCGGAAGAGCTGACGTTTTTTGCGTCGCTACTGGATAATGAAGAGATCGCAGGTTAATCCGAAATCATGGCTAAGAAGAAAAAGAAGAAGAGCCCTTCATCAATTGCGCTCAATAAGCAGGCCCGCCGTAATTACGAATTCGTGGAAACCATGGAAGCCGGACTGGTGCTCAAGGGTACCGAGGTCAAATCCTTGCGTCAGGGTTTGGTCAGCTTCATGGACGGCTATATCAATTTCAAGGAAGGCGAAGCATGGCTGGTGGGGGTTCATATCGCACCTTACGACCATGCAGGCTACACCCAGCATGAGCCGGACCGTCCGCGTAAGCTGCTGCTGCATGCCCGTGAGATAGAAAAGCTGCAGACAAGGGTGGAGCAGAAAGGCTTGACCGTTGTTCCTGTCAGATTGTACTTCTCAAGAGGTAATATCAAGCTTGAGATTGCCCTCGCCAAGGGCCGCAATGTGCATAACCGCAAGGAAGAGCTCAAGCGCAGGGATATAGCAAGAGATACGGCCCGTCAGCTGGCTAATTACTAGCCGACCAACGAGCCGTATAAAGTTCTCATCCACCCCTTGCCGGTGGGTGGAGAAAGCATGATAAGGGTATAGTAACCTTAATGAATCAAGGCTTGTTTACTGGAGACCGGAAACAAGAATGGTGAAAACCATTGCTGCACCGACCCAGAAAATTGTCTTAA
This sequence comes from Desulfovibrio sp. JC010, assembly GCF_010470675.1. Taxonomy (NCBI): domain Bacteria; kingdom Pseudomonadati; phylum Thermodesulfobacteriota; class Desulfovibrionia; order Desulfovibrionales; family Desulfovibrionaceae; genus Desulfovibrio; species Desulfovibrio sp. JC010. Next base: position 64,529 of record NZ_VOIQ01000003.1, read on the forward strand.
CCATTCCGGTTACGGGGTCGATTCTTTTTTCGCGGCCCATTTCGCTGTCTTCAGGGGTGAAAACTTCTGTGACAAATGCGCTGATGCTGCTCATGACGGTTCTCCTGTATTCGTGATCAAGATTTTAAAAATCACGTAGCCGATGAGTCCTTATTGCCCGTTTTCATGTTTTCAATCCAATGGGAATAATCGAAGACCCCCTTTAAGTTTTTCGATGGGGTTTTGAGATATCTAAAATGGTTTATATAGCGGGCTGAAATTAATGGAATTATATCAGATCAAGACATTCGTGGTGGTGGCCGAGGAAGGCAATATGACCCGGGCGGCCAAGCGTCTGCACGCCAGCCAGTCCACCATCAGCCTGCATATCAAGTCCCTTGAAGAAGAATTTGACCTGCGCCTTTTTCAGCGCACCCCCAAGGGCATGAGTCTCACACCGGAAGGCGTACTGCTGCTTGAGAAAGCCCGCGACCTGCTCGATTGCGTGGAGAAATTCGAATCCGAAGCCCGTTCCATGAAGGGCGAACTTTCCGGCGAAGCACGCGTCGGCCTGCAAACCTCTCCTGTTTATCTGCGTACCCCGCAGCTCATCAAATTACTCAAAGAAAAATTTCCCGGACTTTCCCTGCGTCTGGTTCAGATGCCCACATGGACCATCCGCAGCGACATCGCCGCCCGCAAGCTGGACGGCGGCTTCTTTTATTCCAACTGCCCGCCTGATGAAGTGGACGGCATTCTGCTCGAAAATACCATCCTGCACGTGGTCGGCCCGGCTTCGTGGAAGGGGCAGATGAAAGATGCCAGCTGGGTGGATCTTTCCAAGCTGGACTGGATCTGGACCCCGGAGGAGTGTTCTTTCAACGTCAAGCTTGAAGAGACCTTTTCCTCCCGCGATCTTGAAGTCACCAAATCAATGATCGCCGACAGCGAGGATACCCACAACGCGCTGGTCAAGTCCGGCAACGGGATTACTGTCATGCGTGCTGATGAGGCCGCCGAAGGTGTTGAGAAGGGCGAATTTTTCATATGGCCCGGCGGGCATATCGAAGTGGGTTTATATTTCGGCTTCCCCCGTAACAAAGCCGATGATCCTGTTGTTAGAGCCTTGCTCGACTGCGTTGAAGAAGTCTGGAAAAAGGCGTAGCCCTAATAAAAGTTTTTGAAGAGTCCAGAGAAACTTTTTCCAAAAAGTTTCTTTGGCCCCCGGAGGGTCGCCGAAGGCATGAAACAATATCCAGATCAATTATCCCGCTCCCATAAAAAATTTCTGCAAAGCCTTTTCCCCGGCAGGGAATCAAGCTTTGACGACGGCACTTTGCTCGCTTGTGGTGTAGACGCCAGCCAGCGACATGCAAAGCCGCTGGCTCTGGTGCGCCCGCAGGAAACTGCACAGGTTGCGGAACTGCTGAAATGGGCACAACAAGAGCGGATGCCTATCTATCCGCGGGCACGGGCGACCAATAAGGTCGGGAACTGTGTCCCGGTACGCCACGGCATTGTGGTTTCCATGCTGGAGATGAATGAAATTTTGGATATCGATGGCCGCGATTTTGTGGCTGTGACCCAGCCGGGCGTAATTACCGCTGATTTGCAGAAGGCTGTGGAAACGCAGGGATTGTTTTATCCGCCAGACCCGGCAAGTATGAAAATTTCTACCATCGGCGGAAATATAGCCACCTGTGCCGGGGGTATGCGGGCCGTGAAATACGGGGTGACCCGTGACTACGTGCTGGGGCTGGAAGTGGTCCTGCCCGGCGGTGAAACTATCCGTACCGGGGGCCGGACCCAGAAGAATGTGGTCGGGCTGGATCTGACCCGGCTCATAGTCGGTTCCGCCGGAACACTGGGGCTGGTTACCGAAGCGACCCTGAAGCTGTTGCCCCTGCCGGAAACTTCCGCTTCTGTGCTGGTGGGCTTTGCTGATCTGGACGGTTGCCTGAGGGGAGCCGAAGCTGTGTTCGGTTGCGGAATACTGCCCACGGCCATGGAACTCATGGATCATAATACGATCCGGGCTTTGGAAATGCATTCCGATGTGCCTTGGCCTGCCGGTACCGGAGGGTTGCTGCTGTTCAAGATAGACGGCTCTGCAGAGTCCGTGAAGACCGATCTGGTACGCATTGAGGAGGCTTTGCGGAGTGTTGCGGTTACTTTTGTGGAACAGGGCAGCGGCGCGGATCAGGAACGGCTCTGGGAGCTGCGCCGGGTGATCAGCCCTGCAGCTTTTAATCTTGCGCCTGACAAGCAGGGCGAGGATGTGGCTGTGCCGCGCGGACATGTTGCCGAGGCCATCAAGGGTTATCATTCCATTGGGGAAGAGCTTGGGGTTGTTGTGCTCTGCTTCGGACATCTGGGGGACGGCAATATCCATGTCAGCACCATGTATGACAAATCTGCCGGGGACCAGGAAAAGGCCCTCAAAGCCAAGCAACAGATATTTCAATTGACACTCGAACTGGGAGGCACCCTTTCCGGTGAACACGGTATCGGTCTGACCAAGGCCAAGTACATCAACATGCAGCTGGATAAAACCAGTCAGCGGTTGATGGGAGGGATCAAGAAAACATTCGACCCCTTGAACATCATGAACCCCGGGAAGGTGGTCTGATGGCTGCTCCTAAAAGTTGCGTGCAGTGCGGCAAATGCCTTGAAGTCTGCCCGCTGTTCAAGGTTACCGGACGCGAAGAACTGACCCCCCGCGCCAAATTTTTTCTTGAGTCTCTGGAATCCGGCGAGGTCCTTAGCGAAAAGGACTTTAAATCGCTGGCTTCGCTTTGTCTTTCCTGCGGACGTTGTGCTGAAAATTGCCCGCAAAACATGTCCGGTCCGGATTTGGTTAAGGATTTGCGGTCCAAATCCAAAGACTTTACACAGACTTGCTGGGATTTGTGGTTGCGCAGCCCCGGCCTGCTCTGGCCTATGGCGGCAGCCGGTTCCAAGCTGGTTCCTGAATTTTTGCCGGAACCATTCGGCTCGGCCCGCAAGCGCATGCAATCCCTTTTCGCCAAAAGAGTTGAGCCGTGGGCGGAACTGGGGCCGCAGACCAAATTTGAAAAGCGCAGAGTAATTCTCTTCAAAGGCTGCGTGGGCCGTTTTGCACGTAAAGACTGGGCCGTTAAGGCTGAGCAGCTCATGGATGGTATGGGCTTGCTCCGGGCGGAAGGCGCGCAGTTCAGCTGTTGCGGTTCTTCGTACGGCAGTGCCGGATTGCTGGAGCGGCAGGCTGATTCAAGGATAAAGAATATTAAAGTCTGGAAAGACGCGGACTGTCCGCTACTGATTACTTTTTGCGTCACCTGCCTGAAAGGGCTGAAAGAATATTCCCTTGAAGATTTTGCAGGTGATGCCAAGCTTTTCGATAAATGGCGGCAGGCTTTGACCCCGTTATCCTCCCTGTTGCTGGATGCTGAATTCAAATTTCTCGACAATGTTCCCGCTCAGGTTGCTTACCACCAGCCCTGCCACGCTCCCGTAGATGATACAGACCGCAAACTGGTTGAATTAATCGGTGGGGAGCGGCTGCTCCCGGTGCAGGAAGACCTCTGTTGCGGGTTCGGCGGAATCATGCAGTTGGGCGCGCCGGAACTGTCCAAGGAAGTGGGGCGCCATTGCCTTGCACAGCTTACCAAGGGCATGCAGCCGGGCGGCCAAATTCTTAGCGGTTGTTCTGCCTGTACGATTCAACTTGCCAGTCTTGTAAAAGATGAATATTTTGCTGCTCACTGGCTTGATATTTTGAAATAAAGCCTTATTAAATAACATCCGCGATTATAAATTGCCTGTTTATCTGGAATTTTAAAATAAAGATAAATATTTAGGGATTCCAAAGGGGATTATCCCCTTTGGCCGCCGGAGGCGAAATCCCATGACAAAAGCGCGAAGCGCATCAAAGTAAGGATTTTAGATGTTTAATTTGATTGTTTCCAAGCTGTTCGGTTCACGAAATGAAAGATTTATTAAAAAGTTGAAGCCGCAGATTGATCAGATAGCTGCCCTTGAACCGGAAATGCAAAAGCTTACAGATGAGCAGTTTCCGCAGAAGATAGCTGAATATAAAGAGCAGGTTGCCGCAGGCACTTCCCTTGATGATATTCTGGTAGAAGTTTTCGCTCTCGTGCGCGAGGCTGGTATCCGTTCCCTTGAAATGCGCCATTACGATGTACAGATGGTCGGCGGCATGGTCCTGCACAGCGGACGTATCGCCGAAATGAAGACCGGTGAAGGTAAAACCCTTGTGGCGACCCTTCCGGCAGTCCTCAATGCTCTTTCCGGCAAAGGCGTACACCTGATTACCGTTAACGATTATCTTGCCAAGCGTGATGCCGAGTGGATGGGCCGGCTCTACAATTTTCTCGGATTGACTGTCGGAGTGGTTGTGCATGGGCTCAGTGATGAAGAGCGTCAGGAAGCTTACGGCTGCGACATCACCTACGGTACCAACAACGAATTCGGTTTCGACTACCTGCGCGACAACATGAAGTTCTACAAAGAACAGCTGGTTCAGGGTGAACTGAATTTTTGTATCGTGGATGAGGTTGACTCCATCCTCATTGATGAAGCGCGTACCCCGCTGATTATTTCCGGTGCATCCGACGATGCCACCTCCATGTACGGCCGGGTCAACTCCATTATTCCCCTGCTTAAAAGGGATAAGGATTTTGAAGTTGATGAAAAGGGCCGTTCCATCACCATGACCGATGACGGGGTCATGAAATGCGAACAGATTCTGGGTATCGACAACCTCTACGACTCCCAGCATATTTCTTTTCAGCACCACATCATGCAGGGCATCAAAGCCCACCACCTTTTTGGGCGTGATGTTGATTACATCGTTAAAGACGGTCAGGTGGTTATTGTTGATGAATTCACAGGCCGCCTCATGCCCGGCCGCCGCTTCTCCGACGGTCTGCATCAGGCTCTTGAAGCGAAAGAAGGCGTTAAGGTCGAGTCCGAGAACCAGACCCTTGCTTCCATCACCTTCCAGAATTACTTCCGCATGTACAATAAACTGGCCGGTATGACCGGTACCGCGGATACCGAAAGTGTTGAATTCGCACAGATTTACGATCTGGAAGTAATCGTCATCCCCACCAACACCGCAATGATCCGTAAAGACCACCCTGACTCCATCTACAAGACTCAGCGTGAGAAATACAACGCCATTGCCGATGATATTGCCGCCAAGTACAAGAAAGGTCAGCCTGTGCTGGTCGGTACTGTCTCCATTGAGAAGTCGGAACTGGTTTCCAGCCTGCTCAAGAAGCGCAAGATTCCCCACAACGTGCTCAACGCAAAGCACCACCAGCAGGAAGCGGAGATCGTTGCCGAGGCCGGACACAAGGGCCACGTAACCATCGCCACCAACATGGCCGGACGTGGTACTGACATCAAGCTAGGTGAAGGTGTTCTGGATGCTGGCGGTCTGCATATCATCGGTACCGAGCGTCACGAATCACGCCGTATCGACAACCAGCTGCGTGGTCGTTCCGGCCGTCAGGGTGACCCCGGTTCCACCCGTTTTTACCTTGCCCTTGATGATGATCTCATGCGTTTGTTCGGTTCCGACCGTATCGCCGGGATCATGGACAAGCTGGGCATGGAAGAAGGTGAGCCTATTGAGAACGGCATGGTCACCAAGGCCATTGAGAATTCCCAGAAGAAGGTCGAAGGCCACAACTTTGAAATCCGTAAACAACTCCTCGATTATGACAACGTCATGAACCAGCAGCGTGAAGTAATTTACACCCTGCGCCGCGATGTCATGAACTCCGAAGATATGTCCGAGATGACCGCCGAGTTTGTGGAAGAACTTTTTGAAGATGCATTCTACCCTGTTGAAGAAGCCAAGGGTAAACCCCTTGACGAAGAGACCGAGGAAATGGTCCGTGTCCGTCTTGATGAACTCTGCGGTCTGAGCCGTAATGAGGAATTCAAGGAAGCATTGCCCACCCGTGAACAGGCCGAAGAATGGGTTCAGGAAATCCTCGGTGTACTGGCGGAAAGCGCGGGCGACCACTACCACGAGATTCAGCGTTACTTCCTGCTGGAAGCCCTTGACCGCAACTGGAAAGAGCATCTGCTGAACATGGATCACCTGCGTGAAGGTATCGGTCTGCGCGGCTACGGTCAGAAGGATCCCAAGCACGAGTACAAGCGTGAAGGTTTTGAGCTCTTCCGCGAAATGCTGGATCGCATCAAGGAAAACACCGTGCGCGCGCTCTGCCACCTGCGCATTGAAACCGAGGTTCGCGAAGATGAATTCCAGCACAAGGAAAGCAAATCCGATCTCGAATATTCCGATTCAGAGGAAACCGAGACCAAGAAAAAACCCAAACGACGCAGTGAACCCAAGGTAGGCCGCAATGATCCCTGCCCCTGCGGAAGCGGCAAGAAGTACAAGAAGTGCTGCGGTAAATAATCCCGGCAGACACAAGCGATAATTTAAGCCTCCCGTGAAATGTTCACGGGAGGCTTTTTGTTTAAACTAGCAAGTAATTTTCATACGGAGCGGCGAAGACCCGATAAGAGTTTTTGAAGAGTCCAAAGAAACTTTTTTTTCAAAAAGTTTCTTTGGCCGCCGGAGGCATTCCTAAAACTTTTTAAAATCCCCATCAGAGAAATTACTGCCCATGTCCAATGCCAGACCTGCCGAACCTTCGCTTTCAGCCTGCGGTGCGGTCTGTTTCTGTCCGGGAGCTGCGTGAGCGGCAGGCAGGGCGTGGGGAACGTGTGCATTGCCGTTGTTGTTAACCCTGAAGAAGCCCATGGTCTGCTGCAGTTCTTCTGCCTGACTGGAGAGTTCTTCGGAAGTGGAAGCCATTTCCTCAGAAGCGGAGGCATTCTGCTGGGTGACCTGATCAAGTTGCTGCACGGCTTTGTTGATCTGTTCTGCTCCGCTGAGCTGCTCGCTGCTTCCTGCGGTTATTTCCTGCACCAGTTCAGCGGTGCGTTTGATATCCGGCACCAGCTGGACCAGCATCTCCCCTGCTTTTTCGGCCATATCCACTGTTCCGGTGGACAGGTCCCCGATTTCACGGGCCGCTTCACCACTGCGTTCGGCAAGCTTGCGTACCTCTGCGGCTACAACGGCAAAGCCTTTGCCGTGTTCTCCTGCCCGGGCTGCTTCGATGGCGGCATTCAGGGCCAGGAGGTTGGTCTGGCGGGCGATTTCTTCAATGATGGAAATTTTTTCCGCAATATTTTTCATGGCGTCCACAGCCTGAGTTACCGCATCACCGCTTTCTTCGGCCTGCTGTGCGGACTGCACGGCAATGGATTCAGTCTGCTGGGCGTTTTCTGCATTCTGGCGGATGTTAGCAGTCATTTGTTCCATAGAGGAGGATACTTCTTCCACATTGGCAGCCTGCTCTGTGGAGGCTTGTGAAAGTGATTCGGCGGTGGCGGAAAGTTCTTCGCTACCCGAGGCCACGTTTTCAGTGGCACTGCCCACTTCGGCTACTACCACGGAAAGACGGTTAACCATGTTGTTCAAGGCGGCGGCAAGGATTCCTACCTCATCTTTCTGATCGATATCCAGTGTGCGGGTAAAGTCTCCCTGAGCCATGCGCTGTGCAAAACGGACGCCCATCTGAATGGGGCCGGTGATGGCTTTGGTCAGGATAAATGCGGTCAGCAGGCCGAGTATGAGGGCGATGAGTGCACCGCTGAAAAGCAGCGTGCTGGAAGTTTCAATCTGGACCAGCATTTTGGCTTTCTGGTCGGCACGTGCGGCACGGCACTGTGCGTCCGCACCCCTTGCCGCTTCAACCATGATCTTTTCAGCTTCAACCTGTTGGGCCATGAGTCCGGTATAGTTATGGAAATTAGTGTAGTATCCGGAAATGGATTTAAGCACTCCTTCTACCTGCGCGATATTGGCCGGGTTGATAAACCTTCGTTTGAGGTCCTGAATGAGTTTTTCAATCTGAACAATGTCATCCCTGACCATTTCCAGATATTTGGGGTCGGATGAGATTATGTATTCTTTTTCATTTTTGCGGGCGGTGATGAACCATTTGATGGCTCGGTTGGCATCGTCTGCCTTGGTCAGCTTGTCTTCGATGTCCTGCTGCCCTTTATTGTAAAGAGTGCTGATAGTTCCAAATTCAGACCTGCGGATTCCGGCTACTATTTTTTGGCGGGTGTTACTGAGGATGGAGTCCAGTTGTTCTTTCTGGTCTGAACGCACCTTTTCCAGTCCGGAAAGGGCGGTACGGGCCTCTGCCCGCATCAGCTCCATGGTTTCATCTCGTTTTTTGACCAGCTCCACATAACCGGTAAAAGCATTGTTGTATTTATCCACGGCCGCGTTCAGTTCGGTCATCTGGTCATGATTGATTTTCTGGGAGAACTTTGTGTTTGTGGTTTTTACCTGCGACTTCAAGGTGCTGATCAACTCGGCGTGTTTTTTCAGGTAATCTTCTTCTGCCCGGAGCATGTAATTTTTTTCACTCATCCGGGTTTCAAGGATTATACGGACCATGCGGTTGACATCATCAGCCTTATCAACCCTGTCTTCAATTCCACTCATACCGTCATAGCCAACATAGGCCATGGCAGCACTGAGAAAGATCATGAGTGCGAAACTCAATCCCAATTTCATTGCCAGCTTCATGTTTTTAAACATCAGAATCTCCTGGGTGTATGTGTTGTTATTACGTTATATATAAGTGTGCTGTTGTATTATATAACATATCCGGCTGATAGACTGGAAGGAAAATCCAAAGAAAATATTATTTTAAGAAAGAAATAATTTTAGTTATGTATTTTTTTAAAAAGTGGTCATTTTTCTATTGATCGAATAATCAATGAGCGTTAGAGAGCTCCATCAAATTCAAACAAAAGGTGATCTCACCATTTAATATTAAAAATTTTAACAGTGAGTGCAAAATCATGCTCGCAACTTTCTTCCAAACCTATCTGAAACTTTTCTTTGTCCTGACCCCGTTTTTCGCCATCTCAGCCTTCCTGTCCCTGACACAGGAAATGACCCCAAGTGAGCGGAAGAAAACAGCTGTGAAGGTTACTGTGGCCGTTATTATCAGCTCTGTGGTTCTTTACCTCTATGGCCGTTACATCTTCGAGCTGTTCGGGATTACTCTTGATGCTTTCCGTATCGGTGCTGGGGCGGTGCTTTTTCTTTCAGCCCTGAATATGGTTAACGGCGGGGGCAAGAAGTTCGACGCCGGTAATGAGGATGACGATATTGCTGTGGTTCCCCTTGCCATACCCATTGTGGTCGGTCCCGGAACCATCGGTGCTCTGCTGGTCATGGGTTCATCCGTGCAGGGGTATAAAGATATGGCTTTGGCCTGCGGTGCTCTTGTTGCTGCTGTATTAACAGTAGGAATTCTGTTATTTGTATCCTCAAGCCTCAAACGGCTGCTGGGAAGACGCGGTTTGAACATCATGAGCCGCTTGACCGGGCTGTTTGTCGCGTCCATCGCTGCCCAGATATTCTTTACCGGGGTGCGTAATTTCATGCTCAACTAGTTGTTTCTGAAAGGAGGATATGCAGATGGCTGGAGCTAAAAAACTGACTGAAAAATTTCTGGTTGCATTGTTCAAGAGAGGCAAGGCTGAGTATCTGCCTCTGTCGTATTTGGAGATGGAAGGCGGCAAAGTCCTTGCGCCCGGCGAAATCGGTAAGATCAAAACAATGCTTGCCGATATGGCGGGAAAAGGGATTTTTGAAGAAAAGAACGGTGAGTATAAGTTGCTTAGTGATCCGTTTGCGTAAAAACAATTTTTTATTTCAAAAAAAGAGGGGGAGATGTGTACACATCTCCCCCTCTTTTTTTGAAATTACGTTTTAATCCACAGGCACGAAAGAGCATTCCATGTTTTGTTCGTTGTCTACTTCTACAAATGCTACGCAGGGCGGGCGTTCGTCGCGGGGCGAGGTCAGGCTGCCGGGATTGAGCATCTGCACTCCGTTGACGATAGACCAGTCCTGAATATGGGTATGTCCGTAGCAGACGAGATCAAAGTCAGGTCCGAAGGAATCGGCTACATTGCGGGATACTTGTGAACGCGCTCCCCAGCCGTGGGCGATGCCTATGCGCAGGCCGTGGAAATTAACGGATTCCAGCGGCTGTATATGATCGGAAAGAACCCATTCATCGCAATTGCCCAGTGCGGCGTGGAAGTTGGGATGCTGGCAGAAGAACTGCCACATGGAAAAGGTGACCATGTCCCCGCAATGCAGGAGCAGGTCCGCATCTGCAAGGTACTTATTAAAAACCTCCGTGAGCCTTTGATCAGGCTCACGGAGGTGTGTGTCAGAGATAACTGCGATTTTCACGGCAATTATTTTTCGGGAACCGCATCCGGGTTGGTGGTCATCTGCGGTTTGGGTTTGTTGGGGTCAATCTTAGCATCCTGAACCTGCTTGGCGCGGTAGCTCAGGTAAGCATCCCTGAGGGCAAGGTAAGGATCAATGGAGCCTTCCTTGAGGGATTCGTATTCCCCGATGTGGAATGAAAGTTTGTTGATCTGGTTGTACGCGCCTGCGGAGGCGGAGTAGTACCAGGGAATGCCGAACCACCAGAAGGGGTTGAGCGCGAAGGTATCGATCCCTACACCCACAGCGTCACGTACGGTGGAGGGGCCGAGGAAGGGCAGCACGAAGTACGGGCCGTTGGGAATGCCCCAGACTCCGAAAGTCTGGCCCATGTCTTCTGCTCCCATGTACAGAGGCATGGTGGATTGTGCTTCACCGGCGACGTTACCGAGTCCGCCCATTCCGAAAATGGAGTTGGCGATGAATTTGGATGTCTCGGCACCGGCAGTATAGAATTTACCCTGCAGAACACAGCTGGTGAAACGCACAGGGTAGAGGATATTCTGGAAAAAGTTGTTGGTCCATGTTCTGGGTCTTAAGGGCACCACGTACATGTAACCCTTGGTGATGGGCTTCATGATGTTGAAGTACAGGTAATCGTTGAACTTGAACATGGCCCGGTTATAGCCCTGCCACGGATCAGAAGCGGAAGCCGCCTCGTGATGCTCGGAGTCGCCCCACATATCTTCGCTGAATTCATCGTCAGCGTATTCTTCAGGATTGTTTTTGACTTCGCCGATTACACCTGATGCCACTTGTGCGACCATCACCGGCTCAGTGCTTTCCGCTGACCGGACCTTGGAAGGAAAGGTCAGCAGGATAACTGCGAACACCAGAAAGGCAAGGATGGTTGTGGAGTAGTTCCGGGTCATGGTTGTTTTCCGTTATTTCTTGCCGTTTTCAGCTGCGGCTTTGGGGTTGAATTTCAACTCTTCGCACTTCTTTTCAAGACGGTCAAAGAGATCTTTTTTGCTGGCGGCAAAAGTTTTATCGTTGGTGGTGTCAAGAATTCCGGAAAACTGGGTCCGGTAGTTTTTGACCAGGCTGACGCCTTCAATCTTTACATCATAAACATCCCATTCACCGTCTTTAAGTTTCATACGGTAGAAAACAGGAATATCCTGCTTGCCGGTCAGCAAGCGGGTATCTACTTGGGCGTATTTTCCCTTAATTATTGTCTCTTTGTCAAATGCGACTTTTTCACCGGAATAATCTTCGATTCTTGCGAGGTAGGTCTGCTCCAGCAGATCAGTGAAAAGGCCCACGAATCTTTCCTGTTCTTCGGGGGTGAACTGCAGCCACGGGCGGCCAACAGAGCGTTTGGAAAGCTCTTCAAAATTGAAGAAATCCTTTATGGTTTCGCGGATTTTGAGAATTTGATTTTCCCGCATCTCAGGGTTCCCCTTGTACTGGGGATCGTTGAGAATTTCGATTACTCCCTGAATCCCGGACCGCAGGCGGACCATGGGGGAGTTGTCAGCTGCCGCGAAACAGGTTCCGGCAAAGCTGGAAAGGAGCAGGGCGATGATAATTATGGATAATGTTCTTTTCATTTTTGAGAACCGATTATTTATTTGAGGTTGTTTTTTAGACATTGCCAAAAACATACTTACTGATCAAGTCTTCAATATCAATTGCTGACTCAGTTTCAATTATAACTCCACCCGGTTCGATGGGATCACCCACTCCTCCGGGGGTTATCTTGATATATTTGTCGCCGATCAGTCCGCTGGTCTTAACCGAGGCAATGGCGTCGTCAGTAAGTTCTATGCGGTTTTCAATGCTCAGGGTCAGCACTGCTTTCTGCTTTTCCAGGTCAAGTTCGATTTTATTCACCCGCCCGATGGGTACACCCATCATTTCCACCGGGGAATTGACCCGCAGCCCGGTGATGTCGTTGAAGCTGGCCTGCACATGGTAATGGTCATCGGCAAACACATGGACGTCACCAAGTTTTACACTCATATATATAATACAGAGTAAACCGAGAAAGACGAAGATGCCGACCGCTGTTTCTTTAGGATATTTTTTCATGCCGAAGTCCATATGCATTTAATTGCTGTTCAAATCGCCAATGTATTTGGCGCAATCCATTTTCATTACTGCAGGATCAAGGGGGGCCATGGTCAGACGGGGGGCTTCCCGTTTTTCGCCTTCACGATCCAGAAACTGTCTTAAATAGGGATCTTCCGTAGCTACAAGCTCTTCTTTGTGTCCCTTGAAAAGTGTTTTTCCTTCACCGAGCACTACAACGTAGTCGGCAATGGTTTCCATGCTGGCCAGATCATGGCTGACAACGACGATGGTCATGTCGAATCGTTCTTTGAGTTCCAGCAGCAGCCCGTCCAGCTCAGCCGAGTTGATGGGATCAAGTCCGGATGTCGGCTCGTCGCAGAAGAGGATGTCCGGGTCCATGACCATGGCCCGGGCCAGTCCGGCTCTTTTGCGCATGCCGCCTGAAAGTTCGTTGGGATAATAATCCATGAATTCTTCAAGACCCACGAGACTGAGCTTTGCTTTGACCACCTCGTAGATTTCAGGCTGCTTAAGTCTGGTGTGCTCACGCAAAGGCAGGGCCACGTTGTCGAACAGGTTCAGGGCACCGAGCAGTGCGCCGTCCTGAAAGAGAACACCGATGCGCTGCTTGAGGCAGCGGAATGCCTTGCGTTTGAGTTCGTAAATATTGTGCCTGCCAAGATAAACAGCTCCATCCATGGGAGTGTTCAGCTTGAGGATGTTCTTAAGCAGGGTTGATTTGCCGCATCCGGAACGTCCGAGAATGACCGAAATTCCCCCGCCGGGAAGGGTGGCGTTGATATTTGATACCACCGGCGTGTCGTCATAGCCGATGGTCAGGTTCTCGATTTTAATATCAGGTGCTGTGCTGCTCATCAGGTCCCTCTAGAGAAGTATGGAGGTTATGATGTAGTCGGCCACGAGGACCAGCACACAGGACATGACTACAGCGGTTGTTGTTGCCTGACTCACGCCTTCGGGGCCTTTGCCGTCTTTGCGGTGGTGGGTGAAATAACCCTGAAAGCAGCATACGGTACAGACCAGCACAGCAAAAACAAGGGATTTGTTGAATCCGGCGGAAATATCGTCCCAGCCCAGGGCTGTGTGCACCCGGTGCCAGTATACTCCGGAATTACCGCCCAGCAGTGAGACTCCGGTCATGTAGCCGCCTGCAATGCCGATCAGGTCGAAAAGGGCGGTCAGTATGGGAAAGGAAATAAGCGATGCCAGCAGCTTGGGGCTGACCAGATAGCTCATAGGGTTGATGTCCATGAGCTCAAGGGCGTCAATCTGTTCGGAAATACGCATGACCCCGATTTCAGCGGTCATGGAAGACCCGGCGCGTCCGGTGAGCATGATGGCGGTGAGTACCGGACCTAGTTCACGGACCAGAGAAAGGGCCACTGCTGCGCCCAGGAAACCGTCGGAGCCGAATTTGGATAACGCATACTGGGTCTGGAGACCGACAACCATGCCCGTAAAAAGCCCGATCAGGGAGATGACAGTAAGAGATTTTACTCCGATGAAGTAAAGTTCTTTTACCGTTTTTTGGAAGATTCCCAGAGAACTGAATACGTGAAAAATGCCGTCCAGCAGGAAAATGAACATGGCACCTGCTTCGGAGAGCAGGTGCATACAGTATTTACCCAGCAGGTTTAAGGGCAGGAGCATTTTGTTTTCGGATTCAGCTTGGGACATGGTCGTTTTATATATAAATTCTGTATAAAAAAGTTAATTCAGTAGTTACTCAGCCTAAACCGTCCACTTAGCACAGTGATCAGGAAAATAAAAGAGTGAAAAGCCTGTAACGGCAGTAATTTCATTGACCGGGTGAGTTTTTACCCGCAAACTTTTATCAATCCTCATCATCAAGGCCGTTTTTGTTCTCCCACCAGCTTGGCGGAGGGCCGAGATACCACCAGTCCTTGTGGTCAGTTTCAGCTATTTTATCGGCCAATTGCTGTCCTTCTTCAGTGCGCAGCCGTTTTAAGGCCGATTCCAGCCATTTTCCTGCATAGGGGTTGCCCATGTCCAGCTCTTCCTTGAGATTGAGAATGAAGTCAAGCTGGTCTGCATCCTGAGCCAGTTTTGATTCAAGGGTCTCACACTCTTCCAGTTCCTCCCAGTGGGGGAAAATTTTGTCTTCCAGCCCGGTTCCGGCCAATGTGTGGCGCAGAGCCCGGTCCCGGTAGCTGCGGTTATAGATACGGTTTACGTAGTTGAAGTCCCCGGTGCGGGCTTCATGCAGGTCATGGAACAAACACATGAATACTGTACGGGCCATATCCGCTCCGGCCATGTCGGCCAGTACGTAACCAAGTACCGCCACCCGGTAGGAGTGGTCGGCTACGGATTCGGAACCAGTGCCTAAGAACTGGTATCCGGTACGCGGGGTTTTGCGCAGCATGCCGACCTCAAAGAGGAAATCGGCAAGTCTGGTCATCTTGTCGCGGTTTTTAAGGTTTTTCATCATATAAATATCTGGTTCTGACAGGGGATTGTGAAATTATTATGACCTGTAGTCGGCATTGATGCTGATATATTCGCGGGTCAGGTCGGACGCCTGAAGCAGGGATGATCCTTTGCCGTCGCCGAGGGTGATGTTAACCTGAACATCCTGTTTGCGCATGATCGGTTCCAGTAGGGCGTCCATGTCGCCTTCCACAGGCTTACCTTTTTCAAAGACCACGATTTTGCCGAAACTTAAGGTCAGCTTTTCGGGATCAAACTCAGCTCCGCTGCGGCCTGCTGCGGCGACAATGCGGCCCCAGTTGGGGTCTTCGCCGAAGAGTGCAGTCTTGACCAGCGGAGAGTTGCCCACAGCCCGGACGATAAGCTGCGCATCTTCATCAGATGCCGCTCCGGTCACATTGATGTGCATGACTTTGGTTCCGCCTTCGGCATCCTGAACAATCATGTAGGAAAGCTGCTGGCAGATATCCAGAAGCAGGGCTTCGATGGCATCTTTTATGTGATCATTGTCAGCCTTCACACCGGAAGCACCGTTGGCAAAGGCCATGACCGTATCATTGGTGCTGGTGTCTCCGTCTACTGTGACACAGTTGAAGCTTTTGTCGATGCAGCGGCGCAGGGCTTCCTGCCACCACAGGGGATCGACTTCCGCATCGCAGGTCACAAAGCCGAGCATGGTGGCCATGTCCGGGGAAATCATGCCTGCTCCTTTACACATGCCGAGTATGCGCACGGGCTTGCCGTCACAGATGATTTCACCCCAGGCCAGTTTAGGAAATTTGTCCGTGGTCATGATCGCTTTGGCGGCCTTGACCGGGTCATTGTCGGACAGTGCTTTTTTCAGCCTGGGTGCTGCTTCGCGCCATCTGTCCATATTGAAACGGGGGCCGATGACTCCGGTGGATGCGGGCAGCAGGTCCCGGTCACTGATGGAAAGATATTTGGCTGCCAGTACAAGGCTTTCCCTGCAGTCTTCAATTCCTTCAGCCCCGGTGCAGGCATTGGCCAGCCCGGCATTGATAATGGCTCCGCGCACAATTTGTGATTCAGCCAGAATCTCTTTACCCACGGTCACCGGAGCGGCCTGAAATTTATTTTTTGTGAAAACGGCTGCGCCCACAGCGGGGACATCACTGATTATCAGGGCCAGATCATTGCGGCCGCTGTATTTGAATCCGGCTTCAAGAGCTGCGAATTTATATCCTTGGGGGATTTGAAGCATGGTCTTTCATCCTATGGTCTTTCCTACTCCTATAATAACAAGCCTTAGTGTAAAGCTGTTACTCCGTAGGAAAAAACTGTGCAAGGTAAAATAACTGTTTAAAACAAAAGTTGTTGTGTTTCGTATAAAAAAACGGGTCTGTTCGACAAGAACAGACCCGTTTTTATGATCTTGGTGTGACCGTATTAGTTCAGGAGGTCCTTGCGAATGTAGTCAACTTTCGCTTTGGATCGCAGTTCGGTAAGGAAGGAATTGAAGACTTCATTGCTGCGCTGCTGGAAAATGGCATTCATGAACATGTCCTTCTGAGCGGTCCAGGCTTCCTCCTTGGGAGGAATGCGTTCATCCACACGGGCAACGATGAAGCCGCCCGGGAATTCAAATGCTTCAGAGAGCCATTTGTCCTTGGGGGCAGCAAAAGCAGCCTGAGCCAGTCTGGGGTTCATGCCCAGACCGGGGACAAAACCGTCACGTCCGAAGGGTTCGGAAGTTTTGAGGTCTTTCTTGATGGACTTCAGGATTTTGGCCTCAGAGTCTTTTGCCTGCAGCTGTCCCATGAGGACAGTCGCCTTGGCTTTAGCCAGCTCAATGGCGTGTTTCTGGGTCAGGAAGTTTTTGATGTCTTCCTTAACATCTTTGAGCGGACTTAGGGACGGAGGGATATCTTCTTCTTTTTCAACGAGGAGATAGCCGCCGTCAATTGCTACAGGCATTTCTGTGGAGCTGTCTTTGGGCAGACCGATGATGGTCTGAGCTGCACTTTCAGTCATGCCGAAAGCCTGAGACAGGTTCTGGACAGTAGCCTGATCGCTTTTCTTGGAACCTATGCCCAGTTCTTCTGAAACTTTGTCCAGCTTCATGCCGGAGGCAAGCAGGTCAATGGCATGGTCGAGTTTATCGCTGATGGAATCAGCTGCCTTTTCCTGAGCAATGATGGTGCTGATTTCATCCTTGACCTGATCCAGTTCTTTCTGGCCGGCTTTACGAATGTCTTCAACCTTGATCAGGTGCCAGCCGAAACGGGTACGTACGGGCTTGCTGACTTCACCCTTTTTGAGAGCAAAAGCTGCATCTTCAAAAGGTTTAACCATGGCTCCTTTTCCGAACCAGCCCAGCTCTCCGCCTTTGGAGCTGCTGGGGCCTTCAGAGTATTTTTCAGCCAGTTTGCCGAAATCCTGACCGGACTTGGCTTTGGCGAGAACTTTTTTGATTTTCTTTTCAGCTGCCGCAACGTCCTTGTCGGATCCGTTTTCATCCACTGCGATGAGGATGTGACGGGCTTTGACCTGCTCATCCTGCTGGAAAGAATCTTTGTTTGCTTCGTAGTAAGCCTTGACTTCGTCGGGAGTCACTGTCTCGTTGATAGAGAGTTCTTCCGGGGTGAAAGCAATGTATTTGACTACGGAGCGGGCAGGAATAGTAAACTTATCAGGATTGCTTTTGTAGAAACTTTCAATGCTCTTATCACTGATCTTTACATGCTTCACCAGGTCCGCGCTGGGAATATAGTAGTAGTCGATCTGGACTTTTTCAGAAGCGGTGTTGAAAAGCTCACGAGCTTCGGCTTCAGAGGGCTTGACCGGCAGGGTTACGTACTGCTGAAGCTTGCGGATCAAGGCACTGTTGCGCATGTTATTTTCAAAAGTAGCGGCAGACATGGATCTGCTCTGCAGGAAAGCCTGATAAAGATTCATATCAAACTTACCTTCCGCACCGCTGAAAGCGGGAATCTGTCTGATGCTGTAGGAAAGCTCATTGTTGGAAACAGAGAGCCCCAGCTTCCGTGCTTCAGCTTCAAGAAGCTTTTTGCTGACCATCTGCTCAAGCACTGCTTTTTTGAATTCAGGCGACTGAAGCTGGTCGGAGTCAATGTTGGGATTCTGGGCCCGCATAGCTTCGGCTGTTTCGCGGTAAACCTGCATGAATTCCTGAGTGGGAACCGGCTCGTCGTTGACATAAGCGATAACCGGATCAGTGTTGCCGTCGAATCCGCCTGTGCTGAAGGCAAGTACAAAAACAGCGGCGATGATGAAGAGCATAAGTTTAATCAACCAGCTCTGGGAATTTTGGCGCAGAATGTCCATCATGGCTTCTTCATTCTCCGTTTGCAGCAGATGCTGCTTTCTAATGTTAATTCTATTTACAACAGGCAGGAAGGGCGCAGCTGCGTCCTTCCTGCCATACTCATTTACAATTGTTTGCCTACGTAGTTCAGCAGGCCGCCGGCTTTAATAATATCCAGCTCTTTTGCCGAAAGGTCGTTTTTGACTTTGATTTCAGCACCGTCAGCCATGGCAACGGATTCGCCGCCGGGGGTGATGCTGGTGGTATCAATAGTCAATTTACTACCTTCAGACAATCTGTCGTAATCGCTCTTTTC
Organism: Desulfovibrio sp. JC010; assembly: GCF_010470675.1. Classification (NCBI taxonomy): domain Bacteria; kingdom Pseudomonadati; phylum Thermodesulfobacteriota; class Desulfovibrionia; order Desulfovibrionales; family Desulfovibrionaceae; genus Desulfovibrio; species Desulfovibrio sp. JC010. The sequence continues at coordinate 82,961 of NZ_VOIQ01000003.1, forward strand.
AGAGAGTACAAGGGGTAGAATGCCAAAATTGATAAGATTTGCCCGGTGAATGCGGGCAAGAGACTTGGTAATAACGGCAACAACGCCCAGATGACGGGGGCCGAGAGCTGCATGCTCGCGGCTGGAACCCTGTCCGTAGTTTTCTCCACCGAGGATGATTCCGCTTTCGGCGGCTTTCATACGGCCTACAAAACCTTCATCAACCCGGCTGAAGATATATTCGCTGATGGCCGGGATGTTGGAACGCAGAGCTGTGATCTGTGCGCCCGCAGGCAGTATGTGGTCGGTGGTGATATCATCTTCCACTTTGAGGCGGATTTCTGAGGAAACCTCATCCGGCAGGGCGGAGAAAGTTTCAAGGGGAACAATGTTCGGCCCGCGCACGATTTCAATTTCGTCCCGGTTTTCCGGAGGAAAGATGAACAGGTGGCGGATGGAAGGCACATCTTCCGGGAATTCGATCTTGGCCGGCGGGGTGCCCCAAGTGGCCGGATCGGTGAATTCCCCGGCAAGTGCCAGTTTGGCAGCAGTCTGCGGGCTGGCCAGATATACCTGAGCATCCTGGGTTCCGCTGCGGCCTTCAAAGTTACGGTTGAAGGTACGCACGCTGACTCCGGCAGAGGTGGGGGAACCGCCCATGCCGATGCAGGGTCCGCAGGTACATTCCAGCAGACGTGCACCGGAATCAAGGAAATTGGCGATGAGTCCGTCGGAGGCAAGCATTTTGAGAACCTGCTTGGAACCGGGGGAGATCATCAGGTCCACGCCTTCAGGCAGCTGCTGGTCCTGCAGGATCAGCGCTGTTGTTTTCAGGTCGGAGTAGGAAGAGTTGGTGCAGGAGCCGATGGCGGACTGGTTGACCTTGAGCCCGGCAAGGGACTTTACGGTGACAACACGGTCCGGCATATGCGGCTGGGCCACCAGCGGTTCCAGCTCGGAAAGGTTGATTTCGACTACTTCGGCGTAAGTTGCGTCAGTGTCGGCAATGAGTTCGGACCAGTCTTCTTCGCGGCCCATGGCCTTAAGGAAAGCCTTGGTGTTGTCATCACTGGGGAAGATGGAAGTGGTAGCTCCCAGTTCCGCACCCATATTAGTGATAACCGCACGTTCGGGAACTGTGAGAGACTTAACGCCTTCTCCTGCGAATTCGAATACAACGCCCACGCCGCCTTTAACTGTCTTGAGCTCAAGCAGCTTGAGGATGATGTCTTTGGCTGAAGCCCATTCGGTCAGTGCGCCGGAAAGATCCACCTTGACCACCTTGGGCATGGGGATGGAGTAAGGCTGTCCGGCCATGGCCAGGGCAACGGAAAGTCCGCCCGCACCCATGGCCAGAGAACCGAGTCCGCCTGCGGTGGGGGTGTGGCTGTCGGAGCCGATCAGGGTCTTGCCGGGCTTGGCAAAGTTTTCCAGATGCAGCTGGTGACAGATACCGGTTCCGGCCGGGGAAAAGACAACGCCGTGCTTGGCGGCGACCGTACGCAGGTACTGGTGGTCATCCGGGTTGCGGAATCCCATCTGCAGGGTGTTGTGGTCCACGTAACTTACAGAAAGTTCGGTCTGGACCTTATCAATACCCATGGCTTCAAATTGCAGATAAGCCATCGTGCCGGTGGCATCCTGAGTAAGAGTCTGATCAATTCGTAGCCCGACTTCAGTGCCCGGCTTCATTTCGCCGTTCAAGAGATGCGCTGATATGATCTTTTCAGTTATGTTTAAACCCATGATACCTCCGGAGTGATTGTGCTTTTCATAAGCAGATTTGAAACTAAGTGTCCTGTTGTACGTCGCATACCCGCGTACTTCATAAAGTGCCCGCTAAAGCTGTTATGAGGGCGGGGGTCAGTTATCCTTCCATTCCGAGGCGCATTCGGTTTATTTTTCGTTGACGGATGTCAATCTCTGCTTCCAGACGTAGTTTATCCTGTTTGGATTCGAAGATTTCATTGGCAAAAAAGATCCCTTCAGAAGGAACCTCGCTCTCCAGCAGCTTTTTAGTGCGCTGAATGCAGAGTTCCAGTTCCTTCTTAAAGTTTTCGATTTCTACTTCGATCTCAGGGATACTAATCGATTTTGATTCTTCTTCTGGTTTTTGATTCATCTTTTTTCTTAACCTCAGGGTCTTTGAGTCCATTGATTTCCGGCAGGCTGTTGTAGAGGGTCCAGTAACGGGGCCAGAGATCAGTTACATCGCCGGGATTCTCAATGGAGATTCCGGGACGCATCCAGGCCAGAAGACCGAGAGCAATACCGAAGAAGGGGGTCGGTGCAGACCATGCTTCGTCCCATTTGAGTCTGCCGGGGATAACGGTAAGGCCGTCATCTTCACGCTCGTACTTGATGCCGAGACGTTCAAGCAGTTCAACGCCCTGTTCGAACAGCACAGTGTCGGCAATGTTGCCGAGCTTGCATTCGGAGCGGGAGTTGACCGCAAGGGCCAGACCCACGGGGAAGAGGTCGTTTGCATTTCCGAAATCAAAGGAGAGATCAGCTGCAGCTTCACCCTTGGATGCAGTGATACTTCCTTTGGAAATTTTAATGTCCACGCCACCTTTCTTGAGGGTTACAAGTGCATCTTCGGCAATGGCGGATTTGGGCCATTCTCCGTTGATGGTCACCTGACCGTCGCTGAAAGCGGGGATGGAGAGCAGGGCGGCACAGAGTTCGGGTTCCAGTGCAATGGCCGGTTCTTCCGGTACGGAGATCCCCTTGGTGGCCGGAACAGAGCATTCTGTTTCACTGAGCTTGGCTTTAACTCCGCACTTCTTGAGCACAGCAACAACTTCCTTGAGCAGGTCTTTGCCCTGCCAGTCTTCAGCGAATTTGAAGGTCAGTCCCTGCGGATAGGTCCACGCGGCCAGAGCCAGTGCAGCAACAAATCCAGCAGGAATGTCTTCAGAAATTTCAAGGGAGGAGGCCATGCGTCCGCCGCATTCGAGGCGTGCAGGCAGTCCGTGGCTCTGCAAGTCAAGGGTATTCAGCCTTGCGCCCAGCGGGGAAAGAATTTCGGCCAGAGGTCTGGAGTCGTACTGTTTAAGGATGGGGCCGCCGGCGATTTTGAACTTGCCTACAGTCTTAAGACCGAAGGCAATGGTCAGGAACATGGTCATGGCGTCATCTCCGGCAAAGACGAGTTTTTCCTCGAATTCAATGCCGTCACCGGAACGGGATTCAACGGTCTCGCCATCCCATGAAAGATGTGCTCCGGCCTGGTTGAATGCTTTGATCAATTCGGTGATCTCGTCATTGACGCAGAGCGGACCCATTTTGGATTCAGCACCGGCAGCAGCACTCAGTGCAATCCAGAGCTTGGACTGCAGCAGGGAGCCGGGACCGTCGAAGGTCACGTTCACAGGCTTCTGGGGCGGGGAAAGAACATAAGTGGAAAGCTTGCGGTTTTCCGGTTTGGCAACACCTGCGTAAGCAAGGTTGTTAAGTTGATCGAAAACGCGGCGTGCTGTTTTCACGTCAAACTTTTTGTTACCGGCTTCTGCGGTCCATGTTTCAAAGATACGTCTTTCCATATCCGGGTCACCGAGGGGCAGACCTTTCTGCTTGCGCTTGGATGCAGCTTTACCCATGAGGTAATTTCTGCGGGATATGAGGGAAAGAAGTCTTGCGTCCAGCTCTTTGATTTCGTCAAGCAGGGACTGTCTACGCGGTGCGGAACCGCCGGAACGGTCAAATTTTTTATATTCGGGCATTATTTTTGTTTCCTGAAATGTGATATAGGGAAGTCCACCTTAATAGCGCGATTTGCTTTGATGGGCAACCCCCGTCGTTTTACGTGAAAAATACCCGTGATTTTAGATTATTACAAAAAAAAGGGGAGAGGCGCAAAACGCCTCCCCCCTGAATAAGCAAGTAGTGATACTACTCAAATTACATTGCGTCGCCGGAAGCTGCGCCCTGCATTTTGACTTCAACCTTTTCGGTGAGGCCTTCGTAGTATTCACGGAGCTGTACGAGTACTTCGTCACGACCGAAGTGATCCACGATCTCAGCACCGTCGGACAGAGCTTTACGCAGCTTGGTACCGGAGAGGATTACGCGGGATTCTTTTTCGTGAGGGCAGGTTCTCAGGGAAGCCATGCCGTCGCACTTGTAGCAGTAGAAGGTCCAGTCGATCTTCATGGGCTCGCAAAGGAGAGCTTTGCCGGGCTCGGGGCAAGCTTCGGTTGCGTAAGGAATCTTGTCGAAGATTTCCTGAGCTTCGAACAGACCGTAGAAGTCACCAACACCAGCGTGGTCACGACCGATCAGCATGCGGTTAACACCGTAGTTCTGACGGAAGGTAGCGTGGAGGAGGCCTTCACGGGGACCTGCGTAACGCATATCGAGGGGGTAACCGGCCTGGATAACGTTTTCTTTAACAAAGTAGTGCTCAACGAGAGTGTCGATAGCTTTAACGCGAACATCAGCAGGAATGTCGCCGGGCTTGAGGTTACCGATCAGGGAGTGGATCAGACAACCGTCACATACTTCGATGGAGATTTTTGCCAGGAACTCGTGAGAGCGGTGCATGGGGTTACGGAGCTGGAGAGCGGAAACTGTGGACCAGCCTTTTTCGTCGAACATTGCACGGGTTTCTGCGGGACGCAGGTAAACGCCTTTGTACTGTTCGGGGTACTCACCTTCGGAGAGAACTTTAACGGGGCCAGCGAGGTTGTACTTCTTCTGAGCCATAACCATCTGTACGCCGGGGTGATCTTCGAGAGCAGTCTTCCAGAAGATGGAATCTTCGGACTCTTCACCTTCACCTTTGAAGACTTCGTAGCATTCCCACTTCTTGTCTTCTTCGGTCATTTCGTATTTTTCGGTGATCTGCATGGTTGCGTATACTTCACCGTCGTTTACGAGAGCGATTTCGTCGCCGACTTTAACGTCTTCATCGTCGGAGTCGAGGGTTACCGGAACAGGCCAGAAAGTGCCGTCTTCCATCAGGAATTTTTCACAAACGCCTTTCCAGTCAGCTTTACCCATGAAGCCGTTCAGGGGAGAGAAGCCACCACATCCCATCATGATGAGGTCACCCTTTGCGCGGGCGGAAATTTCAATCTTTTTCAGACCTTCTGCTTTTTTCTGTTCAGCAGCGAGTTCTGCGCCTTCGAGCAGGCAGCATACAAGACCTTTACCACCGTGAGGGGCTACGAGCTTAGACATGTTTACGTCTCCTTGTAGTAATTATTTTTTCAACACCTTGGCCCTTCCGCAAGACCTCCGGATAAGAAATCTTCGGCCTCCGGGTATACTGTGGAGGCTGCGCTTCTAAAGTGAAGCGGGTCTGCGGAACGAAAATTCGTAAAAACCATTATCATGGAGTGAGCTTTCAGGATAGTCCTAAAAAGCATTTTCCCCATAAAGCTTAAAAGGGGTTATGAATGGTTTGTGAAAGAAATGTCAAGGGCAAATTTGAAAAGGAGTGAAATTTTTCACTTGCTCTAGGTCGTCGGATTGTTGATTTTGATTTTTAGTGTTGAATTTGAATAGTAAATTCAATGGGTTTTGTGCTTTTGATGCTTGAGTTTTCGGGAAATGTGCTTGCGTGTTGGTTTTGTAGGGGAGGTTTCGGGGTGAAAACATGGGCTGCGCGAAGGTTTGGTGGCAGGGTGTGTTTTGTCTTATCATATTATATGTAGATATGGTTTGAATTTTTTCTAGAGAAAATCAGGGGAATCTCTACGTTCTTGGCGTGTAAAATCAGTTTGTTAGAGTCGTTGTGAAGAATATCTCATAATCTGAAAAAAAGGCTTGCAATTAAAGGCTAGATTGAACTAAATACCTATCCATGATGGAACACATTATTGTTTTGCCGCAAAAGGCCGTGCCTGTTTTTAAGGTTGCGAAAACCTTGGCGGCAGTGTTTCAGAACCGTTTATTTAACGGAATTGAAATTAGCTTGTTCTAAATTTCACTTTCGTCTTGACACCGGGTGTGGGGCTTGATAGTTACTATTTTCACGAGCCTTAAACATTAGGCAAGATTATAAATGGTTATAGGATGTCGGTGATTGATAACATTAAACCCTTTTAGGAGGACTAGGTATGCCGACCTTTGTCAATCCGGAAAAGTGTGATGGCTGTAAAGGTGGAGAAAAGACCGCCTGCATGTACATCTGCCCTAACGATCTTATGATCCTGGATCCCGAAGAAATGCGGGCTTACAACCAGGAACCCGAAGGATGCTGGGAGTGTTACTCCTGCGTTAAAATTTGTCCCCAGGGCGCTATCGAAGCACGTCCCTACGGTGACTTCGCACCCATGGGTGGTACTTCCATCCCCATGCGTTCTGCTGAAGACATCATGTGGACCGTTAAATTCCGTAACGGTAACGTAAAACGCTTCAAGTTCCCCATCCGCACTACCCCTGAAGGTTCTATCAAACCTTATGAAGGTAAACCCGAGCCGACTGATTTCGACAACGAGCTGCTCTTCACCGAAACTGAACTGGCTACCCCCAAAGAAGTTCTCGGACAGAAGTTTGACGTTGCTGAAGCAGACAAGACTACTGCTTGGAAGGATCTGGATTAATCACTGCTAAGCATTTGTCTTAGGTGTATTAATTCACGCAATCTTAAAAACCTAATTAAGGAGGAAACATGCCTCTTCTCCCTAGTAAAGAAGCTTCCAAAGGTGTTGCTCTCGCAGAACCTGAGCTTATAGAAAAAGACGTGGACCTGCTCCTCGTCGGTGGTGGTATGGGTAACTGCGGTGTTGCTTATGAAGCATGCCGTTGGATCGAAAAAGCTGGTGGCGACATCTCCATCATGCTTCTCGATAAAGCTGCTATGGAACGTTCCGGTGCTATCGCACAGGGTCTTTCCGCTATTAACACCTATCTTGGCGAAAACGATGCTGATGACTACGTACGCATGGTTCGTACTGACCTCATGGGCCTCGTTCGCGAAGACCTTATTTTTGACCTCGGCCGTCACGTTGATGACTCCGTTCACCTTTTTGAAGAGTGGGGCCTTCCCTGCTGGATCAAAAAAGACGGTAAGAACCTCGACGGTGCAGCTGCTAAAGCAGCTGGTCTCTCCCTGCGTAACGGCGACGCTTGCGTTCGTTCCGGTCGCTGGCAGATGATGATTAACGGTGAATCCTACAAGTGCATCGTTGCTGAAGCAGCTAAGCTCGCTCTCGGCGAAGATAACTACATGGAACGTATCTTCATCGTTAAAATGCTCCTCGACGCTAACGAGCCCAACCGCATCGCTGGTGCTGTAGGTTTCTCCACTCGTGAAAACAAAGTATACGTTTTCAAATGTAACGCTGCTGTTGTTGCATGTGGTGGTGCAGTTAACGTTTACCGTCCTCGCTCTACCGGTGAAGGTATGGGTCGTGCATGGTACCCCGTATGGAACGCAGGTTCCACCTACACCATGTGTGCTCAGGTTGGCGCTGAAATGACCATGATGGAAAACCGCTTCGTACCCGCTCGTTTTAAAGACGGTTACGGTCCGGTTGGTGCATGGTTCCTGCTCTTCAAAGCTAAAGCAACCAACTACAAAGGCGAAGACTACTGCGAAACTAACCGCGCAATGCTCAAGCCTTACGAAGAGCGCGGCTACGCTAAAGGTCACATTATCCCGACCTGTCTGCGTAACCACATGATGCTCCGTGAAATGCGTGAAGGCCGCGGCCCCATCTACATGGACACCGCTACCGCACTGCAGAACACTTTCAAAGAACTGACCCCCGCTGAGCAGAAGCACCTCGAGTCCGAAGCTTGGGAAGACTTCCTCGACATGTGTGTTGGTCAGGCTAACCTCTGGGCTTGTCAGAACATCGAACCTGAAAACTCCGGTTCCGAAATCATGCCCACCGAACCTTACCTCCTCGGCTCCCACTCCGGTTGCTGCGGTATCTGGACTTCCGGTCCGGACGAAGACTGGGTTCCCGAAGATTACAAAGTTAAAGCTGACAACGGTAAAGTCTACAACCGTATGACCACCGTTAACGGCCTCTGGACCTGTGCTGACGGTGTTGGCGCATCCGGTCACAAGTTCTCTTCCGGTTCTCACGCTGAAGGTCGTATCGTTGGTAAGCAGATGGTACGCTGGGTTGTTGATCACAAAGACTTCAAACCCGCTCTGAAAGAAAACGCTGCTGATCTCGCTAAAGAGATCTACCAGCCCTGGTACACCTACGAAGAAGGTAAAGGCATCTCTACCGACCCCGTAGTTAACCCCAACTACATCACTCCCAAGAACTTCATGATGCGCCTTGTTAAGGCAACTGATGAATACGGTGGTGGTGTTGGTACCATGTACGTTACCTCCAAGTCCCTGCTGCACACCGGTTTCCATCTTCTCGAAATGCTCGAAGAAGACTCCAGAAAACTGGCTGCTCGTGACCTCCACGAACTCATGCGCTGTTGGGAACAGTTCCACAGACTGTGGACTGTACGCCTGCACATGCAGCACATTGAATTCCGTGAAGAGTCCCGTTACCCCGGTTTCTACTACCGTGGTGACTTCATGGGTCTCGATGACTCCAAGTGGAAATGCTTCGTCAACTCCAAGTATGACGTTGAAAAAGGTGAAACCACCGTATTCAAGAAAGCATACCACCAGATCATCCCCACCTAAGCCGGGAATGACTATATGCGGCTGCGGGCTTAAAGCCCGCAGCCGTTCTTTTACGGCTTGCACTGAAATGGTCTGAATCCGAATTGCGACCGATGGTCGGTGTCCGGGTTTGGGCCATTTTAAGGCTCAGGGCTTCTAAGAGTTCAGGAGGATAGAGAATGTCAAATAGCATACTTGTCGTAGGCGGCGGGTTCAGTGGTATCACTGCTGCACTCGAAGCCGCTGAAGTAGGCCATGAAGTCTTCATCGTGGAGAAGGCGCCGTATCTGGGTGGCCGGGTGATGCAGCTGAATAAATATTTTCCGAAGCTGTGTCCTCCTTCCTGCGGACTGGAGATTCAGTTTCAGAGAATCAAAAACAATAAGAACGTTAAGTTCTTTACCTTGGCTGAAGTGGAATCCATCAGCGGTTCCAAAGGCGAATACGAAGTCAAGGTTCGCATCAAACCCAGATATGTGGGTCCGGGCAGTGTTGAACTGAACGATGTCATCGAGAAGTTGACCAACAACATTACCGATGAGTTCGAGTACAAACTCTGCGACCGCAAGGCTCTTTACATGGACGTTCCTTTTGCGTTCCCCGCAAGATACGTTCTTGAAAAAGAAAATTGCACCGATGAAGATCTCAAGCTTCTTGAAGGCGTCGATGTTATCGATCTTAAAGAAGAAGAAAAGGTCATCACACTTAATGTAGGTTCCATCGTTTATGCTACCGGCTGGAAGCCTTACGATGTTACCAAGCTTTCCAACCTCGGCGCAGGTACCGTAAAGAACTGTATTTCCAACATGGCGATGGAAAGACTTGCAGCTCCCAGCGGACCTACCGACGGTCAGATTGTGCGCCCCTCAGACGGTGCACAGCCCAAAAACATCGCATTCGTACAGTGTGCGGGTTCCCGCGATGAAAACCACCTCAATTTCTGTTCCTACATCTGTTGCATGGCTTCCCTGAAGCAGGCTGCTTATGTGCGTGAACAGTATCCCGATGCAAAGGTCACCATTTACTACATCGACCTGCGTACTCCGGGACGTTACGACAAGTTCGCCAAGCGTATTCTTTCCGATGACAAGATCAATGCCGTTAAAGGTAAGGTCGCTGAAGTTGTGGAAGAATCCGGTTCCGGCAACGTCCTCGTTACTGTTGAGGATGCTGAATCCGGTATCAAGTCCCAGAACGAGCATGATCTTCTGGTTCTGGCCACCGGTATGCAGCCCAGTCTGGCAGGAACTCCGGTTCCCTCCGGCGTGCAGGTTGACGATCAGGGCTTTATTGTCGGCGGTGAGGAACAAGGTATTTTCGCAGCCGGGTGTGCAAAGCAGCCTCTGGATGTCATGAAGACAGCCCAGTCCGGTACTGCTGCTGCTCTCAAAGCGATCCAAACGGTCATAGGGAGGTAAGTCGACATGCCCGAAAAAATCGGTGTTTATTTCGACCAAGCGAGCGTATCTCCTTACCTGAACGCTGAAGATATGGCTGAACTGGTCGGTCGCGTTTACGCGAACGAGTGTCCGGTCGTTAAGGTGCATCCGCGCCTGAACAGCGAGGAAGGAAGAAAGCTCATTCAGGAAGATATCGACGCTGGCAACGTTGACGCAGTATGTATCTGCGGCACCAGCCCTCGCGTTGACTGGGATATTTTCGACTTCGACAATGTCGCTGTCGAACGAGTCAACCTGCGTGAACAGTGCATCAAGGTTTTCAGGAATCCCGATGGCACCATGCCAGATCCTAACGGCGAAGTTCCTGAACTCCTCAAAATGATGGCAAACGAATACGTCAAGATGGGCGTAACCAAGCTGCTCAAAACCAATGAGCAGGGATCCGAGGCTTTTGACGCTACTAAAGTTGTCATGGTCATGGGTGGTGGTTTCACCGGTCTTACTGCAGCTCTCTACGCTGCCAAGACCAATCACGACGTAATTCTGGTGGAAAAAGAAGCCAACCTCGGTGGTAAGGCTGCCGGAATGTACAAAACATTCCCTCTTTCCTACCCTTATACTGAAGCACACGAAACCGGAATCGAAGCACTGATCTCTGAAGTTCAGTCCAATTCCAGAATCAAAGTGCTGACCTCCGCACAGCTTGAAGCTCTCGAAGGTGCTCCCGGCAAATACACTGCTAAAGTGAAAGTCGGCGGCTCCGTTGAAGAGATGGCTGTCGGTGCCTGTGTTCTGGCTACCGGTTGGGTACCTCAGGACACCAAATACGTAGAGCCCATGGGCTACGGTTCTTCCAAGGTTGTTACTGCTGCTGAATTTGAAGCAATGGTCAAGGAAGGCAATATGACTGCAAAGTCCGTTGCTTTCGTACTTGATACCCGCCTCAGTGAAGCAGAGTTCGCCGCACAGGAAGCCGCAGCTGCCGAGTCCACCGAAGAAGCTGAAGAAGCACCCGCTGCTGAAGAAGGTGAAGAAGAAGAGACCTTTGTCTACGAAGACATGGAATCTTACAAGCACCTGCCTTACAGCTCCGAGCTGAACAGCCTTGTTGCTCTCAAGCAGGCCAACTACGTACGTGAAAAAGACGACGACGCTGTAGCCTACATCATCTACGATCACATGATGGTGCCCGGCATCAACGAGCGTTACTACCGCGCAGCCCAGGATAACCCCGGTGTTATGCTGACCAAGGGTACCGTTACTTCCATCAAGGAATCCGGTGCCGGTATGGTCGTTGCCGCAAGCAACACCCTGCTCGGTGAAAATATTGAAATCGAAGCTGAACTGGTCGTAGTTCCCACCGGTATGGTTCCCACCACCGCGCATGATCCGACCATCAACCTCGTATACAGACAGGGGCCCGCATTCCCCGACCTCCAGCAGTTCGATGGTTATGCAGACTCCAACTACATCTGCTTCCCCTACGAAACACGCCGTACCGGTATTTACGCCGCAGGTTGTGTTCGTCAGCCCATGTCCATGGGACTGGCCCGTGAGGATGCAGCAGGTGCGGTCCTGAAAGCGATCCAGTGTATCAACTCCTCCAACCACGGCGTAGCTGTACACCCCCGCTCCGGTGACTCCACCTATCCTGTTTTCAACTTCATGCGCTGCACCCAGTGTAAGCGTTGTACCGAGGAATGCCCCTTCGGCGCACTGGATGATGATGAAAAAGGAACACCAATGCCGAACCCGTCCCGTTGCCGCCGTTGCGGTACCTGCATGGGTGCCTGCCCTGAGCGCGTAATCGGTTTTGACAACTACAACATCGACATGATCGGTTCCATGATCAAGCAGGTTGAAGTTCCTGATGATATGGAAGTCGGCGGTCCCCGTTTTATCGTACTGGCCTGTGAAAACGATGCCTACCCGGCACTCGATATGGCAGCTATGCGCGGTAAAGGCTGGTCCCCCTACGTTCGTGTCGTTCCTGTCCGTTGCCTCGGCTCCGTAAACACCATCTGGATTGCAGATGCAATGTCCAAGGGTGTTGATGGAGTTCTGCTGCTCGGTTGTAAATACGGTGAAGACTACCAGTGCCACTTTGTGAAAGGCTCTGAGCTTTGTAACCGCCGTATGGAAAACGTCGCTGATTCTCTGAACAGACTTGGCGTTGAACCCGAGCGTGTTGTCCAGGCTGAACTTGCCATCGACGAATACGACAAAGTTCCCGACATGATCGATAACTTTGTCAACGAGATGATCAAGATCGGTCCTAACCCGTTCAAGGGCTACTAGGAGGTAGACGCGATATGGAAAAAGATATTCGCATTAAACCGGATCTTCAGTTCATCAAGGAACTGCAGGAAGTCGGTGGCGATAGCCTCAAGAAGTGCTACCAGTGCGCTACCTGCTCCGTAGCATGTCCCCTGTCGCCTGCCGATAATCCTTACCCGCGTAAGGAAATGGTTTGGGCTCAGTGGGGCCTTAAAGATAAACTTGAAAGTGATATCGACATATGGCTCTGCCACAACTGCGGTACCTGCTCCGACCTGTGCCCCCGCGGCGCACGTCCGGCTGACCTGCTCGCAGGGCTGCGCAATATGTCCTATAAGAAGATGATGACCCCCACCATTATTGGTGAGTGGATGAGCTCCCCCAAACACCTGCCCAAGCTTATTGCTATCCCGGCAGCAATCTACATGGTGATCTGGTTCATCATGGCGGGAGTTCGCGGTTCCTTCTTCCCTCTCAAAGATGGTAAAATCGTTTACGGACATCTGTTTCCCGGCGACTTCACCATTGACCCCATCTTCATGATCGCCTTCGGCTTCATGGCATGGACCTTCTACAAGGGAGTGAAGAACCTTATTGCATCCTTCAAGGACCAGCCTAAGGTCTTTGCTGTAGGTGACAAGTCTGAAAAGCCCGGCATGCTGGAGTGTTTCATCGACGTTTGCAAAAACGAACTGTTGACCCACTCCAAGTGGAAAGAATGCGGTGAAAACGACGAAGCTGACGAACAGAAGTTCAACGGCCACCGTTTCATCATGCTCGCATTCATCTGCCTGATGGTAGTAACCGGTGTGGTTGCTGTGACCCACTGGGGCGGAAAGATTATTCCTTTCCTCTCTCCCATTGGTCATACTCCCATGCCGCTGTGGCACCCGATCAAGATTCTGGCCAACGTTGGCGCAGTACTGCTGATTTACTCTCTCGTGCTGCTCACCAAGCGTCGCCTGAATCAGGACCAGTCCGTACATGTATCCAGCTATTATGACTGGTACCTGCTCGGCCTGATCTGGACTATCGCCGTAACCGGCATAATGTGTGAAGTACTGCGTCTCCTCGGCGTGGCAATTCTCGCATACCCCATGTACTATGTACACTTGATCGCCGTATTCATGATGTTTGTCTATCTGCCGTGGTCCAAGCTTGGACACCTCGTCTACAGGACCGCAGCTTTAACTTATGCAAGATACATCGGCCGTCTGCCCATGCCGGTCCGTGAAGAAAAGACTTTTACTCTGTAATAGAGCAAGGAGGAACTAACCATGTCTGAAGCACGCAAAACTTTCCCCATGAGCACTTTTGTGTCCTACATCAAGGGTGGCGAAAGCAACAACTCCGTACAGGAACTTCTGGGTTACATGACTCAGAAAGACATCGATGCTGAATTCGAACCTTTTGCAGCTGCACTTGCAAAAGCATGGATCTACGAACAGCATCCTGAACTGGCTAAAATGAAAACCGGTCAGGTTACCGGCCTTGGCGACAACGTATCCGTTGGCGCACTTCCCGGCGACGTAATGACTCAGGTTGACGCTATCTTCGGAAAGCTCGCTGAATACCGTTCCACTGTTTCTGAACAGGCTGCTAAAGTTCAGGATCTGGAAACCAAACTTGCTGCTGCTGAAGGCAAACTCGGTGAAACCGAAAAAGCCATGGCTGAGTACAAAGGCAAGTGTGAAGCTTTCGAAGCTGCTGGTAAAGACGAAGGCGACAAAGTCATCGTTACTTCTCAGGAAAAAGTTGAAGAGTACATCGGCAAGGTTGATGAACTCCTCAAGATGATCGAAGACGTTAAAAAGCACGGTGTTGTAACCGTAGCTGCCGGTGCTGTTGCTGAAGGCGCAGCTCCTGCTGCTGGCGACTCCGCTGGTGCTCCCGAAACCGGTGGTGCACCTGCTGAAGATTTCGGCTTCGGTTCCGATCCCTTCGGTGATGACAGCTGGTAGGCCGTTAAAAGCCTTTTAGCTTCATTCAATTGAAGTTCGTATGACCCTGTCCGCATTGCGGACAGGGTCTTTTTTTATTTAAAAGCGCACAGAATAAAATTTTTTTATAAAAATTTTACATAAGTGAGAACTCATTTGTCAGTGTAAAAAATCCGATGTGATGCGATATGGAGAAAAACTCGAACTAAATTCACCATTAGCTGTTTTTAGGAGATGAAAAGTCAGCTAATCCCAAACGCGCGTCAGTTTGGCCTGAAATTAGCCAAATATGGAAAATAGTGCTAAATATATGGACAATTTTGTAGGCAAAAAAAGACTTTTATTAAGCATTATAATCTGTATGATTAAATGTGAATCAGCATATGTGGATACTAATGTTAGAGAAAAGTACTAGAATACAGAATATAGTTATATTTAGATTCTGATGTTTTTTGATCTGGCAATCAACTGTATTGCTGCAAAGTAAGTAGGGGTGCTGATTCTGCAATCAGTATAGTAGTTCAAATTAAAGTAAAGCATTATTGTTGCGAATATTAATTCTTTAGATCGGGTTAGTAAGGAATAAAAATCGCCTTCTGTCTTGATCTTAAGAAGAATAATGTGTATAGGTATGTCCAATATGGCAGAACTTCATTTACACGACGTGAGCGTCCGCTTCGGTGGGCTGCAGGCTTTGGCAGAGGTTAACTTCTCTCTCATGCCGGGGGAGATTGTGGGGCTGATCGGTCCCAACGGCGCTGGCAAAACCACAGTCTTTAACGTGATAACCGGGGTCTATTCAGCCTCCGGCGGCCACGTGGAGTACAATGGCGAGAATCTTACCGGGCTCAAGCCGTATCAGGTGCTTCATAAAGGCATTGCCAGAACCTTTCAGAATATTCGTCTGTTCCAGAACATGACCGCCCTTGAAAATGTAATGGTCGCCCAGCATTCCCGCTCATCCTGCGGGGTCTTCGGTGCTATTTTCCGTACTCCGGCCCAGAAAAGGGAAGAGCAGCGGATCAAGGAAAAGGCCATGGACGAGCTTCGTTTTGCGGAGCTGGATGAATATGCTGACGAGGTTGCGTCCAGTCTTCCATACGGCCATCAGCGCAGGCTTGAAATTGCGAGGGCCTTGGCTTCCGAGCCGACCTCCATTCTTCTTGACGAGCCTGCTGCGGGATTGAACCCGGCGGAGAGTGCCGAGCTTATGGAAACAATCCGTAAAATCTCTGAAAGGGGCATCAATGTGCTGATGGTTGAGCATGACATGAAAGTTGTCATGGGCATCTGCCAGCGGCTGGTGGTTCTGGATCACGGAGTAATGATTGCAAAGGGTAACCCTGAAGAAATTCAGAAAAATCCTGCTGTAATTGAGGCATATCTGGGTAACTAACTATTCACTTTAGGGAGGCTCATTTTATGAAACGTTCTATCATGACAGCTATGCTTGTGGCAGCTATTCTTATGCTGAGCGCAGGCATGGTGTTCGCTAAAACCCTCAAAGTCGGTACCATGGGACCGTTGACCGGACCCTACGCCGCTGACGGCAATGACATCAAAAACGGCGTACTCACCGCAGTGGAAGTTGTTAAAGCGAACGGCGGAATCCCCGGTTTTGATGAAATCGAGGTCCTGCCGCAGGATACCGCATGCGAACCCCGTCAGGCTGTTGCTACCGCAAACAAACTGATCAACGAAGAAGCAAACGCTGTTGTCGGCTCCTACTGCTCCAGCGCAACTTTGCCCGCATCTGAAGTTCTTGATGAAGAATCCATCATCATGATCACCCCGGCCTCCACCAACGAAAAAGTTACCTCCCGCGGTCTGCCCTACATGTTCCGCATGTGCGGTCGTGATGACGATCAGGGGGCTATCGCATTGAAATTTATGCAGGATAAACTTGGTGCCAAGTCCGTATACATCGTTGACGATAAGACCGCATATTCTCAGGGGCTTGCCGACGGCGTTGAAAAGATGTGCAAGGCAGCTGGAATCAAGGTTCTCGGTCACGAGCACGTCAACCAGGGCGATAAAGACTTTTCCGCCATTCTGACCAAAGTCAAGAATACCAACCCTGATGTGTTCTACATGTCCATGCAGAACTCCGCCACCGGCGCGCTGATGCTTATTCAGGCCAAGCGTATGGGAATCAAGGCTGCCCGTCTGGCACAGGACGCAGTTTACCATCCCCAGCTTATTGAAATCGCAAAAGACGCTGCTGAAGATGTTTACCTGACCTTCGGTTACATTGATAACGAAGCTCCCGCATACAAAGAATTCTACGCCAAGTACCAGCCCAAGCACGGTGAGCCCGGCGCATACTCCGGTTATGCTTACGACTCCGCCATGGCCTATTTCAAGGCCCTCAAGGCTGCCGGTTCCACTGATCCTGAAAAGGTCAAAGCGGAACTCATGAAGCTGGACTACGATGGTGCCACCAAGCACATCAAGTTCAAGCCCAACGGAGACTCCGGCTCCAACTATATTATCCGTAAGGTTGATGGCGGCAAGTTCATCAACTACTGGAACCCTGCAACCGGCAAGCTTTACTAGAAGCCTATAAATGTCGGCCCCTGCCCGTAACGGGCGGGGGCCTTTACGAACAGCCCCCGGGAATCCATGGAATATTTTTTTCAACAACTCATCAACGGTATCACCCTCGGCAGTGTCTACGCACTGATCGCGCTGGGTTATACCATGGTGTACGGCATCATCCAGCTTATCAACTTCGCCCACGGGGAGTTTTTTGCTGCTGGCGGCTATGTCGGTGTTATCTTCATGAGCTATCTGCTGTCGCAGGGTGCTCCGGCATGGGTCTGCCTGTCCGGTTCACTTATTCTGGCTATGGCCTACTGCGCTATGCTGGCCATGGCCGTGGAGAAAGTGGCTTATAAGCCCCTGCGTAACTCCTCGAGACTGTCTGTGTTGCTTTCCGCGCTCGGTATGTCCATCTTTCTGCAGAACGGACTCATGCTCACTCAGGGCGTTTATGACCGCGCCTACCCCACAGAACTGACTCAGGGCGGCTTTGAGTTCGGAACAGTAATGCTTTCCTACATGCAGCTGTTCATCGTCAGCCTGACCGCTTTTCTGCTGGTGGCCCTCAATTTTCTGGTTTTCAAGACCCGCATCGGTAAGGCCATGCGTTCCACTGCTCAGGACAAGATTATGTCCGCGCTGGTGGGTATCAATTCCAACCGTATCATCAGCCTGACCTTTGCCATCGGTGCCGGACTGGCTGCTGCGGCGGGTATCATGGTTGGCCTTTATTACGGATCCGTGCGTTACGATATGGGTTTTGTGCCGGGCATCAAGGCTTTTGCCGCCGCTGTACTGGGCGGAATCGGCAATATTACCGGGGCAATGATCGGCGGATTCATCATCGGCATGGTCGAAATTTTTGCCGCAGGTTATATTTCCGGTGAATATAAGGATGTCTTCGCATTCCTGATCCTTATCGGGGTGCTTTATTTCAGACCTTCAGGAATCATGGGAGAGAACGTTGACGATACCAGAGTTTAAAAAGCACTGGACTTCTTTAGGCGTTGGGATGATCTGGCTGTTCGTCCTGCTCTGGCCCCTGCTCGGGATCAAGCCTGAAGGATTGGAAGTGGCAACCACCTTTTCGGTCTGGTGGAAGATTGCAGCGGGCTGCTCTTTTCTTCTTGTCCTAAGACAGCTGAACAGCATTGGTGCTTTTAACTTTTTCACTAAACCGATGGGGGCCGCAGCCGGAGGGGTGCAGAAGGCAGCATCAAGCGTTCCTTTTGCTCTCTGGGCTTTTGCCATACTTGCTTTTGCCTGTGCTTATCCGCATCTTTTCGGTCGCTATGCGCAGGACGTGGCCATCAACTGCATGATTTACATCTGCCTCGGCCTCGGTTTGAATATTGTTGTCGGCCTCGCAGGCATGCTCGATCTCGGCTACATCGCTTTTTACGGTCTGGGCGCATACACCTATGCCTTGCTTTCGGTTTCCTACAAGCTTGCTTTCTGGATCTGCCTGCCCATCAGTGCGGCAGTGGCCGGACTGGGAGCCTGCATCATCGGTTACTGCTCCATGCGTATGCGCGGTGACTATCTGGCTATTGTAACGCTGGGCTTTGCGGAAATCGTGCGTATGGTCTTCAATAACTGGATGAGCCTGACCAACGGTCCCAACGGGATCACCGGGATTAAGGCTCCGGGAATTTACTGGCCTGATTTTGCCAATGGATTCACCCTTGAGCACCTCTGGTTGAAAAAGCTTTCCCTGATCTACTACGTGATTCTCGCCTTGGTGGTCTTCACCATCATCGCGGTCTACCGTTTGAACCATTCCCGTATCGGGCGCGCATGGGAAGCCATTCGTGAGGACGAAACTGCCGCCGAGGTTATGGGAATCCCGACTTTTTATATGAAGCTGCTGGCTTATTGTTCCGGTGCCTGCTTCGGCGGTATGGCCGGTGCTTTCTATGCGGCCCGCATGCGTTTTGTCAGCCCGGAATCATTCACCTTCCTTGAATCGGCAATGGTTCTTTCCATGGTTGTTCTCGGCGGTATGGGCTCAATTCCCGGGGTTATCCTCGGCGCATTGGCCCTTATTGCCCTGCCGGAGATTTTCAGGGATTTTGAACTCTACCGCATGCTGGTTTTCGGTGGCGTAATGACCCTGATGATGCTCTTCAGGCCGCAGGGGCTGCTGCCTCCCAAACGCACTATGAAGGCGGAAAAGGATTAAGCCATGTCAGAACCTATTTTAGAACTTCGTGATATCCATGCAGGATATGGCAGCATCAAGGCCCTTAAAGGAATCAGTATCAAGGTCATGGAAGGGGAGATTGTTTCCATCATCGGTGCCAACGGTGCCGGGAAATCCACAACCCTGATGACCATCTGCAACATCGTTCAGGCCACTGCCGGAGAGATTTATTACAAGGGCGAATGCATCAATAAAGTTGCATCCGACCGTCTGCCCGCCATGGGACTTTGTCAGGTTCCTGAGGGAAGGCGTATTTTTCCCCGGCTGACCATTGAGGAAAACCTCGACATGGGTGCCTTCTTTCGCAGTGATACCGAGATTGCTGACGACATGGAACGGGTCTTTGCCATGTTCCCAATCCTGCGTGAAAGACGCAGACAGGCCGGCGGAACCCTTTCCGGCGGAGAGCAGCAGATGCTGGCCATCGGACGTGCGCTCATGAGTCGTCCCAAGGTGCTCCTTTTGGATGAACCTTCTCTTGGTCTCGCCCCGCTTATCGTTAAGCAGATTTTTGATATTATCAATGAAATTAACAAGCTGGGCACGACGATTATTCTGGTTGAGCAGAATGCAAAAGTCGCTTTGAGCATGGCTCATCGCGGTTATGTTCTGGAAACCGGAAATGTAGTTATGGAAGATGAAGCTTCCAAGCTGCTTAACAACCCGGATATTCAGAAGGCTTATCTCGGCGAATAGCACACATAGGATCAATTGTTGGAAATCCCCTGAAAGTCATGTTTCAGGGGATTTTTTACGTTGTATGGCATGTAACGATTTATCGAAACTGTTTAGACAGCTTTGCATGGATATGTTATAGCTAAGTACCTGTTGTTGCCCGGTGATAATTGAATTGTATGAAGAGCAAGGTAAAGACGTTGTTAAGTATTAAATCCGCCATATTTATAATAATTCAGCTTTTGTTTCTGTTGTCTTCTCCAGTGGATGGGTTGGCGGAAAGGAGAAGCGTTTCCCTCGCAACAGGAGAATGGCCACCGTATGTTTCTGAATACCTGGTTGATAACGGGATGGCGGCTGAACTGGTTGCCGAGGTGTTCAAAGAAGTCGGGATTGAGGTGAGCAATACATTTTATCCTTGGACCAGAGCTTTGCTTTCAGTGGAGAAGGGCGGGTGCGCTGGCAGCTACCCCTGGCGCAAAGAGGTGGACCGGGAAGAATTCGGATTGTTTTCTGATGAATTGTTTTCAACAGAATTTATGTTCTTTTATTATAAAAATAAATTCCAAGACAATGAATCGCTTAACGCCGAGAAAGTTTATCCTTACATAGTAGGAGTGCCTTTGGGCTACGCGCAGCTTGAGGATTTAAAAAAGCGCGGCTATCGTTGCAAAGTGATTACGAATAGTGCCAATGGGATTTTGATGCTTCTCAAAGGGCATATTGATTTTTTGGCTGAAGCCGAAGCTGTCGGAGACTTTTTGATTAGGCAATTGTTGATGGGCCGTGAAGATGAATTTGGTAAAATCAATGCCGGATTGTCCCCAAAACCGATGCGTCTGATTATTTCTAAACATGATCCTGATGCAGAGATGTTGCTGGAGAAGTTTAATAAAGGGCTGAAGAAGATTAAAGCCAGCGGCAAATATTCCATGATAATGGAAAAGCACGAAGCAATGTATTGATTCATTTGTATGCAAAAGTCCTGATCCTGCTGCAATTAAAAGCTTGCCCAAAAGATACACTTTATGATTAAGTTGTTTCCAAAATAAAAGCGGTAATTCCCCGAAAGTTCTGGAGGCAGATTATGGCTAAGAAAGTAGTAATTGATCAGGATGAGTGTATTGGTTGCGAAACCTGTGTGGAGCTTTGTCCGGAAGTCTTTGCCCTTGATTCCGAAGGTGAGAAGGCGGAAGTGATCAAAGAGGATGCTGTTGATCTCGACTGTGTGGAGGAAGCAATTGATTCCTGCCCGGTGGAGTGTATTGTTATTGAATAGATGTGTTTCCAAATATGGACTGTATGTTAAGACGCCTTTACGGGCGTCTTTTTTTTGAGAGTAAGCAAAGAAATTGTTTTTTTGTTACATAGACAAAAAAAGCTTATTGTGGTTAATATGTATTGAGTTTTTGTATATGTCAGCAGTTTCTAAAAAGGGGTGTTTACTGTGAAGATTAGAACAAGAATGATTATGGCTATTGTGCTGCCCATGATAATTTCTGTTGCAGTGGTGATGTTTACCGTTTCAGTGCAGTTCGACAGTACTGCCGAAGAGTCATACCGTAAAACGGCCAGTCAAGAACTCAAGCTCATCAACAGTTACATAACTGAAATTTTGAATAAGGCTGAAAATGTCAGCAGATTCGTGGCCGGACTGGATGAAACAAAGACGGCCATGGGTAAATGGACAAAATATTTTGAGCTGGACAGAACCACAAAGCCTGCCGAGCTGGCAACTGATCAAAGTGAAATTATGGTTAACCGTCTTGCCAATGATTTAATGAAAGCTAATCCGGCTTTTGCCTACGTCTATATGGGTTTTGAAGACGGCGGATATACGCAGGACGGAACAGAGGCTATGACAAATGATTATGATCCGCGCAAACGTCCCTGGTATAAAGAGGGGAAAAATTCACCTACCGAATCCACTCTCCTTTCCGCATATATAACCACTCAGGGAATTCCCAATATCGGATACGTAACAAAGATTAAGGACAGTCGCGGGAGCTTTATCGGGGTTTCCGCTGTTGATATCTCTCTTGGTGGTCTGACCAAAATCATCAACAATCTTAAGATCGGCGAAACCGGTTTTGTTGTTCTGGTACAGGGAGACGGAACAATTCTGGCTGACCCCAAAACTCCGAAGAATAATTTTAAGAAAATTGATGAAATTGATAATCCGGCCTTGAAAGTTGCTTACAATTCCAAGGAGGATTGGCTGGGCGATCTTGAGTTTCAGGGAATGAAATTTTCGGCAGAAGTCTATCGTTCCAAAGAGACCGGCTGGACCATGATCGCTTTTATTCCCCATGCCGAAATTTATGCTGCATCCAAGGAAGCCAACCTGACTATGTTGCTTATTGCCGTAGTTGCAGCTCTGGTTTTCGGGGCCCTTGGTGCGGTGCTGGTTAACAGCAGGCTGGTACGGCCTATACACGCCATGGGCGAGTTCGCCAGACAAATTGCCGCAGGTAACTACAAAGCAGAGCCGGAAGATGTTTCATACCGGGCCGAATTGAAGGAGCTTTTGAATAACCTGCAAGCCATGACCGGAGAGCTGGTGAAGACAATTTCCCTTGCTGACGAAAAGACCCGCGAGGCGGAAGACAAGACTGTGCAGGCCGAAAGGGCTCTTGCAGAGGCCGAAGAAGCTACCCGCCGGGCCGAGAGCGCCAAGCGCGAGGGTATGATGCAGGCCGCCGGGCAGCTGGAGGAGATCGTGGAACGTATTTCATCCTCATCCACCCAGCTTTCCGCCAATATTGAGGAATCAAGGAGCGGTTCGGGAATGCAGCGCGAACGGGCAGCTGAAAATGCTACAGCCATGGAAGAGATGAATGCCACCGTTCTTGAAGTGGCAGCCAATGCTTCCAGAAGTTCGGAAGAAGCCGAGCGGGCCAAGAGTGAAGCCGGGCGTGGTTCGGAGATTGTGGATAAGGTTGTGACCGCTGTGGGTAACCTTAAAAACGAATCTGAAAAGCTGGGTAATGAAATGGGCCAGTTGGGCGAAAAGGCTGAATCCATCAGCAGTGTCATGAGCGTGATCACCGATATCGCGGACCAGACCAACCTGCTGGCTTTGAATGCGGCCATTGAAGCGGCTAGGGCCGGGGAAGCAGGACGCGGATTCGCAGTTGTTGCCGATGAAGTCCGCAAGCTTGCCGAGAAGACCGTGAGTGCTACTTCCGAAGTTGGCGGTGCTATCGGCTCTATTCAGCAGTCATCACGGAATTCTATCAATACCATGGCCGAGACTGCGGAAATGGTTGATTCCACCACCGTTCTGGTTAATGAGGCCGGGGAAGCACTGACCTCCATCCTTGATATCATTGAACTGGTAGCGGAGCAGGTTCGTTCTATCGCTACAGCTGCGGAAGAGCAGAGTGCCGCTTCCGAAGAGATCAATATGTCCACCTCGGAAATCAACCGTATTGCGGATGAAAACTTTAACGCCATGGAACAGTCGGCAGATGCCATGGCCAATCTTGCCGAGCTTTCCAATATGCTCAACAACCTGATTGATGATTTAAAGAACTCGTAAGAGCAGGAAAATATTAATTCAGCAGGCCGGGATGAAGATTAATTCATCCCGGCCTTTTTGTGACCGACGGATTACAGACAGTTGACCTTTTCCCTTCCGGCTGGCAAGTGGAGCAGTTACACGTATTCTTCCTGAATTATGGACGAACCCGCAAAGGGTATTTATTTTGCTAGTCCCGATAACAGGATGGAATTGCGTTCAGCACAGCAATCCTGCAGGTTTCCGCCATTATGTCGGGCTTGCCAAGACGCGGATTAGTGCATAAATATGAAGTACGAAAAATGAATAAAAACCCGTCGCAAACAGACGGGAAGGTGAATAGAATATATGAAAACTTCTATGGGTCTGATGTCTTTTCGGGCATTATTTCGTGCAGTTGCCCTGGTCATGGTCGCCATGGTTCCTATGCTTTTCATGGCAGCGGATGCGGAGTGTTCTTTTGGCGAAAAGAAGAAAGATAAAAAAGTATCCCTTCCGAAAGATGTTGATGCCGGACTGAATTACCTTTTTACTTTTCTGGCCGGGAAGGATTCCAGCTTTGACGGTTCAAAGATCAAGGCTCTTATCAAGTATGTAGATGATACTCCGGAAACGGATAAGATCATTAAGCTGCCCAAGCGGGATTCCTCCAATGGCGCAGCCATGCGTTTGCAGGTAAATGCCGGGCTGAAGCGTATTCTTGAATATACCTACAACCCTGAAATTCCCAACTATGCCCTTTATCCTTCGGTAATCCGGGTCAGCGGCTGGCATGCGGACAGCCAGTTTGCCATTGAAAAGGCTCAGCCGTGGAAATATCTTGATGATTGCGATACCCCCAGGGTCTGGCGGGGCAAGGAATTTGAAGTCAACACTCCCGACTCTTTCGGTGGAGGGTACTACCGTTACGATCTCAATCGTCTGCTGGTGCTGCTCAAATATGAAGGTCGCGATGTATTCCTTTCCGTGTCCAAGCAGATGGATAAGTCCAGCGTGGGTATGAAGGGACTGGTGGTGGATGATAATCAGTGGAACTATTTTTACAGCGGCATCCCCGGACTGACTTCCGGCGGCATGGGCTGGATGGATACCTTCATGTACGATTCAATGGCCGTGAACCTGTTCATTCAGGATAAGAATAATCCCGCTGAGACCGTGAGTTATCTTTTCAAGTGGCTTAGTGCCGGATGGGCCGGGCTGAACGTGGTTCGCCCCAAGCATATTTTTGAAGGCAGCCAGCGTTTCGGACGCGCCTTTTCCGACCTGATGGAATCCAACGGACTGCCCACTCCTAAGGCTTTTGCTGAAAAGGTCCGTGAAATCGAAGCCATGTCCGATCAGGACATTGATCATTATATTTCCGAGTACTCAAAGCAGATCGAGCACATTGCCGCCGAGCATCCGGTCCTGTCCGACAAATTCCCGGAAGTGTACGAGAACGGCAGGTATGCCGACAAGTTCACCCGCGAGGAGCGCATCGGCGTTCTGGTCAAGGAATATGTCAAGCAGGCCATGGGCAAGCAGTGCCTGATCTATGAGAAGGTCGTATCCAACTAGCAGCGAGGTATCCATGCTCTATTCTGAAAGCGAAGCCAAATTTAAATACTGTCCCTACCTTATGACCAGTGATGACAAGATGAAGTTTTGTCAGGGAACCATGTGTATGATGTGGCGTTACGCAGATGAAGATAAAGGTTATTGCGGGCTGGCCGGAAAGCCCGAAGAAAAGAAATAGTCCTCCACGATGATCAATTCATAATATGGCCAAGCCTTTTGTATTCAAGCTTGAAAAGGTTCTGGAGTTCAGGGAACAGGCGGAAGAGCAGGCCAAGCTTGCTCTTGCGGAAGCCCTGCGCCTGCATCAGGAGGCCAAGAAAAAACTCTGGGCTGTTGAAGAATTGGTCGTCGCCCACCGCAAGACCAGATCCGAAAACCGTACTGCAGACGAAGTCTGGCTTTGGCAGCAGTATGATATGGCCCTGCAGGAGGATCTTGTTGCTGCTCAGAACCGCCTCAAACAGTTGGCCCTTAATTTGCAAAAGTGTCGTGCAGAAGCTGTGAAAAAGTCAAAAGATCGTAAACTGCTCGAAAAGCTAAAAGAGAATCAGGCGAAGAAATATCATGAAGAAGAAAGTCTCAAAGAACAAAAAGAGTACGACGAAATGGCAACAATTCGCTTCAAACCTGAAAATTTCTAAAATACTCTTTTGCCTGATTTTTCTGGCACTTTTTAAACTTTCCCTCATCGGGTCCATCGGTTTCGATCTGACTGGTCATCATGATGAAGTTAAAGAGGTTGTGGAAGCGGTGGTGGAAAGCGGCAATGTTGTACGCAACGCCGTCACTCCCCCTGAAGCAGTCGCTGCTGAAGCCCAGGCCAAAGATAAAGCCAAAGAAGCTCCCAAAAAAGCTGCCAAGCCTTCCAATATGCCCGAAGCGGACTGGAAAGCCCTTAAGGCCAAGGAAGATGAACTGGCCCGCAAGGAACGCTCACTGCGCACACTTGAGCAGAGTCTGGACAAGAAGCTGGCCGAATTGAATGATCTTGAAAAGCGTCTCAAGAAGATGATCGCCGATGCCGATGTGCTCAAGGACAAGAAAATCAAGCATCTCGTAGGCGTCTACACTGCCATGAAGGCCAAGCAGGCCGCACAGGTTATCGAATCCCTAGATACAGATCTCGCTGTCAAGATTTTGTCAGGCATGCGCGGGCGCAGTGCCGGAGCCATCCTCGGGTTCGTGACTCCCAAGAAAGCTGCCAAACTTTCCGAAGAACTGACCAAGCTCCAGACTCCTCTGGAAGAATAAGCGAAGACGTTTTAGTTGTGTTTCGCAGATTATTTTCAGTGACGGTCTTCGAATTAAAAAAACAGCGAAGCTTATTAAAACGTTTTGGGATTCTTAAACCCTTTTGGAAAAGGGTTTAAGCCGCCGGAGGCGAACTCTTTTTATCAAAAGCGCATAGCGCATCAAATAATTCTTAAAATGCAACGAATTAAGTTGACTCTAGCCTACGACGGCACCAATTTTTGCGGCTGGCAGTTGCAGCCCAGGCTGCGCACTGTGCAGGGCGTGCTGGAAAAGGCCATTGCGCGGGTTACCAAAACCCCGGTGCGGGTTCATGGTTCCGGGCGTACTGACAGCGGCGTGCATGCCTTGGGGCAGGTAGCCCATTTTGATGTGGATGAAAGCTTTGTTGCTGTGAAATGGCAGCGGGCACTAAATTCCCTGCTTCCTGACGATGTGACTGTGCTGGAAGCAATTTCCGTTTCTCCCGATTTTCATTGCCGCTACAGTGCGATCCGCAAAACTTATACTTATACCTTGTGGCTGGAGAACAGCTTTTTCCTTCCATGGCGCAGGCATTATGTCTGGAAATGCGGCCCTCTTGATCTTGTCGCTCTTGATCAGGGTATGGAGTATTTTCTGGGCGAGCACGATTTTTCTTCCTTCCAGAATACCGGCACTTTGATCAAAACCACCGTACGTACAATCCATGAGTTCAAACGTTACCCCGGCCAGACCGAGCAGGAAATGGTTCTGGAAGTCTGCGGTTCAGGCTTCCTGAAGCAGATGGTCCGCAACATGGTCGGCTGTCTGGTACGCATCGGGCGGGGTAAAGCCCAGCCCGAAACTGTCCGATCATTATTACAGATGAAGGACAGAACTCTGGCTCCGGCCACAGCTCCTGCACAGGGGTTGTGTATGGCCGGTGTTTACTATGGAGAAACGGGTTGTGGCGGAACTGACACTGGACGGAAGCAAGCTCAGGATAGCGGAATCAACACAGAAGTCTGATTCCCTGAAGCAGGTCTTTCCCGGTTCATACTGGGAGGACAGGTTCAGTCGTGCCGCACTGAAAAACAAGTACGAGCTCACCGCACCCTCCGCGGCCATGGAGGTGCAGTCCAGGGTCAAATCCTTAAGCGAAACCCTTTCTTCTTTCCGCTGGCCCGGTCAGGGCTTTGGTTTGAGCAGCTCCCGGCTGGTGGTCAATGATCCCCTGCTGGATAAGAATATCAGCTCATCCCTGACCCACAAAGATGATTATCAGCGTTACTACCGTTATTATTCACGCGGCTTCAGCGGGGAAGCGGCAACCTCCCTTGATGCCGGAACTTATAAATTTGACATGACCCTCGGCTCATCCACTAAAAATTTAGAGGTGGATATTACCGGGGGGATGACCAATGATCAGTTACTGGAAGCAGTGCGCGATGCAGTCAATGAAAGCACTCTTCCGGTACAGGCTCGCATCTTCAAGCAGAATGCTGTGGGGTCCAATCCTGATGATCTGATGGGCACCGGATCGGCCCTGGCTTTTTCCGTGAACACCGCCTACGTGGTCACTGAAGAGAACCGGGGCGACAGCACGCAGGATCTGGCTGCCGCCAACAAGCTTTCCTTCAGTGACACCAGCGGACATCTTATCTCCAATCTGGAACTTTATGCCACGCAGAAGCCCATCGGTCCGGCAGAGGAGGGGCTTTATCAACTCTCCAATGCTTCTGCCGGAGGTCCGTCACAATTTCTGACCAAAGCTTTTGACGCCAACGCAACGACCACCATTGCCGCGGGGGATTATTCTATAGGCTATTCCATCGGTACCGAGTCCGGGACCATCGATTTTTATGTGGAGGACGGCGATGATTGGGATACAGTGCTGACACGTATCGCCAATTCAGCTGCTTCCACATCAGATAAAATAGGTGCCGAGAAAGTTGATGGTAAGCTTGTCTCTCCGGTTTATACAGGTGACGATTATTATCTTATTGACGGCAAGGCGGTAAATATTACGGCGGTCAATCCCAAGATCGGGGAAAGGCTGGTGCTGGACCCGGATTCCGGGCTGGAAGTGCTGGGTTTAAATGCCACTGCCCATCCCGGCTCAGATTCACAGATGACCATCGACGGTTATAGTGAAGTCCGTGTTGCCGGCGGTGAATTCGCTCTTGACCGGGGCAGGGTCACAGTTGAAGTGGATGGAAGCTTCGGGGACAGCCTGCCCCTGCGGGTGGTGGACGCAGTAACCGAGATGGAAAAGAATGTCGGGCTGGTTACTGACAGCTATAACGACCTGCGCAAAGCAATCCTGCCTGCGGAGGATCTTTTCCGTGAAGGTTTTGCCGACCTCTGGCGCGATCCGGTTATTGACAATGAAGTTGATCTGGAATGGATGGGCCTAAAGGAAGCTGAAAAAGACAAGCTGCTCTGGTTTGATTCCGATGCCTTCTACGATGCCCTGCTGGCTGATCCGGATAAGGTCCGCGAACTGCTGGAAGATGAGGAGGACGGCCTTTTCTCCCGCTGGCAGGAGGTCAGCGACAGGGTCATAGAGAACAAAGTCAGCTCCTACCTGATTCCGGAAACATCTTTGCCCGGACCGTGGCTGCCCGAACCTTCACCGCGAACCGAGCTGGAACTGGAAGTAAAAAAAGAACTGGTGGATACCTTTGAGGACAGTTTTGATTTCGATTTTGATGACCCGACAGATGATACCGGACGACTTGTTTCCACCAAGGGCTGATTAAAATTTAGCCGCAACAATGGTCCGTTCGTCAGCATCAAAGCGGAATTTCATGCGTGGGGTGGGCTTGCTGATCTGCACGGTTTTGCCGCCGATCTTGATTTCAACACCGGGATGAATTTTACGGTGTACACGGATGGAGAGCTGTTCCAAGGACTTGTAGTAATCGTGCAGTTCTTTGGACAGCTGCTTGCGGATTTCTTTCAGCTTTAGCTTGATGCGTCCACGGAGCACAAGAATCTGCTTCATCTGTTCCTGCTTGGCTGCAGGAGTGGATTTAAGAATGGTTTCATCGTCCCCCTGACCTATGGCTGAATTAATCTTCATCAGCCGCGCCCGCAGGGCGTCCCTTTCTTTGATCAGCTCTTTGTTGATTTTCTGTTTGGCTGAAATTCCGACAACTGTCTTTACTCCGATTTCCGAGCCGATTTCATTGGCTTCGATGCTGACTTCCGAGCTGACAATCCCGCCTTGGATAATTCCCTTGCCGCCTAAAGCACTGACCGGTCCTTTGCAGCGAATCATGCAATTGCTCATCTCATGCTTGATGATGATTTCATCGCCGCACTCAATGCGGGCATTGGATGCGAACTGAGCGGTAATAGTTCCTTTTGCCTTGGCAAGTCCTTTGCCGGACATAACCAGTCCGCCCTTGATTTCAATATCTCCCCCGGCAGTGACATTGGCTCCTTCTATGGAGTCCTTGACCACAACGTGGGCCGGGACTTCCACTGTGAATCCTTCCCTGATGGAACCGTTGACATGTACCGAGCCTTTTTCCAGCTTGATATTCCCGGTGGAGTAATCCACGTCACCCTTTGTTTCCAGCACATCTTTGACCGCCAGAGTGTTGTCCTGAAAGTGAACAATTCCGGTGGCCGTGGCTTTGTAGGTGATGCCATCCGGCATAGGGGCAACATGGGCTCCGGTTTTTATTTCAAGGGGATTGCCGCCGGGCGGCGGGGTCAGCCTGCCGTAAACATCCTCGCCGGCTTTGCCTTCCACGGGCGGATGGATTTTGCCGATGATATCTCCGGGACTGACCATGGGATGGACCCCGCGATCCTTGAAATCAACCCGGTCATCTTCCCCGGTGGTGCCGATGGAGCAGGAAGTTGCTTCTTCGCGGTCATATTCAAAATATCCGTCCCTGCCGGGAACCGGTTCTGTTCCGGTTGCGATGACTGCTTCCTGAGCCACACCAGTTTCGCGGGCTTTTTTTATAGCGGTCTGCCCGGCCACGTGTTGCAGCGGGCGGGAAATTTCCATTGCTTCAAGGGCCGGTTCAAGGGCACCGAGATCGTACCTGACTCCAAAGCAGTCGTGGGCATAGAGTCTGGCCGAAACTTTCATCATGTCGGCCGAGACCTTGATCAACGGCTCTACCATGACCTGCTGGTCTTGTATTTTGACCAGGCCGTAAATATCGGCAACAAGTTTTCTGCTTTCTGCATCAAGGGTGCAGTTGCGGTTATCTGCATCTGCAAGGGCAAGCGGCTTGGGGGTATGGGTCTCTTCGGCAGGAATTTCGTCGCCATCCAGATTTCTGCCGCATGATGCAGGGATCGCCTCACTAAGGGTGCCGAATTCCATGTCCGGCATTACCGGAAAATTCAGGTCCGCGTCAGTGATGATCTGTCCGTCTATGGCATTCTGGGGATATATGGCCCGCACAAGGGCTACATTGATGATGCTTTTGCCTTCCCCGGCCCTTTTCAGAGCGAACATGGCTCCGTCGTGGTCCAGTTCGCCGTTTATGCCGGAACGTTCCAGTTCGGATTTCATAAATTCAAGGGAAAGAGGAGTTCCTTCCCCTTCCGCAGGGGTGTAGGAAGAAACAAAGGCAGCCATTTTATCCGGGGTGAGCTGGAATTCCAGCACGGCATCACGGTTTTCAACAGCAGTATTGTTCTGCTTGTTGCGAAGGTCTGCTCCCCGTGCAGATGTCGCTTGCTCAGTCATGGATCACATTACCCGTGTATGCAGCAATTGCCGTTAAGCCGGAATTGGAAAATATTTATTTATTAATTTACCCTATATTAGATTCAGTCAATGTTCAAATACTACTGATATAAGCTTTTTCGACAGTTTTTTATTTTGCTTTATGCATTACCCAGACCAGTTCTTCGAGCATGGAGAGGAGTTTTGCGTAAATTCCACCTGCTCCGGGAGGAGGACCGAAAAGTCCGTTGCGTTGCTCCTGCAATGCCTTGGGGAATATAGTATCAGGCTCAAGGGTGCGCATGGTCATGGCGAAACGTTCTGCGAGAAGATATCCGGTAACCCCTTCTTCAAAGACGTCCATGTATTTCATAAATTCATCTTTGCAGCTGTTCCATAATTCAATGGAAGCATCATTGGGATTGTGGGTGGTTACTTTGCAAATAAGTGCATAGAGGCTGTTTAATGCCGCGCCGGGAATACCGCGCCTCCAGCCAAGCAGCCACGGGTTGCGCCAGAAGAGCAGAAAATGTCCCTGTCCGGTGGCGATGATCTTTTCAAGGGATTTGCGTACTGAGACAAGGTCCGGGTCTTCCCATTCAATGGGGGTGTCGGCCAGTTCCCATGCCGGAAGAGTTGGCCGTTCCTGCGTTTCCTGTCCCTGCATGCAGTCGAGAATATGTGAAAGCCAGATATTGGCCTGCGGAGATGCGGGAGTTTCAAGGTGTGGGTAGCTGAGGATGAAATTTCCTTTCCCGGTCTGTCCGGAAATCACAGCCGGACGGTCATGCAGAAATTCCGGCAGAAGGGATATTCCGTACATGTTCCGCCAGTCATTAAGGGTGCCTTCGGGAAGTGAATTGATGCACAGGTCGGCCACCCAGAAGTCGTTGCCCGGTTCGCGGTAACGGCCCAGTGCAGTTGTAGAGTCTCGCTCATTGGGAGAAAATTGTCCCGGCCACCAGACCGGAATAAGTGCGCTTTCACCAAGACAGTCCGGTACCAGCGGATTGGACTGGTCCAACTGAACGTTGATGTGTCCGCTTAAAAAATGATGCAGCCTGTTTTCAAAACCCTTGCGCTGCCAGCAGCTTAAGCCCAATCCTCCGGCATCGGACAATCCCAGTCCGGCTCCGCCGCAAAAACCGAGGTAGTTACCGCCCTCGCCTACATATTTCTGGACTTCGAGGATTCCCGGTCCGCCGAGGCGCATGGCCTTGCCTTTGGCCCAGCCGCCGGGAACGATAAGTGCCGCCGGAGGCTTGCCTGAAAGCAGTCCTTGCGCTATTTGATGCCCACGCACCAGTTCGTGGTCGATGTTCCATGCTTCAAGGGCTCTTTTTACCAGCAGTCCCCAGATGTGGGAGTCGTCCCATAATATATAGATACTTGACATGTTCGTGTCTCTTTATAAGTGTGTGTAGCGCAAGTTGACGAGGCGGGTGCTTCTGTCTGTGACCCCTGACCCGTAAATACACGGAAAATCAGGGCAGGCAAAGCACATCTTTTTTAAAAAATATTATTATAAAACCAACTTAGCATAAATTACGCATCGGGAAGCCGGGAAACGGTGACCCGCTATGTGTTCTTTTGCTTAAGAATTTATATTTGAACAGGAGTCCTTACATGGCGGAATCAAATCTCCCCAAAGGTTATGAACCTTGGGATGTAGAAAAAAAGTGGCTTGACCACTGGGAAGAAAACAAGACCTTCACCCCCGATCCCGAAGCAGACGGCGATCCTTACTCCATCGTGATTCCGCCGCCCAACGTCACCGGTGTGCTGCATATGGGCCATGCCCTGAACATCACCCTGCAGGATATCCTCTGTCGCTACCAGCGTCAGCAGGGCAAGAACGTTCTTTGGGTTCCGGGCACCGACCATGCAGGCATCGCCACCCAGAACGTTGTTGAGCGTCAGCTCAAGACCGAAGGTAAGACCCGTGACGACCTCGGCCGTGAGAAATTCATCGAGCGCGTCTGGGAATGGAAGGAAGAGAAGGGCGGCCATATCCTCAAGCAGATCCGCCGCATGGGCGCATCCGTAGACTGGGACCGCGAGTGCTTCACCTTTGATGAAGATCGCGCCAAGGCTGTACGCAAGGTTTTCGTTCAGCTTTACGAAGAAGGTCTCATCTACAAAGGCAACTACATCATCAACTGGTGTAACCGCTGCCACACCGCCCTTGCTGATGACGAAGTGGAACACTCCCCCAAACCGGGCCATTTCTACAATCTCAAGTATAAGCTTTCCGACGGTTCCGGCGAACTGACCATCGCCACCACCCGTCCCGAAACCATGCTCGGCGATACCGCCATCTGCGTTAACCCCGAAGATGACCGCTACAAGCATCTCATCGGCAAGACCGCGATCCTGCCCATCGTAGGACGCGAACTGCCCATCATCGGTGATTCCTACGTAGACATGGAATTCGGTACCGGTGCGCTGAAGGTTACTCCCGCTCACGACATGAATGACTGGGAACTGGGCCGCAAGCATAACCTTGAAGTTATTTCCGTGTTCGACGAAGACGGCAACATCAATGAAAACGGTCCTGAGAAATATCAGGGCATGTACAAGGACGATTTGCGCAAGGTTATCGTTGAGGACCTCAAAGCTGAAGGCTACCTCATCTCCATCGATGATCACGAGCATTCCGTGGGTGAATGTTATCGCTGTAAATCCACCATCGAGCCGCATGTTTCCGAACAGTGGTTTGTGGCTATGAAGCCGCTGGCTGAAAAAGCCCGCGCCGCTGTTCCTTCCGAAACCAAAATTTTCCCTAACAACTGGGAAAAGGTCTACTACGAGTGGCTGGACAACATCCGCGACTGGTGCATCTCCCGTCAGATCTGGTGGGGACACCGTATCCCGGCTTGGACCTGTGAAGAGTGCGGCGAACTCATTGTTTCCAATGAAGATCCCAGCAAGTGTACCAAGTGCGGTTCTTCCAAGCTTACTCAGGAAGAAGACGTACTTGATACCTGGTTTTCTTCCGCTCTCTGGCCTTTCTCCACTCTGGGCTGGCCTGAAGAGACTCCGGAACTTGCCAAGTACTACCCCACATCCGTGCTGATCACCGGATTCGACATTCTTTTCTTCTGGGTCGCACGCATGATGATGATGGGTATCCACTTTCAGGACCAGATTCCTTTCCACCACGTTTACATTCACGCCCTTGTGCGTGACGAACACGGCAAGAAGATGTCCAAGTCCACCGGTAACGTCATCGATCCGTTGGAAATGTCCGACAAGTACGGTACTGACGCCCTGCGTTTTACCCTTACTTCCTTTGCCGCCATGGGCCGCGATATCAAGCTTTCCGAGCAGCGCATTGACGGTTATCGCAACTTCGTGAACAAAATCTGGAACTCCGCACGTTTCGCGCTCATGAACCTCGACGGCAAGAAGCCTGAAGCGTCCCTCGAAGATGCATCCGGCCTCGCCAACGAGTGGATTCTGCACCGTCTCGAAGAAGTCAAGGACACCATGCGCGAAGCAGTGGAAGCCTACCGCTTCAACGAAGTGGCCCAGACCATGTACAGGTTCATCTGGAACGAGTTCTGTGACTGGTATCTCGAAATGATCAAGCCGGATCTTTACAGCGACGATGCAAGCCGCAAAGACGCAACCCTGAAGGTGCTCTGGACCGTTCTTTCCGAGACCATGGTCCTGCTGCACCCGACCATGCCTTTCGTCACTCAGGAAATCTGGTCTGTACTGCCCGGAATTGAGAACAACGACATCGCCACCGTTGCTTACCCTGAAAAGCGCGACAACTGCCGCAATGAAAAAGCCATCGCAGATATGGAACTTTTTCAGGGTCTTGTTTCCGCCGTACGTAACATCCGTACCGAGCTGATCATTGCTCCTTCCAAGAAGCTGGAGCTCATCGTGCGCACTGCCAATGAGCAGTCCGCCGCGCTGATCAACGACAACATCGATCTGTTTAAAGCTCTGGCCCGTCTGGACAGCGTAACCGCAGGTCCCGACGCAGAAGGTCCCAGCGCATCCGGTACCGCAGTTGTGCAGGGTAACGAACTCTTCGTACCTCTCGCAGGCGCAGTGGACTTCGAGTCCGAACTTGCCCGTCTGGACAAGGAATTCGCCAAGCTGGACAAAGATCTCGTAATAATCGAAAAGAAACTTTCCAACAAAGGCTTTGTCAGCAACGCTCCCGCAGCTGTTGTGGAAAAAGAAAAAGCCCGCTTGGAAGAGATTAACGATAAGAAAGCAAAGCTTACCGAGCTGAAAGATCGTCTCGTAAGCGTAATGGAATAGCTTATAGCCTCCGGCGGCCCTTCGGGGACCCTGCCGGGGGCCTTAAACCCTTTTCCAAAAGGGTTTAAGAATCCCAAAACGCTTTATTAGGGCTTCGCCGCTTTAATGCGCTAAATGCGACAGCCTATTAAAAGTTTTTGAAGAGTCCAGAGAAACTTTTTTCAAAAAGTTTCTTTGGCCGCCGGCGGCGAAATCAATTCGTCAAAAGCGCATAGCGCATCAAATTGCCTTTAACCAGAGAGGGTTCAAATATGGGTTTGGTATATCTGATTGGAGCTGGACCGGGTGATCCGGGGCTGTTGACTGTTAAAGCTAAAGAAGTCTTGGAAACAGCGGATGTGCTTATCTACGACTACCTGGCAAACATTGAATTTCTGAACTACTGCAAAGCTGATTGCGAAATTTTGTACGTAGGTAAAAAAGGCGGCGACCACACCCTGCCGCAGGATAAAATCAACGAACTCATCGTTGAGAAAGCCAGCGAAGGCAAAGTCATCGCCCGCTTGAAAGGCGGCGATCCCTATGTCTTTGGTCGCGGCGGCGAAGAAGCTGAAGAGCTGGTCGAAGCCGGAATCGACTTTGAAGTCATTCCCGGTATCACTGCTGGTGTTGCTGCACCCGCTTACGCAGGTATCCCGGTAACCCACCGCGATTTCACCACCTCCGTATGCTTCATCACCGGACACGAAGATCCCACCAAGGAAAAGTCCGGTCACAACTGGGCCGTTTACGCTAAATCCACCAGCACCCTCGTTTTCTACATGGGCGTGAAAAACCTGCCCATGATCGCGGAAAACCTGATCAAGAACGGACGTGATCCCGAAACTCCGGTGGCCCTCGTTCGCTGGGGTACCCGCTGCAACCAGCAGTCTTTTGTCTCCACCCTCGAAAATGTTGCCGAGGAAGCAAAAGAGCGCAAGTTCAAGGCTCCTTCCATCATCGTTGTGGGCGGCGTCTGCTCTCTGCATGACAAGTTGGCATGGTTTGAGAAGAAACCCCTGCTCGGGAAAGGCGTTGTGGTTACCCGCGCCCGTGAACAGGCCAGCGGTCTTGTTTCCACTCTCGGCAAGCTCGGTGCCTGCGTGCATGAGTTCCCGACCATCAACATCGAGCCAGTTGCTGATTACTCCGACGTTCAGGCCGAGATCAAAGGGCTGTCCAGCTGGGATTGGCTGATTTTCACTTCCGTGAACGGCGTGAAACATTTCTTCAGCCAGATGGACGAAGCAGGTCTCGACGCCCGCGCTTTTGCCGGAATCGAAATCGCCGCCATCGGACCCGCCACTGCTGACGCGCTGGTCGAAAAAGGCATCAAGCCTGATTTCGTACCTGAAAAGTACGTTGCCGAGGGCGTTGTTGCCGGGCTGCTCGAAAAGGGCATCAAGGGCAAGAAAGTACTCATCCCGCGTGCCAAGATCGCCCGCGAAGTGCTGCCCGAAGAGTTGCGCAAGGCCGGAGCAGAAGTTAAAATCCTGCCCGTCTATGAGACCGGACTTTCCGAGAACGATCCCGGTCCCATTGCCGAGGCCCTCGAAGCCGGAAAGATCGATTACCTGACTTTCACCAGCTCCAGCACAGTTGAAAACTTCTTCAATCTAATTGAGCCGGAAGTTTTCCATAAATACAAAGACAGTGTAAAAATCGCCTGCATCGGGCCCATCACCGCCAAGACCCTCGAAGGGTTTGGTTATGAGCCGGATATCCAGCCCGAAGATTACACCATCCCCGCACTGGTAGATACTCTGGTGCAGGAAGCATAGTTACTAAAATGGAGGACCCTTGCGGTCCTCCATTTTTTTATGCCTCCGGCGGCCCTGCCGGGAGCCTCAAACCCTTTTGGGAAAAGGGTTTAAGAATCCCAAAACTTTTTATTAGGGCTTCGCCGAGAAGTTTAGAGTTAGAACCAAATATTATGACGGTCTTTGCTAACGTAGCGACAGCTTATTAAAAGTTTCTTTGGCCCCCGGAGGGAATCTTGAGTCTTCCTATTGCCGTACTTATTTCTGGTAGCGGATCAAATTTACAATCCATTATTGAAAAAATGGAAGACAACATCCTTGATGTAGACATCAAAGTTGTTCTTTCCAATAAAGCTGATGCTTACGGCCTGAAGCGGGCCGAAGCTTACGGCATCCCCACTGCGGTTTTGAGCCATAAGGATTTCGGTCCCCGCGAGGAATTTGACGCAGAGATGGTGCGGATTCTCAAAGAGGCCGGGGTGGAAGCCGTGGTTATGGCCGGATTCATGCGCATTATTACTCCGGTATTTCTGAATGCTTTCCCCGGTAAAATTGTGAATATCCATCCGGCAATTCTGCCCAGCTTTCCCGGTGTGGACGGGCAGGGCGATGCTGCCAAATACGGCGTGCAGCTGGCCGGGTGCACCGCCCATTTTGTGGATGAGAAAATGGACCACGGGGCCGTGATCATTCAGGCAGCGGTACCCGCCTATCCCGGCGAAGATGAGGACGAACTGCGCGAACGTATTCTTAAGCAGGAACACCGTATTCTGCCGCAGGCTGTGCAGTGGCTGGCAAAGGATAGATTGTCCGTGGAAGGGCGGTTTGTGAAGCTTGCTGAAGCTGATGTGGATTTGGCTGAGACGGATGGGTTGAGTTTG
Source organism: Desulfovibrio sp. JC010 (assembly GCF_010470675.1). Classification (NCBI taxonomy): domain Bacteria; kingdom Pseudomonadati; phylum Thermodesulfobacteriota; class Desulfovibrionia; order Desulfovibrionales; family Desulfovibrionaceae; genus Desulfovibrio; species Desulfovibrio sp. JC010. The sequence goes on from NZ_VOIQ01000003.1 coordinate 120,455, forward strand.
ATCAATCCGCCATTGGAAGTCGGATTTTAGAAGATTTTAGAGGACCATTTTTCTGGCATCAGGAAAATGGTCCTTCGTTTTTTACGGCACCGAATTATTCACACAAGTTTTATACTTATCCGCCCGCACAAATCCTGTTGAGCAGCGGTAACCGTGCCAGTTTGTTTCGGTGATGGGCGAGCGCGGACTGCCTGAATAGTAATATTGGATGTAGGACGTCTTATCTTCACCGCCTAATGCCAGAGAATTTGAAAGTGCCGCCATGCTTGGGGCTGTGGCATTGCTTAAGTTGTATTGCGTTGTGAATTTGTATTCCTGACTGAATTTTTCACTGCTTTGATCCAGCCGCAGGGCTTGCGCCGTGTAGTCCTGAAGTTCCCAGTTTTCTATATTGACGTTGAAAACCTTGTACGCGGGGTTGTTCTCAAAAACAGGTGATATGGCCGGCTGTCCCAGTACTGTGGCCGGAGTGTTGCTGCGCGCGTCGTTGTATATCAGCCGGAATTCATCCATATGCGTGTGTCCGGAAAAGAAGGTTATGCTCAGGTTTGGGTAGGCTTCCATGATGGCCAGAAAGCGGGTCTGGTATCCATCGTGCCACATATCATCCACGTCCGCGATCCTGCCCTGTGCATCCATGTGGTTGGCAATGGTGCTGTAGATGTTGGTCCCCGGCGGTACGTGGGTTACAACGTAAACCTGCTGGCCGCTGTTTTGGGCGGCGGCAAGCTGCTCTTCAAACCAGTCCAGCTGGATGTATGCCGCATCCCCGGCCACCGGGGCGGGACGGTGGGTGGTAAAGAGCACTGAATTTAAGCTGACAAGCCGGATGCTCTTTTTACTTACGGATGCCGTGTAGTAGCCGCCTGCTTTGTAACTCTGGTTGAAAGTCGAGCTTTGTACCCAGTCGTCCAGCCATTGGTTTTTAAACAGATCCGCAGTCTCCGCCAGAAAATCCCCGCCAGCCACCAGATCATAATCTCCGGCATAGGAATCGTTATTGCCGAGGGTGAACAGCACCGGGGCGTCTATGAATCGTTCCCGGACTTGCAGCACAAAGAAACGCACGGTTTTCATGATGAATGATTCCAGCGCATCCTGATCAACCGAGCCGTAAAGGTTGTCAAAAGTGGTTTTGAAGTTATGGCAGAGAATGTCGCCGGGGAAGATGACCACTGCAGGATTGGCATCATGACTCGTAGCGGAATCAAGGGCTTTGCTGAGCAGGGTGAAGTTGCTTTCTTCGCCGTAAGCGGGCAGTGCCGTTTTGGTCGAGCTTTGAAAAATTTCGTCCCAGTCTTCTGCCGGGGCGGCAACAAGACGGTCAAAGAGGGTTGTGTCGTCAAAAGGGTTGAAGTGGACGTCGCTGATGGCGATAAATGTTGAAGGGGCGGCTGTGCCGCAGCCTTTGTTGTTCCCCAGCAGGAAGGGCAGCAGCAAAACCAGCATTACTGCACATAAATGCAGTTTCGGCAGGGATTTTGTTGCAGCCCGGTCCGAAAACATCAATTACCCCATCACCGCCAAAAGCAGCTCCATAAATTCCAGTTCCATCTCCAGCATTTCATGATCCTTTTTACGCAGCCATTCGGAAAGCCATGCAAAGCGCAGGGAGGGTATGTAGGCGGGCAGTGATTCGTAACTGTCGTCACTGATGTCTGTGTTGTCGTAGAGGCCGTCCATGAAGGCCGGGATGAGTCCTTCGCCCAGTGCGCCGGGATTTTCAAAGGCCACGCAGCCGATCATGTTGGCTACGTCGTAGATTTCCGGGCGCAGGCCGGAAAATTCCCAGTCGATGACCGCGCCGATTTTTTTGCCTTTCCAGAGCACGTTCAGCGGATGAAAATCACCGTGGCAGAAAGCCTTGGGCAGTTGCGGGAATTGCTCCATTTTCGGGAAAAGGTGGGCGCAGATCGGTTCCAGCCGTTTGTAGATCTGCGGTTCACGCTCCTTGACGGTAGCGGCAAGCTCGCGGGCGTAATTGATCAGCGCGAAAGACTGGTCCTGTCCGTGCATTTCCTTACCCTTGCTGTGCTCGCGCAATTGGGCAATAAATTTGGCCAGTTCTGTGCCCCGCTGGGCATCAAAAACATATTGCGGGCGGGGCAGTTCGTCTGATTCATAAAAAGGCGAGAGCTGCCAAGGGAAGCCCATGATCTCGGCAATGACCTGACCGTCCTTTGTCTCCTGATAAGGCAGCAGCCAGTCCATGCCGGATTTCTGCAAAGTGAGCAGGTTTTCGGCAATGGCGGCGCGGCTTTTTTGCTGCGTCCCGGCTATACGCTCCATGAGCCAGAGTCGGTTCTCTGTATCCTCAATCACCGAGCGCGAAATTGCCCGCTCCGGGCTGCCGGGAATATTTTTATCGTTGTGGCGTTCAAGGGTAGTCAGACCCCATGGGGAGAGAGCATCGAGCATGGCAAAACCTCACAGGCAAGGCGGCGAAGCCTTGATAAAAGTTTCTTTGGCCACCGGAGGCATCTTAAAATACTTCTGCCTCAAACCAGAAAATATTGGTTGCCGGGTCCTGCCATGCCGTGGGTTCCATGCCTGCTTTCTGGCAGGTCTGGGCGAGGAATTGGTCGCGGTCCCATTTCCAGTCCACGGCCACCTGCGGCAGAAGAAGTCCGGTTTGCTGGCCGCGTTGCATGATCAGGCCGTGCCGCCCGATTGTGATTTTATCTGTATCGGGACAGAGGCTGATGGGACTGAGGATGGAAATTTCTATTTCAACTTCCTCGAACTCGGCTTCGCTCAGTGGCGGAAAACGGGGGTCTTCAAAAGCGGCGGCGCGGGCCATTTTCCAGATGGTTTTGTAGAGCGGTCCGGTTCCCTGCACGTTTCCGATGCAGCCGCGCAGATGTCCGTTTTTGTTCAGGGTCACGAAGGCCCCGAAGTTTTCGCGCAGATGTTCGGTTACAGGTTCGGGAATGGCTTCCTCCTGCTTGTTCAAGCGGCAGAGGATGGATTTGCGGACCAGACCTTTGAGGTAGTCCTTTTCTTCCTGAGTCAGGGTGAAACTGAAATTTTCTGACATTGGTTCTCCGGAGTTATTTCTCGTTGGCTTCTTTAAGCTTTTTGATGATGTAATCGTAGCCTTCGGGCCGGTGCGGAATTTTGCAGTCCGTGCAGTCTTTCACTCCTTTGGCGGTTATCTTGAACCGTCCTCCGCAATCTTCCAGCAGATAGAGCGGGCAGAAGCAGAACAGGCAGTTGAAGGATGTTTCGTCGCTGGTTTTATGACAGGGGAAGTATTTGCAATCTATATTTCTAAAAAAACGGTGACTGTTTTCCATATGTAGTCCTTAAAGCAACCGTTGGTTTATAAACCAAAGCGGCGAAGCGCATCATGCTTTGTCTTTATTGAATTTATTAACTTTAATAATAACCAGAGTAATGTCGTCTTCCTGCTCCATGCCGTCCTGAAATTTGTAGACAGCGGCTATTACTTCCTGCTGGATTTCAGCGGCGGATCTGTGGGCATTGGCAAAGATGAGTTGGTCGAGCCGATCCCGTCCGAACATTTCATCCTTGGTGTTGCGGGCCTCCCATATGCCGTCTGTGCCGATGAAAATGATTTCCCCTTCGTGCAGTTCAATATCGAATTCATCGTACCGGGCCTCATCAAATATACCCAGTGCCAGCATGGGCGAGCCCATTAGATCGCGTTTTTCGCCATGGGCCGGGTCGTAGATGGTGGCCGGATCGTGCCCGGCGCGGACGTATGTCGCAGCGGAATTATCCGGGGAAATTTCAAGACAGAACAGGGTCATGAACCGCCCGGTATCTCCGATGTCGGAGCAGAGCAGCCTGTTGACTTCCTCGATGCGTTCGGCCAGCGGTTCCATGTGCCCGGAGGCATGCTTCAGGTGCGCGCGTCCGGTGGTCATGAGCAGGGCCGCGGAGACTCCGTGCCCGGTTACGTCGCCGAGCAGGATTCCGGTTCCCCCGGTCCGGGGCGGGGTGTAGTAGTCAAAGTAATCTCCCCCGGTCTCGTCACAGGAAATGCTTATGCCGGAAATATCCAGACCGCTTGTTTGCGGCGATTCCATGGGCAGCAGGTTGGTGTGGACTTCCTGCGCCAGTTCCATGGATTTGGTGATGCGCAGGTGGTCCTGCAGCTTGGGGATCATGTGGTTGAAGGCATTGGCGAGGGTTTCCCGTTCGTCACCGGTTTTGACGTCAACATGCACGGAAAGATCGCCTTCGGAAATTTTTTCAGCGGCATCGGTCATGGCCAGCAACGGTTTGAGAACTTTGCGGCTGCCCAGAAAAGCCACCAGCGCGACGGTGAGCAGGGTGAACAGGGAGGCTGCTCCAACGGCAACATAGAGATCTTTGCTTAAGCTCAGTGCCTGCAGGGCTGCTCTGTCCGGCACCCGGGTGATGATCCGTTCCGGGGTGATCAGCACATAGCTGCCCTCGTTGCGAAACGGCGCAAAGGCCCAGACAGAATCCACCCCGTTGCAGGGCATGCGGATTACCCCGGACTCCCCTTTGCTGATGGAGCTGATCATTTTGGCCATGGACTGTTTGTCTGCCGATTGCAGGTAGCGGGCTTTATTGGGCAGGTCGGTCTGCCATGAGATATTGGCTTCTTTGTGCCCCGCCTCAGCCCAGATGCGCAGTTCCACCCCGTTGTCAGTTTTGACCGGGCCGACCACAAAGGACTGGATGGCACTGGACCATTGTGAGGAAAGGTCATCCTTGCGCAGCAGCTCCACCAGTTGGATATCGATGGCGACCACCCCGATGGTTTTGCCTTCGCGGTCCCGGATAGGCTTGGAAAGGGTGTAAACCTGCTGCCCGGTGGAGGCGTCGATGAATTTGTCCCAGACAATTGAGCCTGCTTTAACCGCTTCGGTAAACCAGAGCCTTTTGCGGGGATCGTAATTTTCCGGGTAGTTGCCGTGTCCGGGATAGGCAATGTGCAGCCCGGAGTTAAGACAGATATATACGCGGTGCAATGCTGCTCCGGCCTGATTGAAAAAAGCTTTCAAATCAGGCTTGAGCAGATAAAGTCTGGTCAGGTCCGGTATATTTTTCAGCTGCTCCTGTCCCTTGGGATAGAAAAAAACGGGCTCCTCCAGACTTACTGAAGACGGTTGTTTCTGGCCTTGTTCACTGATGACAAAATATTGCGGGGAAGGCCCGAAGTCAGCAGGCTGCCTGCCTTTCGTATTGAAGTCTTCGGCAAAGTAGACTTTAGGGGTTCCTTCCACTGGATCGTTGAGCACATCCTCGGCTTCAGCACCGATGGCTTTGAGGGCGAATTCCAGCGATACGGCCTGCTGCTGCACCAGTTTGGCCGAATCTTTGGCGGATTGGTGCATCTCATCGGTCAGGATCTTTATCATGTCCGCACGCAGGTTGTGGGACTGGACCTGCCCCAGATCCTGAATGCCCTGACGGCTGATAATGGAGACCACCAGCAGGGGGATCAGGCTGAAGGCCAGCAGCAGGATGAATAATTTAAAACGCATGCTCATAGTTTCTGGTATTTTTTTGCCGGATATGTATTTGGAGTCAGTTCAAAAAATAATGCGAAAAAGGTCGCTTCAAAAGCCTGACAATGCTATATTAAAAGTGACTTCCGCAATTATTACCGCTTGTTTTGCTTTTTATTGTATCTGCTTTATTGCCGGACGGCAACGAAGGATTGGAAATTGCATCAGAACTTGTCAGGGAGTGGATGTGCCGGAAATCCGGCATCCGTGGATATGAACAGGGTTCGAGAACATTTCGGGGGTGGCTTATGAACACCGCATTGCTGGAAGAACTGCTCAGGAAGAAGGCCCAGCGTTTGCAAAGACAGGGTATGACCGTGGCCGAGGCCATTGACCGCGCCGGGGAAGAAATTTTTAATTGTGTGGCAGAGAGCGGCGGACACGGTTCCCGTTTCTGTCTGCGCATGGTCCTGAACGGTGCCAAGAAGCGGGTCGGCCCGCAAATCTGCCCCTGCCCTGTCTCGGAGGGTGATAAAGGGCGGGTAGGCTGTTTCTTATGATCAGGATCATCTGTTTTGCGTGTGTTTAAACAGACCGAAGATCTATCTTCTCAATTCGGCATTCTGAAGATTAAAAAGGAATATAAATTGCTGGTTTAAACCTTTCTGGGTTGGCTTTCTTTTTATCTTTTCAGCTAAGGTGCTGTTTTTATGCAGGATGATGGGTCTGTGGTGCTTCCAAAGGGATGCAAGGATGCAACTGGTGTTGCAAAATTGAATCATTTGCCGGCTGTTTCTCCGTTGCTTTTTGTTGTTCTGGGTGCGGTCTGCATCAGTTTTTCCGCTGTCTTTGCCAAACTGTCGAGTACCAGTGCCGATGTCTCGGCTTTCTACCGGGTCTTCATCGGCGGGATATGTTTGACCGTTATTGCCATGAGGTTCGGTCGAAGTTCTTTTTTAAAGGTTTTGCAGAACCATTTCCGGCTTATCTGCGGCGGTGGGCTGTGCCTTACTCTGGACCTGATGTGCTGGCATAGGTCCATCAATATTCTCGGTCCCGGCGTGGCCACCATCCTGATCAATTTTCAGGTGTTTATTCTTGCTCTGGCCGGTTGGATTTTCTTTAAGGAGCGGCTTTCGCTCCGCTTCGGTCTGGCCATACCTCTTGCTTTAAGCGGACTGTGCCTGCTGATCGGCATTAGCCCGGCCAACCTGCTGCACAGCGACCTTACAGGGGCCGGACTCGGTTTGAGTGCGGCATTCTGGCTGGCTCTCTATACCCTTGCCATCCGTTATATCCAGATGCGTTCAGCCGGTATTTCTGCGGTTACAGTTGTGGCTCTTGTAACCCTTGCCTCAGCGGTCAGCATGGGCATATTTTTTATTTGGGAATCAACGTCCATTGTCATTCCCACGCTTGGTGATGCATTCTGGCTGGTTCTTTACGGCGTTGTGTCGCAGGCTCTCGGCTGGCTTCTGATCTCCAAAGGGCTGCCCGGAGTAACCAGCGCGCAGGCCGGACTGACCATCCTGATCATGCCCGCTCTTTCTTTTATCTGGGATATGCTGATTTTTGCTAAGCCTGCCGGGATTATTGAACTTGGCGGGGCTTTGCTTGCGCTGCTGGCTATCTGGCTGGGGACAAGTGCCAAGCAGTCTGAAGGGTAAATTAAACCTTTTATCCGAGGCAGAAGAAAGGTAAAGAAGCTATCTGCATGCAGCGGAGCGGGACATGTTTCGCAGAATTCAACCTCAACAAGCCGGCAGCCATGAATAAAATTTCCCTGAAACGTTCGGATTATATTGTTTTCACAGTCATTGCCCTGATCTTTGTCTGGATTGCATGCCAGCCGCATCCCATTGAGACTTTCAAGCTTTACACCAAAGAACACGGTTATATTCTGAGTTTTTTCAAGTTCGCAATTCTGGCCACTTTCGGGGAATGCGTGGCCCTGCGCATTGTGGACGGACGCTATTGGCGGCCCGGATTCGGACTCATTGCCAAAGCGGTCATGTGGGGATTCATCGGACTTTTCCTGAAGGCTTGTTTCGCGGTGTTCGCGGTGGGGTCCCCGGCAGTACTGACCTCGCTGGGTGTGAACATCACAGCTGAAGACGGATTTTTTGCCCGGCTGCTCATTTCATTTACCACCAGCGTCATGCTCAACACCGTATTCGCTCCGGTGCTCATGATCCTGCATAAGATTTACGATGACCATATTCAGGTTTATGAAGGGAAGCTGGTTGCTCTGATCAAACCAGTGGATGTTGCGGCCCGTTTTGCCGCCATCGATTGGGAGAACATGTGGGGATTCGTACTTAAAAAGACTGTGCCCATCTTCTGGATTCCGGCCCAGACCGTGACCTTCATGCTGCCGCCGGACATGCGTATCATCTTTGCCGCTTTCCTCGGCGGGGTGCTGGGTGTGATTCTGGCTTTTGCCAGTTTGAAGAGCCGGGCGGTTTAATCAGCCTGCATCCGGCCGGCGGGAGCTATGCCTCTCCGTACACCGCCCTGTTGCGTCCTGCGTCCTTTGCGTTGAGCAGGGCCCGGTCAGCCCGGTCGGTCATGCTTTCCCTGCTGTCCTCATCGTGGAAAGAACCGACCCCTATGGAGCAGGTCACCGTTCCCACCGGGGTGTAGTAGTGCCCGGCAACGAGTTTACGGATTTTATCCGCCAGTTGCATGGCCTTGTCGTCTGCTGTCTCAGGAGCAATGATCAGGAATTCCTCCCCGCTCCAGCGACCGATGGTGTCTGTTTTGCGCAGGTTCTCTTTCAGCAGCTGTGCTGTTTCCTGAAGAACCTTGTCTCCGATATCATTTCCGAAGTTGTCATTAATGTTTTTGAACCTGTCCAGATCAAGCAGCAGGATGGAAAAGGAACTGCCGTGCCGCTGCGCCTTGCCCACCTCATAGTTGAAAACTTCATCAAGCCTGAGTCTGTTTGCCAGTCCGGTAAGTTTGTCAACGCTGGAAAGATTTTCAAGTTCGTTAATGCGGGCTTGGTAGCCGCTGGTGAGTTTTGAAATTTTTATTTCAAGGAATACGACCAGCAGGGCTGACATAAAGGTCCCCAGCAGGGCAATGGAAGCGGTTGTCCAGAGATGGGAAATGTCCGTATACCTGCCGACAAGAGCAACCGTCAGTATGGTTATGAGTGCTAATGCGGCGAAGCAGAAGAGTCTGCGCATGAAATGGTTGTTCGGTTGTGAGTCGCGCTTCAGGGGCTTTTGTTCAGCTGTCATGGAAGTATCGGGGTAAATGTTGTAGTTGTTATTTTAAATCTATGCGTTGCGGGAACTTTGGCGCATGATGGCTAAAATAGCAATTAAATTTATTGCCTAGCTGCCCATAAACTGCGCCCACAGCTTCCTGCTGCGCGGTCCGTCAAATTCACAGAAAAATATACGCTGCCATGTACCGAGCATAACATCCCCGTCTTCGATGATCAGCATCTGGTCCGGACCGAACATGGAGGTTTTTATGTGTGCATCGGAATTGCCTTCCATGTGTTGGTAGTCTCCACGGTGGGGGACGAGCTTGCGCATGTTCACGATAATATCGCGGACCACGTCCGGGTCGGCTCCTTCGTTGACTGTGACCGCCCCGGTGGTGTGCGGGCAGTAGAGCAGCAACGCGCCGGACTGCCAGCCTTTGTCTTTGACCAGCTGGCGCACTGTTCCGGTGATATCGATCATCTCTTCGCGGCTGTTGGTTCGGATCTGCAAGGTTTCCATCTTCTGTTCTCCTGTGTTTAATCCTTATTTTCTCTGAACATGTGGCTGAATCCGGCATCGTAGAGCAGGGATTCACTGTCATCATTCTTTCCGGGCAGGATCAGGAAAATGGTCTGCCGGGTGAAGTTGTTTTCTTCTGCGGTGCGGGCAAGGTTTTCAAGGGTGGTTTCCACTGATTTTTCTTCGGGCCAGCCGATGCGGTAACCGAGGATGACCGGGGTGGACGGTTCCATGTCCCCGGCAAGCAGTTCTTCCTGAATGCCCATAGGATTGCCCGCTGAAAGATAAATAGCCATGGCTGAGTTGTGCACGGCCAGTTTTTGCAGGGATTCGGATTCCGGTACCGGGGTCCGTCCGGCCATGCGGGTCAGGATCATGGTCTGGGTCCCGCCGGGAACGGTGAATGACGCGCCGGAAGCTGCCGCTGTAGCGCAGGCCGAGGTTACTCCGGGAATGACTTCATATTCAATTCCGGCTGCCCGCAGCAACCGGGCTTGTTCTTGTACCGCTCCGTAGAGGGCCGGATCTCCGGTATGCACGCGGGCCACGATTTCTCCCTTGGCTGCATGTTCCTGCATGATCCGGTCGGTCTCTTCAAGAGACATGGAGGCGGAGTTTTTAATGCGCGCGTTTTCACAGGCTTCGGCAATTACTGCTTCAGGAACCAGTGATCCGGCATAGAGGACCAGCCCGGCTTCGCGGATGATCCGCTGGCCTTTTACGGTGATAAGTTCCGGGTCGCCCGGTCCGGCACCGATGAAATATACTTTACCCATTTATTGTCCTTCGGGCTTGTCGGCCCAGAGTATGGTTACCGGATTGTATGCTTTGTAGCGGACATCCCCGGCCAGTTGATCAGAAGTTGAAGCTTGAATCTGCATGGACTGCCACTGCCAGCCCTGTTCGTCAAAAAGATCGCGGCTGCGCTGGATGCTGCCCATGAGGATGGCGTGGACCACCAGCCTGCCGCCGGGTCTCAGTCTTGCGGCAGCTTCGCGGATAACCGAGTCATCGCGCCCGATGCCTCCGCCCATGAAGATGCGGTCCGGGTCGGGCAGTTGGGCCAGAGCCTGCGGCATTTCTCCGCTGACCGCTTCCACAGACCATGCGCGCAGATTGCGGATATTTTCTTTGATCATTGCCACGCGGGGGTTGTTTTTTTCCACTGCGAAAATGCGCGAATCAGCAGCAAGAAATGAAGCTTCGATGGCCACTGAGCCGCAGCCCGCGCCGAGGTCCCAGACGGTCTGGTTTTTTCTCAGGTCCAGCAGGGCGATGCCTGCCGCTCGCACCGGGAGTTTGGTGATCAGACCCTTCTCCCTGATAAATTCATCATCAGAGCGCCCGAAGAGCGGGGTGCTGTAATCTTTATTGTCCGCAGTGAGGATAATGATGTTCAGGTCCGAGCAGCTGAAATTGAGGAAAGATTCCGGCCTGCCCTGCGCGACCACCTCTTCCGGGGTGTTCAACTGGTCCAGCACGGCCATGGAGTAGTTGTCTATCCCCTTATCCACCAGCCGTTTGGCAATGGCTTGCGGGGTGTTGGTTTTGTCGGTGTACACGGCGCAGTCTTTTTTGCGCTGCATAGCACCGAAGAGCGTGGAAAAATCATCGCGCCCGTGCAGGGAAATTATTTTAAAATCCTTCCAGCTGCTGCCCAGTCTTGCCGCACCGAGCTGAATTGCGGACAGCGCGGGGCTGATTACAACATTCTCCTCGCCCAGCAGGGGGATCAGGGATGCTCCGATGCCGAAAAGCAGAGGGTCTCCGTCAGCCAGCAGAACTACCTGTCTTCCTTTTTGCAGCTGCTTCTCAAGGGTCCGTGCATATTCTTCCATGGGCGAAGCAAAGGGTATTTTTTTACCTTTGAATTTCGGGAAAGCATCCAGCAGCCGTTTTCCTCCGCTGAGCACATCAGCTTTGGAAATGGTTTTTTGTGCTTCCTGCGAGCTTGCAAGGCTGCCCGGATGTAACCCGATTATTTGTAATGGATGTTTCATTTTATGTTCCATGTAATCTATTGGCCGGATATTAAAGGAAGATTTTAAATCGTAAAATTTTTTAATATTAGTTAGCAAAAAAATAAGAATCTGTTACTATGGAATTGACCCCTTCCATACTTTTTGCGGAGGTGATTAGATATGAAAAAGTTGATCGCCATAGCTCTTTTACTCGGTTCCTTTCTTACTGCTTTCTACGGATTCTCCCTCACCGCTCCCATGCTGGCCGGAAAAACCATGTCCGATGTAAATGACATTATGGGCAACATGCATATCGAACAGGAGATAGTGCATTACAGTGCCGGTACGGAAAACCGCTGTACGCCCTTTTATGTGGTGGCCCTGCTGGCAGGTGCAGCAGGTGTTTATGTCCTGTATTCCCTTGGAGAACATGATGAAGAGGACTATTTCTGATCTTCAGATTTGTAGATCATATTGCCGTCAAAATCAAAGAGGACGTATTCTACTGCTACCTCCGAGTTCCCGCTGAATGCGCGGCCATTCTCGCATGCTTTACGGACCAGCATGCTGATGAAAGCTTCGCGCGATTCTACGGGGACCATTTCATATATATGCCGGGCCGTTATCGCGGCCCGGTTTTTTTCGACCAATTTTTCGGGCATACCAAGTTCAGCACACCAGTCAGCCAGTAGGTCAAAATCAATGGCCCAGTCTTTGGCGTGGGTGTAGGGAAAGCCCATGGCGTGTTTGACCAGCTTGCCGATGAAAATGGACCAGCGTATTTTATGCATCTTTTTCAGCCGGGCCTGCTGCATGGAAAATTTGAAGAAATCCGCTGCCTGAATCATGCCGATCTGCGGTGTCCGGGGGAATTGCTCCAGATAAAATCTTTCGCTGCGCCGTCCGGTGGTGAAGGTTATTTCATCCAGTCCGGCTGCACGGGCCACATTCAATGATTGGGCGATGGAAGCCTTCCATGAAGCATGACTGTATGGGCGCACTATTCCCTGAGTGCCCAGTATGGAGATCCCGCCCAGAATGCCAAGCCGTGCATTCATGGTTTCTTTGGCGATTTCCTCGCCCCGCGGCACTTCAATGGTGATTTTGACCAGTCCGCACAAATCCGGTGCGGTGTTGCTGATTTCCTTGAGCACACCGGCAATGATCTGCCTGCGGGGCACAGGATTGATGGCTGCTTCTCCAACCGGTACGGGCAGTCCGGGCAGGGTTGCCCTGCCGACACCTGTTCCGCCGTTAAGTTCCACCCGCAGGGAGTCAGCCGGATGGATTTCCACCACTGCATGGATTTCATGGCCGTGGGTGGCGTCCGGATCGTCTCCGCCGTCTTTGATGACTGCTGCGCGTGCTCCAGCTTTCTCCTTCCTGATCCATGCAACGGGAATTTCCAGAGTTCCCTTGACCGGAAGGGGGATTTCAATCTGTTCCGGCGGGCCGGAGCCGAGCAGTACCCTGATGGCTCCCATGGCTGCGGCTGTGGCCGCAGACCCGGTGGTGTATCCTTCGCGCAGCTCTTTACTCATCTTCAAGCAGCCTCCCCCGGGTGAGCATGTCCTTGCCGAATTTAAGGCGGACCTGATCCACAGCCTTGTCCAGTTGTTCCAGTTTCTTGTTTTCTTTCGGCTTATCCGGGTCATCCAGCAGGGATAGCTGTCTGGTGCGTTCTTCGAAATTGGAGATACCGACGCCGATCAGCCGGATGGGGCCGATGGGTAGTTCCGCATTCAGCAGTTCGCATGCTGTATTGTAGATTGTCCCGGCATGGGAGGTCCGGGAATCAAGGGTCCGGCTGCGGGTGATCTGGCGGAAGTCGGGAAATTTGATTTTCAGGGTCACGGTCCGGCCTTTGACACCGTGCCTTCTCACGTCCGCTGCAATTCGTTCGGATTGTTTGAGGAGCAGGGTTTTCAGGGTGTGGATGTCGGAAACATCTTCGCCGAAGGTGTTTTCCGCGCTGGAGGATTTCATGGGCGCGCCCTCAGTTACCGGGGTAGGGTCGATGCCCGCGCCTTTGTCATAGAGGACCAGTCCCCGCTCCCCGAACCGCTCTTTCCAGAATTCCGGGGGATAGCGGCGCAGGTCGGCGGCATAGGTGATGCCGAAAGAGCGCAGTCGGGGCAGTGCTTTTTTGCCCACGCCGGGGATTTTTTCCACCGGCAGGGTTTTCAGGAAATCCTGCACCTGATCAGCTGTGATGATGGATATGCCGTCCGGTTTATTGAGGTCGGAAGCGATTTTGGCCAGAAATTTAACCGGCCCGATGCCTACGGATGCGGTCAGTCCGGTGGCTTTGCGAATATCAGCTTTGATGGATTGAGCAATTTGCAACGGAGTGCCGAAGAGTTTTTCCGTCCCGGTGATGTCGATGTAGGCTTCGTCAATGGAGGCTTTTTCCACCACCGGAGAGTAGTTGGAGAGCACCTCCATTACTTTATGCGAAATCTCTTTGTATCTGTGCCTGCTGCCGGAAACCACCTGCAGCTGCGGGCAGAGTTTCAGGGCCTGGCGTACGGGCATGGCCGAGCGGACCCCGAACTTGCGGGCTTCGTATGAGGCCGCACTTAAGACGGAGCGTTCGTGCAGGGAGCCGACGCCCACGGGTTTGCCGCGCAGCTTGGGATTGTCCAGCTGTTCCACGGACGCAAAAAAGGCGTCCATGTCTATATGCATGATGTACTTCTGCATGGGGTATCCGTCCCGGAGTAATGCAGTCAGCTTAAAGATCTTCCGTACGGGAAGAGTTTACACAGGCTTTTACAAAATTTTCCGCCACCAGCGGATTGCTGGCAAAGTGCAGGTGGATATAGCTGCCCAGAGTGTTGCCGTTGGCAATGAAGCCTTCGCTGGCGGAAGCATTCCTTTTGCAGGTAACCTGATAGGATGTCTCGCGATCCAGCAGGGTGTCATCCATCTCTTCAAGGGCGGAGTAATGGAATTCATGCCCTCTGACCGTTGTCCCTTCCGGGCCGAGGATTGTGGGCCGGGACAGTTCCACTTCGCGGTATCCCAGTGCCTGGAAACGGGATTGCATGGAGCAGCGGAAAGGGAAGATTCCACACATGGGAAAGATCCGGTCATTCTTGTTGATGGATTCCATGAGATACATGAATCCGCCGCATTCGGCGTAAACCGGGTGTCCTGCTGCTGAGAAATCCGCAATGGTCCGCCGCAGCTTGGTGTTCTGGGCCAGATCAAATGCAGCCAGTTCCGGGTAACCTCCGCCGAAATAGAGTCCTGAAATGTTCTCGGGCAGTGCTTTGTCTTCTATGGGGGAAAAGGGGACCAGTTCTGCCCCGGCCTCGCGCAGCAAGCGCAGGTTTTCTTCGTAGTAGAAGGAGAAAGCGTCGTCCTGTGCCACCCCGATTCTTGTTTTGGGGATCATGGGCACTTCATCAAAGCGGGGCTGAACCGGGATGTCCGGCAGGGCTTCAATGATTTGTTCGAGGTCGAGGTTTTCCTCCACCCAGTCGGCAAGTCCGTTGTATTTGGAGTCGAGATCATCGAGATGTTCCGGGGTTACAAGGCCCAGATGGCGTGAGGGAGTGGCTATTTCTTCCCGCCGGGGCAGGCAGCCGATGAGCGGAACATCAGTAAGTGATATGGCTTCTTCGAGGATTCGGGCATGGTTGCTGCTGCCCACGCGGTTGAAAATCACCCCGGCAACAGGTGTGTCCGGGTCGAAATTGCAGAATCCCTGCACCAGTGCGGCAGCGGAGCGGGCCATGGACCCGGCATCGACCACCAGTATGACCGGCAGATTCAGTTCTTTGGAAAGATGTGCGGTGGAGCCGGTTTCATCAAGAGCGGAATAACCGTCGTAAAGGCCCATTACGCCTTCAACAATGCAGGCATCGGCATCCTGAGCGTAGCGGGAGAAAATATCACGCAGGGTTATGCCGGAAAGCATCCAGCCGTCGAGGTTGTGGCAGGGTCTGCCCGCAGCACGGGTGTGGTGCCCCGGATCAATAAAGTCCGGTCCTGTTTTGTAGGGCTGGACTTTAATGTCACGACGGGCGAGTGCAGCCATAAGCCCCAGTGTTACCGAGGTCTTGCCGCAACCGCTATGCGTTCCTGCTACAATGAATCCTTTGATTGAGTTCATTGGAACTCTATAAAGCTTTTTTTCTGATCAGCCCAGCTTATTTTTATCCAGATAGGCGACAAATTTTTTGCCTTCTTCAAAATCCGGATTAAGTTCCAGACACTTGGCAAGTTCTTCGCGTGCTTTTTCATATTGCTTGTCTTCGAAACAAGCGCGGGCAAGATTGTAGCGCAGGTGTTCATCTTCCGGGCTGAGAGCAATGGCTTTGGAATAATATTCGATAGCCTGCGGGATCATTTTGGATTTACGCAGGTTGATGCCGAAATCATTGAACATATGCTTGTGTTCCGGGGCAAAGGGCGCGTCCATGGAAACAAGGCGGGCAAAAACATCGTTGGCCCGGTCAGTTTCGCCTCTCTGCATCAGGCAGAGACCGACGCCGAAATTGCCGCGTACGTTCATTTCGTCCACTTTGATGGCGTTGTTATATTCCATCTCGGCACTGAAGGTCTTTCCCTGCTGGCGGTGACGGTCCGCGCGGGCAAGGGTTTTCTGCAGATCCTTCATGTTGGGCAGAACCTGCTTGTGGTACATTTCAGGTTCAGGGGTATATGCTTCCAGAAGTTCGTCGCGGGTGATTCCTTCCGGGTCTCCGGTGGGAACGAAATTGCTGTTCAGGGGCCGGACCTGAAAAAGGTCTTCTGCCATCTGTTCAACAAAATAGTAGCCGATTTGGGCAACGCGTCGGGTGGTGGTTCCGGTCCCGACTTTGGCGATTCTCTGGCGGGAGAAAACTCCACTTAGATCTTGAATTGTATTATCTTCAGTCATTTACAGGCTCCGCAAGTCTTGAATTACACTTTACTGTAGCGTTCTTTCTCGAAATTGAGAAGGGGCTTGGCTGATGATCTCGTTATTTTTTGCCTGCCTGTCCGGCTATCCATTTAATCTGACGGCAGATTCCCATGAGCAGGTTGAACTCATTTCGTTTGATGTCGATTCTGGCCATAAATCTTCTGACCGGCATCATCCAGTAGTCCGGGTTGTCGGCTTTCAGGAAGTCGATGGCCAGCAGAGTTTCCTGCAGGTTGGAAGCCAGTATTTCCTGTTCTTCAAACGAGGTGGAACGCTCTTCCGGCGGTCCTGCCGGAGTGAAGGGCTTATCCAGTGCGTTCTTGAAACATTCGTACAAGATAATCAGCACGGCTTGAGACAGGTTCAGGGAACTGTTGTCCCGGCTGGTGGGGATATTGATCAGTCGTGAGCAGAGCTGGGTTTCGTCGTTGGTCAGTCCCCGGTCCTCGGGGCCGAAAACCACAGCTACTTTTTCCCCGGCCCGGAGCTGTTCCACTATGAGCGGTGCTGCGTTGGAGGGAGTCATTACCCCTTTACGCCAGCCGCCGGTGCGGGCTGTTGTGCCGTAGACCCGGGTATGATCTTTCAGGGCTTCTGAAAGGTTGTCAGAAACAACGGCTTTTTCTACAATGTCGCGGCCTTTAACCGTTGCCAACGGCAGGGCTTTATCCATATTCCACGAGGCCGGGCGCACGAGGGTCAGGTTGTTGCAGCCCATGTTGGTCATGGCGCGGGCTGATGAACCCACATTTTCAGGGTATTTGGTACCGAAAAGTACTATGCTCAGGTTGTCCAGCATGTTTGCTCCGGAGAAAATTATTTCGTCTAAAGCAGCGGGCAATCCCTTTTCTTGTCCAGACGAAGGGCTTTAATAGAGCCATCTTTAGCTGATGTCCAGTTTCGTTTTTGCCGGAAAATCATTTTTTGCAAACTAAGTGGAGGGCGTGTAAAACAAAGATTATGAATGATACTGAAATTTCAGAAAAAATATTGGCCATTGCCGAATCCGCAGGACTCAGCGCAGATGAAGTGCGTGAGCTTTTAAATGGCGGCGGGGAAATTCCCGATGCCTTGAAGGAGGTTCTTGAGCGGGTGGGGGATGAATCCAGCGAAAGCTGTTCCGGGGGGTAGTCCCGGATATCTCCCGGCTCCGCCTGCATGCAGTGGATGAAATGAATATGATCCGCTGCTGCAGTAGAGCCGCGAAGCCGGGAGGGTGAAGTCGGGTTATAGCATGGGTGTCACAACCTTGGGAGAGTGCTGAGGTTGCTTAGTTAGCCTTGGAGGAGGGGATGATCGCTCCGTCGGCACCTACTTCACCTAGTAATTCAAAATCCGGAAAAAGGCTGGGGTCAAAAGTGTAAGAGTAGTAGTCCTTAAATTTTATAAGGTATGTTTTCCATCCGTATTGTCGCCGCATACGGGCTGCTTCTTTTACAACGTCCGACATTTTATGTTCCGCCTTGGTTTATTTATTTTATTTCAACTTCACGGTCACTTGGACTCAGTCCGTCCCGGTCAGGAATGCCCGGTTTCTTTTTCAGGAACCGGGAAAGGAGGGGCGCCTGCGTCTTTACTTCTTTTTTCGTTGGAGCCGCTGAACCCTTTAAATGCTTTTTTCAGAAATTTTTTCTTATTGATCGAAGAAATACTGGCTGTCTGGGTCATGGTCTTTCTCCTGTTTTTGTTGTTTGCCTGAAAATAGTCTTAATGAACTTGAGAATCGTTTTCAAGTAAAAAGTTTAATAATTATAAAAAAAGATGGCGAGAATTAATCTCGCCACCTTTTTTGTTAATTATATCAGTGGTTAATTACACGTCTTTCAGCTCCTCAATCAGATTTTGCAGGTCGCCTGCAAGTCTGGCCAGATCTGATACAGCAATCATGGACTGCTGCATGGCTTCGGAGGTTTCCATGGCGATACGGTTTACCTCGTCAGTTCCACGGTTGATCTGTTCACTGGCTGCGGACTGCTCTTCACTGGCAGTAGCGATGGCCCGGACCTGATCCGCTGTTGAGTCAACGAACTCAACGATGGTTTCAAGACTTTCACCTGCCTGTCCGGCGTATTCGGTGCTCTTGGATACCATGCTGGCCGCGTTGTTCATCTCTTCGATGTTTCTGCGGGTTTCAGCCTGAATGGCGTGCACTGCCTGCTCAACTTCCTGAGTGGCCTGCATGGTCTTTTCCGCCAGTTTGCGGACTTCGTCGGCAACAACCGCGAATCCGCGTCCTGCTTCACCTGCACGGGCTGCTTCAATGGCCGCGTTCAGGGCCAGCAGGTTTGTCTGGTCAGCAATGTCGGTAATCACGGTGATGACCTGCGAGATGCCTTCAGCCTGCGTGCCCAGTTCGTTCAGGCCGCTGACCATTTTTGTGGATGCCTCGTTGACGGAATCAATGGAGGAGACAACATCGGCAACAATGCGTCCGCCGTTTTCAGCGTTCCTTTTGGCGTCCATGGCACTTTCCGCTGCCTGCGAAGCATTCTGGGCCACTTCAAGCACGGAAGCGTTCATTTCTTCCATGGCGGTGGCGGATTCCGATGTCCGTTCGCGCTGAGTGTCAGAGCCGCGTGCGGATTCTTCAATCTGAGAGGACAACTCCTCTGATGCGGAAGTAACCTGTGCCACAATATCTTCCAATTGGCGCGCGGCCTGAAGCATGCCTTCGGCTGTGGCGCGGTCTGCTGCCTCCTTGGCCTGTCTGGCTTCTTCAAGGGCCTCGTTTGCGGCCTGAGTTTGGCGTTCCGCTTCTTCTGATTTTTCTTCGGCAGTGGAAATCAGCTTGATAAGGTTCGCAATCATTTTGCCAAGAGCCTCATGGAGTGTCTGCAGTTCTCCGCTGAATTCTATTGAGTCCAGTTTTATATCAAGGTTGCCGTTTGCAACTTCCTGCGCACCTTCGACCATGATACCGATGGGTTTGGAGATGGAGCGGGCAATAACCAGTATCGCACCGATGACCAGCAGCAGGGCGATGACTGACATAATTATGATCTGCTGCAGGAAAGCATCGGCCTCAGCGTAGATCTTGTCTGTGGGGATTGCCAGACCGATGGACCATGGAGTGGTGGTGCCGCTGACAACGATGGGCTCAAAAGCGTAATAAAATTCTTTCCCGGTTTTAGGGGAAACCATAACCTTGCTGAAGGTCTTGCCGTTTTCAATGGCGTTCAGGATTGCATCGCGGTCTTCTGCGGGAAAGGCTTCGGTAATATTCTTGGTTACAATATCCTTATTCGGGTGGGCTACACAGTATCCTTTGTTGGAGGTGATGAAGGCGTAGCCTGTTTCCATGGGATGAATGTCCTTAACCATTTTTTCAAATGAGCCGAGGACAAAGTCGATGCCGACAACTCCGATGAATTTTCCGCTCTTGAGGATGGGTACGCTGACCGTTGCCATTACTTCAGGAACAACGTCGGTGGTATAAGGTTCGGTCAGGACTGCCTTTCTTGTGTCGCGTGGGACCATGTACCAGGCACGGGTATTGTTGGGGTCGTTTTTGTGCATCTCGGCAAGCTTCCAGGTGGTGCCGTCATACCATCCGTACTGCCCGTACTCACCGTTGGGACCGAAATTTTTGTCTCCTTTAAACTCTGCATCGCGACCGTCAAGCTCGTTGGGTTCGATAACAATCTGGGTTCCGAAAAACATGGGGTCCGCTTCGGTCAGGGTTTTGACGAAATCGTTGACCATTTCGCGATTTGCACTGTCCTTGAAGCTTGCGATACTCTGCATGGCTGCAGCACCTGCCCATGAAGCATCAAGGGCTTTTTCAATGATTCCCTTGACTTCATTGCCGTATCGACCTGCCATCTCGTTAGCCAGAAGCTCAGTCTGCTGAATTGAGTTTTCCCTGCTTTGACTGGCTGTAATAGCCGTGAATGCAACGAAAATGACGATCATGAGCGCACTGATACTGAGCGCGATTTTGGTGCCTATGCGCATGTTCTTAAACATGTGTCCCTCCCTCGTGTTGTTGTGACTGGCTTGTCATCTATGGACTTATTATCCTATCGGATCCGTAGGATTTAAGTTTAGATTTAGATTCAACATTACAATAAAAGAAGGAAGGAATCCATAAAATTACGTAAACGATGGTGACGTATATGTGTCCTATAATGAAATACCGGCGGTCCTGTTGCAGGGCTGCCGGTATTTTTGAATCATATCCCAAATTCAGTTTTTTCAGGTAGGAGGATCAGGAGAAATCCAATTCAATTCCAATGGGGCAGTGGTCGGAACCTAATACATCGGCTTCTATCCATGCATTTTTTACTTTGTCCTTCAGTTCTTCGGAGACAAAGAAGTAGTCAATACGCCAGCCTGCATTGTTTTTGCGGGCGTTGAAACGGTAGCTCCACCATGAGTATTTGCCCGGACTTTCGTCAAACATACGGAAAGTATCCACGTAGCCGTGCTCGATGAATTTATCTAGCCAGGCCCGCTCAATGGGCAGGAAGCCGGACCGTTCCGAGTTGGCCTTGGGGTTCTTGAGGTCGATTTCCTTGTGCGCGGTGTTGAAGTCTCCGCCGACCACGATGGGCTTTTTCTTGCGCAGTTCTTCAGCGTATTCGAGGAAGCTGTCGTAAAAGCCCATTTTGTATTCCAGTCGCTCATCGCTCATCTGCCCGTTGGGGTAATAGATATTGAACAGGTAGAAGTGTTCATACTCCATGAGCACTACCCGCCCTTCGCCCTGATACTTTTCATCTGTAAGGCCGAAGGAATGGGAGAGCACCGGCTGGCGGGAAAAGCAGGCCGTACCGGAGTATCCTTTTTTGACCTTGGACCAGTTCCAGAATGATTCGTAGCCCTCGTAATCGCGGTTTTTATCCGGAATCTGGTCCGGATGGGCCTTGGTTTCCTGAACCATGACCACGTCGGCGTCGCTCTCTGCAAACCATTCGTTAAAATTCTTCTTTATTACAGCACGGTAGCCATTCACGTTCCATGAATAAATTTTCATACTCAATCCTTATTTTAAGCATTCAAAACAAGCCTGCCCGAAGGTAATGTCAGTGAAAGAAATATTTTTCCAGCCTGATTGCAGGGCCATGGCTTTCAGTTCATCAACATTGAAGTCATTAAAAAATCCCGCAGCCCGGCGTTTGCCTGCGTCCGCACCCGGCAGCAGTGGGTGGTAGGTGAAGATTAATTTATCTGAATTGCTGAAAGTCCAGTCGAAAAACAGCTGCGGTTCATGCAGGAATTCCAGCAGGAAGAGGGCGCAGACCACATCGTATTTTTTAACCGGGAATTGTTGCTGGTTGAGGTCGGCCACTATGGTGTTCCGGTTGCGGGCTACCATATCCAGCGGGACGTAGGTGCAGCTTTCCGGGATATAATCGCGCAGGAGCATCATTCCGGCCCCGGCATCAAGAACGGTGCTTTTTTCAGGCACCAGTTGTCCGGCCATGCCTGCCCGCAAATCAGCTTCACTTCCGAGCATATTCCAGCGGGCCCAGCGTCCACAGTCTGTTTTTTTCTCCCTGATCAATTCTTCGGTAAAACCGATCATGAAATTTTCCGAAACCGGAGGGCGCATGGAAGAGGACATCACCGCGTGAGCCGACCACGGCTGTTCGTAGACCTGTTGCGGCTTGATGGATCTGTCTATGCTGATCACATTGCACAATTCGTGACTGGGAGGATAGGGGACCAGCGGGCCGCCCATGTCCTCGTGGGGAAAGCGGTAGGAATCATAGCCCAGATCGCGCAGCATTCCCATTATGGCGGTGAATTCCATAATTCCTTTTTTGGAATTATGGAAATGTCCTTTTTCCCAGATGATGGCTGCTACCCGGCCTGTTTTGAGCAGCTCCAGCCCTCCTGTAAGGGTGTCCAGTTCATGGCCTTCGGTGTCGATTTTGAGGATGACCCGCCGCTTTGAGTCCATGTGTCCGGCTTGGCGGACGATATTGTCCAGGGTTTCCAGCCGGACCGGGAGCGGTTCTCCCTGACTGCGGTTGCCCGGCTGGGGAACAAGGCTGTGTCCCATGGAGGAATTCTGGATCAGTTCGCTCTGTCCGCTCTGCGAGGAAGCGGCGCATTGTGCGATTTTTACGTTTTGTGCGCATTCGTTGAATTCGCACCACATGGACAATCTTTTCAAATTGGCCGGATGCGGCTCAATAGCCAGTACATCGACCCGGTCGGGAAATTTTCTGGCGGCGGTCAGTGTGTACAGTCCGAAATGGGCACCGACATCGATGAACAGGTCGTTCGGTTGCAGGTGGGCGTGCAGGAACGCTCTTGATGCGTATTCAAAACCGCCGCAACGGGTTTCCCGGAAGTGAAGGGAGGCCGTGCCTGGGTCCCGCATTTCGGCATTTGCCAGCAGCATTTCAAATTCCGGTTCGCCCGCGTTGTTTTTTATTACGCTGGGGACGATGTTCCAAGCTGCACTGTTTTTTTGGATCTGCTCCAGTATTGCCTGTCTGCTCACTTTCTGTCCGTATTGTTGCTGTTGAATTGGGATTCATCATAATTACCTGAAAGACGGACATAAAAAAAGCCCGCATAAAGCGGGCTTAAAAAAATAACGGGCACCATCCCGTAAATCAAGTGACTAGTCTTCGTTGCTGCCTGCTTTAATGAAAGCAATAGCGGCAATAGTCATTGCAAGGCCGAAGAAAAACCAGAAAAAGCTCATATCCATCTCCTCCATTTAATGCTTATTGAACTGGATTCCTTACCGATAGCAAAAAAAAAGAATCTTGAACAGTAAATTAGGGAGATTGAATCCGGTTTTACAGGCTACACTGAGAGATTTAATACTGAACCGGGCGGCGGTGCCATGACGGAACTGCCGGACTGGAGCTTGTCCATAATTTCCCCAGCTGCGAGGGGCGCGGCCAGATCTGTGATTCCGGGGTTGGTCTTTTCCGCTTCGGATAAGCCTTCCTCAAGTCCCTTCTTGAGGGAATCAAGGCTTTTGCCTTCGTCTTCAAGTACCTGCTCAATAAGGCTCTTGATGTTTTCGGCAGTGTCTTCTCCGAACTGTTGGCTGACCTGTGCAAATGTGTTCTGCAGGGTCAGTTGCGCGCCCGTTCCCGGACTGGCGGCAAAGAAATGTTCCTGCAGTCCGTTTTCAAAGTAGCCGTTGATGGCGTTGTTCAGATTTGAATTGAAATGGTCCATGACCTGATCCCCGGCAGCAAAGCCGAAGTTGCGGTCAATGAACTGGATGGATTTCAAGAGTCCGTTGCTCAGGGAATCTTCAGTGATCTGATCACCGGAATTGGCAATGACTATGCCTTTGAAAGCGGTGGCTGCATCGTGGCCGAACTTGCCTTCGATGAAATCGGCTGCGCCGGCCAGTGCCCCGGCCAGGTCAGAAGGGTCCTTGGGATTCTGTGCGTCACCCTCGGAACCCTTCTGAATTTCGCCTGTTTTATCCGGAGATACGGTCTTCTGAGCGATCAGGTCTGCAAATTGATCAGCAGTATTTACGGGCGAGGCCGAAACATTCAGGCGCGTCGCTCTAACGCCGGAAGTCCGGCTCCCGCCCAAAAGCGGAGAACCGTTGTCCAGTAAAGCCGGAGCTCCGTAATTACTTTTTAGTGCTGATCCGTTTATTATCATGACCGTATTCCTTCCATGGTGGTCATATCGGAGTATCTAAAGAAATGTTTAGGTCGGATAACAAAAAAAGGGGAAATGGGTACATGTTTTGTTGACGGCTAAAAGCAGTGACCGTATCTTTGCGGCCATGAATATTGAAACCATTAAAGAATTCATTCAGTCGCGGAAGATTTTGCTGGGTTGCATTGCAGGGGGGATTGTCCTGCTTGCGGCCGGGTATGGGGTTTTTACTGTGCAGCAGTCCATTGCCGAGGAAAAGGCCCGTATTGCCGAGCAGAACAGGGTTGAGCAGGAGCGCATTCTTACAGAGAAGCAGGATGCGGAAAGAGCCAAGGTTGTCGAGGCCATGAAGAGGCTCATTGAGACCGGGAATGCCGAAACAGCCCTGACCGTAGCGGAGCAGAATAAAGAACTCATGAATGATGAGTTGCGGGCCATGATTCATCTGGCTACGGAAAAAGATCTGCTGGAGCGTATCAACAGGACTTCCAAGTGGAATTATGCCGATCTGGCCAAGTATTATGCTGAACTGGCCGACCTTGATCCTGAAAACAGCAAGTACCGCAAGGAATTGAAAGGGTACGACAAGAAGCTGCGCAAAAGACTGGAACGCAAACTTTACGCTCAGGCGCAGGCCCTGCCTGTCCGCGATTTCAAGGCGAATATGGATATTTATGAAGAGTTGATGCAGCTCAATCCCGGAGAAAAGCTTTATAAGAGCAAATATGAGCGTTACCGGGAAAAGTATGAAGCATTCATGAAAGAACTGGAAAAGTTCGGTCCCAAGCCGCAGCTTTCTGCGGATCGCAAATATTATCCTGAAGTAAAAGAATATTTAAAAGTAAACTCCATGTATCCTGAAACACTGGAGATGGAGTCTGCAACAGATTGTTACTACACCGATGCCGGATGGCTGGTTGGTTGTACCTATAGTGAACAGAACGAGCTGGGCACCAAGTTCAGCGAGTTTCTCTGGTTCACCATTTCCAATTCAACTGTCAAGAAGGTGGAAGCCGGCGGGGCGTATACGGTTAATTAGAAGTTTCATTTTTAATACTTGTTTTAACTTCTTGAAGTTAAACAGATTAGTGTTGTGATTCTCTGTTTAGTGCGTGTAATGTGAAAATATTCAGTTGCTAAGTGTCCGTTATGGCAGTAGCGAAACTATAGTCTTTAAGGGGTAATGGTGGGTGTTTTAAGTTGACGGAGGCATTAGTGATGCGTGTAAAGGGGTTGCAAAATTATTTTTATTCTTTTTGCATTACCTGCTTGTTTGTAGTCTTTTCCGTTGCGCATGTTTTTGCGTCTGATCTGGTAGATATTAAAGAAAAAGGTGTGCTTCGCCATCTGGGAATCCCCTATGCTAATTTTGTGACAGCAGAAGGGACCGGACTGGATGTGGAGCTTATGCAGCGTTTTGCCCGGCACCTTGGAGTGCGCTACGAATTTGTGCAGTCCAACTGGAGCAGGGTGTTCGGCGATTTAACCGGAAGCCATGTCTTCCCGGTGGGTGACAATGTCAAGCTTCTGGGGCGTGCTGAAATCCGGGGTGATGTCATCGCCACTGGTCTGACCATGCTTGAGTGGAGGCGAAAGGTAGTTGATTATTCGACGCCTACATTTCCCACTCAGGTCCTCTGTCTTGCCCGTAAAGATTTTCCAATGGCTCCCCTGCAAAGGAACGGCAATGTCAAAGATGCCATCCGGCAGGTTAGGGCAGCCCTTGCGGGGGCTCTGGTCATGGGAAAGGAAAAGACCTGCCTTGACCCGGCCTTATATAATTTCAACAGCTCCACTACTGCTGTTCTTAATTTTCCCGGTGGAGTGAACGATCTGGCTCCGGCTCTGCTTAAAGGGCTGGCCGATGTTTCACTAATTGATGTTCCCGACGCCCTTGTAGCTCTGGACAAGTGGGGAGATTCCTTGAAAATAATAGGTCCCATATCTGAGGAGCAGCGCATGGGGGTTGCTTTTCGCAAGGAATCTCCAGAGTTGTTGGATGAATTTAATAAGTTCTTCAGAGAATTGAAAGAAAGCGGGGAATACCGGGGGATGGTCAACAAATATTATCCCGGCGTGTTTCAATATTATGGTGAATTTTTTTTGAATATTAAGTCGTAATAAATCAGCTGTTTTGAACTAAAAAAAACTCCGTCCGATAACCGGGCGGAGTTTTTTATTGCCCTGCGGCAATTCTTCAGCGGCAGAATTTAATCTTCCAGATCCTTGATCCAGCCTTCAAGGGCATTGATGATCTTGCGGGCCTGATCCGGGCTGGAGATGTTGAACTTGGACTGTGGGCGGTATTCGCCTTTCATTTTGCGGAAACGGCGGATGGTGTACATGTCCTTGCCGTATTCACCGCTTTTACGGTCCAGCTGCTTGTAGCGGAACATGATGGTGGTCCATGCGCCTTTGGTCAGCACTTCTTTGTCCAGTTCTTTTACAATTACCTGACCGTCTTCTTCGTAATGTATAGTCAAATCTTCGACTGTTTCGCTCATACGATCTCCTTGAGGGGTTGATATAATACCCGGAACCTGCCGTAAATGGGTGGCGTTGTCAAAGGTGGGGTTAAAACTTTAAATATTCCGTAAAATCCGCATGCAGCATCTTCTTTAACTCATCCATATTATCTGCGCCAACTTCCGCGAAGATAAAGGCAAAGACTGGATGTTTTGTGTAATCAATTTCCCGTAACTCCAGCACTTTGGAAAAATTAGCCTTGAATCCATCGTAATACACGGATTTTATTTGGCTGCGGTCAACACTTGAATCAATTTCACCGATGACCATGCCGTAAACTTTGCCTTCACAGCATCTTGATATCTCGGCCCAGTCCGGTTTTAACCCTTCCATGAAATATTTGTAGGGATTGATGGAGTAGGCATAGTGGGCCAGATCGGTAACGCACCAGCCTGCGAAACGCATGGGGTTGACTTCTATGACCCCGAGGTTGCCGCGTCCGTCCGTGCGTACTTCGATGTGGATGGGAAAGTTTTTAAGCTCCGCGCGGCTGCCGATTTCCTGCAGCAGGTTCAGGAATTCATCATGGTGCTGATTGATGATTTCTGTGGAGGTGATGTAGCAGCGGTCGCTGACGTCATCGCTGGAAGCGAAGAGGTGTCCGAGGATGTTGATGATTACCGGATTGCCTTCGGCATCATAATAGGCATCTACAGCGAATTCCTCACCTTCGATACATTCCTCAATGATGAAGTTGTCCAGTTCCAGCACTTTGGCCGGATACATGGTTTTAATTTCTTCCACTTCAGTTTTGATTCTCTCCACAGCCTGCGTCCAGCCTGCAACAGATTCCACCATATGTACGCCGAGGCTGAAAAATCCCACACAGGGTTTGACCACGCAGGGTATGGGCAGTTCTTCTGCGTTAACGCTGTCCAGCTCTTCGAATTTCAGGGTGCGGTAAAAGAAGTCCGGATACATGTCCCTAACCAGATCACGGAAGGCTCCCTTGTCTTTGAAAAGCCTGATAGTACGCGGCAGATCACCGCTCTTCAGATTGCTGTCGATCCAGTCAATGGCGTTTTCCGAGTTGGAGTAGACCGGCTGGTTGCGGTCCCGGTTATACTCGGTCACGAAATCATTTTCCGGGCTGAGTGAGACGTCTGTGTTCTGCAACGCTTCACTGGCGACTTCGTTTTCAAGTACAGGCTTGCCCAGCTTTGCGAGGGTCTTTTTTAACAGCTCGGATACGTATGGTTTTTCGACGATGAACATTGTGTTTTCCTTTGTGTGTGGGGTTTCAACGGTTGTAATAAAGATATTACCGCTCAAACACAATAGTTCGGTGTTAGGGATACGAAAAGATACAGAAATTTAAAAAGTGGGGATAGCAGAGTGCGGGGAGAAAATTGTGCAGGCCCGATTGCATTTGTTTCCAAGGTGCCGGGGTTACGGTCTGTTAAGACCGCACGTGATTGAAACAATTTATGCATTGGTCCGTATGCTGTAATTGCGGGCTTAAACAGCAACCGGGCCTGCGCGGGGTAAATTTCTGAGGGGGATAATCCCCCTCGGTAAATACTTTGTCCATCCGGGCAATTAAGTTTGCAGCTCCACCTGCGCGCCAGTGCCGGAAGTTATGTGACTCCTTCATACCGAGTGTCACATGTCAGGCAAAACGGATCAGACCTTTGCCAATCCATGACCTCTGTTATGCAAAATGATCCGCATGCCTGTGACAAAACATTTGTACATCCTGCCCGCGACTTGCAGATGTCGCAGGCAGGATGGAACTTTTTATATTACAGAGCTGCTTTGTAGATAGCGGCAACTGCTTCGTCAGTCATACATCTGGGGTTGGTGAGACCGCAGGCGTCTTTCTGAGCGTTGGCAGTCATGGTCGGAATGTCTTTTTCGGAGACCTTCTTGCCGTATTTTTCGCCGAGTTCAATAAGACCTGCGGGGATGCCTACGTCAGCGGAGAGCTGGCGGATTGCATCAAGCGCTGCGTCAGCTGCATCACGTTCGTCCATGCCGCTGGTATCAACGCCGAGCCATTCAGCCATGATTGCGAAACGTTCAACATTAGCAATCAGGTTGTGCTGCTCAACGTGGGGCAGCAGGATTGCGTTGCACTCACCGTGAGGCAGGTCATAGAAACCACCAAGCTGGTGAGCCATGGCGTGTACGTGACCCAGAGATGCGTTGTTGAAGGCCATACCGCCGAGATACTGGGCGTAGCACATACCTTCGCGGGCATCGATGTCCTGACCGTTGGCAACTGCGCGGCGCAGGTATTTGTGGATCAGACGGATGGATTTTTCAGCACAAGCGTCAGTGATGGGGGTGGCGATGGTAGAAACCCAGGCTTCAACGGAGTGGGTCAGTGCATCCATACCGGTTGCTGCGGTCAGTGCCGGGGGCATGCCCATCATCAGCAGCGGATCGTCAAGTGCGATACCGGGGGTAACGCGCCAGTCAACGATAGCCATCTTAACTTTGCGGGAAGTATCAGTGATGATGCAGAAACGGGTCATTTCAGAAGCAGTACCTGCGGTGGTGTTAACCGCTACATAAGGAGGCATGGGTTTGGTGGATTTGTCCACGCCTTCGAAATCGTGAATTTTACCGCCATTGGCAACAACGAGGCCAACGCCTTTACCGCAGTCATGAGAACTACCGCCACCGAGGGTGATCAGGGAGTCACATTTGTTGTCCTGATAGGCTTTTACGCCGTCGGCAACGTTGTTGTCAGTGGGGTTGGGAATGGTTTCGTCATAGACTACGCAGTCCATACCTTCAGCTTTCAGAATGTCTACAATCTGCTGGGTGATGCCTACAGCAGTGATACCCTTGTCAGTTACGAGCAGGGGTTTTTTGCCGCCGAGAGCTTTGATGCGGGAGGGGATTTCTTTGTGTGCGCCGATACCGATAAGGGTTACGCTGGGGATAAAAAAGCCGTTTACTTGTTCACGTACTGCCATTTTGAGTCCATCCTTGTAGCTTAATAGGTTATTGAAGGTTGGGCCTAGTCGTGTACTTATTAACGCTTTTCATAGGGCAAGACGTGTGCCAAAGTGAAAAAGTGTTATATTTAGGCAACTTGTCTGTTTTTGTGTCTTTTCGTGATGAATCATTTGAGATCCATTTGCACTGCTGAAATTGGTTATTTCAATGTGAAAAATAGAACAAGAGTGACAAAAGTGTTACATTGCGGGGGGTGAAAGGGGGGTGTGTCATTATGGACCAGCGATGTAGTGCTGTGTGTCAGATGGCACTTGTGCTTGGTTGAGCATATATGAAGATTAAATAAATGCGCTGAAGGTTGTTTTCTGCATTAAATTTTATGGTTATTGTTAGTTGATTGTATGATCAAGTTGTTTTCTTTGTGTGTTGTTGCTGTTTGTGTTAGGCTAAAAAGTTTTGTTTTGCATTGAAGAAAATAAAAAGCCGTCCCGAATTAACGGAACGGCTTTAATTCATTCTTTTCGTTTTGGCACTCAGTTCAATTTTTCAAGTCCCTTTATGATTCCTCCGAGGTCCGGTCGTTTGTTTATATCGTGTACGTCAATGTAACGGAGCATCCCATTTTTATCGACAATGATAATTGCCCGTTCGCTGATTCCTTCCGGTCTAAGGACACCATATGTGCCTGCCGCCTCCCCGTGGGGGTTGAAGTCCGAGAGCACCGGAAACCAGACTCCGCCGTCACCCATCTGGGAAGTCCACGCATGCAGCGAAGGGACGTTATCGGTAGTGATGCCGAGTATGATTGCATCATGCATTTCAAAGAGTTCACGGGCGATATTGTAACCCGGCCATTGGTCGGAGCAGATGGGGGTGAACGCTGCAGGCACAAATGAGATGACCACATTTTTTTTGCCCCGGTAGTCCGAGAGGCTGATTCTTTTACCGGACGTGGAGGGCAGGGTGAAGTCCGGTGCTTTTTCTCCGACTTTGACTTTGAGCTTGCTGTCCACGGGCTTGAGTCTTTCCTGTTTATATATCTGCTCTTCGGCAACTTTTGCTTGCACACTCACACTGGAGAGCAGGAAAAGGGCGGCGGTACAGAGAATTATTCGTTTCATTTCTATTCTCCTAAAGCTTGTCTTTGATTGCTTTCAGGAATTTTTCGGCTGATTCAAAGGGGCCGGCATGGGAGAGGATGACCTTGAATTTTTTGCCTTCCTTTTTAAGCATGAAAAAATGCGGGGTGCCGGGTGCCCCTAAATCCGAATGCAGGTCTAAATCCGTATCTGTGAACAAAGGGAACTCCACGGAAAATTTTTTTCTGTAAAAGTCCACCTCAAATTCTGAGTTCCCCGCGGCAAGCCCGAAAAATTTCACATCAGCACATTTTTCGGATTTGTTGAGCAGGTTGCAGAATGAGTTCACTGCCGGGGCCTCTTTCTGGCAGTGCGGGCAGTACATGCTGTAGACTTCTATAATAATGTAGTCGGCATTAATATCCTGAATATTCCAAGGCCCGGCACCGCTCAGTCCCAGATATTTTTCGTGTTCAGCACTAAGCTTGCCTTCCAGTTTAATGTCCGGGAAACTGTCTCCGGGCTGGAGAGGATTGGCGTAAGTAACTGAACTTAAAAACAATGAAAGGATTATTAAAACAAAACAGATTTTGCGCATATTTGGTCCTCCTCGGGAGTTTATGGACAATATATCCTGCCTGAATGGGGGAGGAAGTCCAGCCGGAGTACTGCTGGGGTTGGTTTGGCACTGAAATGGTATGGAATTGAGGGAGGTCTAAATCTGCTTTGTGAGCCGATGTGCTTGGATGTTTGCTAAACCTTGATAGTTGACTGATAACCATTCACTGGTTATCTTTTGGGCATGAGCTGGACAGTAAATATTGCAACAAAGCTGCAAAAACGGATCAAAAAACTACCGAAGCCCGTGCAGCAGGCGTTTTTTCTGCTCAATGCAAACCTGAAAGTCCAAGGGCCGCAGCAGGCAGGCTGGCCCAATTATGGAAAGCTCAAGGGGATGGACGGTGTGTACCACTGTCATTTGAATAAAGGCAAACCGCGCTATGTGGCGGTTTGGGTGGTAAAAGATGATTCAATCCAGATAATGGAGGTCAAATATGTTGGAACTCACGAGAAGGTCAACTACAAAAGATTCGGTTGATTTTTGTATAAAAGTGCCTGCATCTCAGGCCGCAAAATTTATTGAAGCCTCCAAATCCTTCTGGGCCTTGGCAGGTCTTGATGTGCAGGAATTTAATGATGAGGGCGAAGAGATTGTTACCGTGGATGAAGCCTTCCCCGATGTCACACCGGGCGACCTGCTGCGCGGTGCGCGTTTCCGTGAAGATATGACTCAGGCCCAGCTTTCCGCTGCCACCGGAATTCATAAAAATAATATTTCCGAGATGGAACGCGGAGTGCGTAATATTACTATTGAGATGGCTAAGAAGCTGGGCGAAGCTTTGAATGTTTCGTACAAGCATTTTTTGTAAAAAAACTAACAGGATCTAACCAAACCTACTACGACCTAAATAGTTCTAACCAGTTCTATATCGATTAGCGTAGTTCTTGTTAGATTTGCCAAAACAAAACCGCCCCATGTTCCCACAGGGCGGTTTTAAATTTCCTATTTAAATCTTTCCGCTACAACCCGTACTTGTCAATCTTGCGGTAAAGGGTCTTGCGTCCGATGCCCAGAGCCTGTGCGGCCTTCTGCCTGTTTCCGTTAAAGAAATCCAAAGCCTTGATGATGTGTTCGCGCTCCATGCGTTCCAGCGAGAGGATTCCTCCCTCGCCTTCCCGTTCGGGCTGGTCGGCGATTTCCTTGGGCAGACAGGCGCAGGTGATGGTGTTGTTGTCGGCCAGGATGATGCTGCGTTCCAGCACGTTGCGCAGTTCGCGGACGTTGCCCGGCCAGTGGTAGGAGAGCATGCACTGCATGGCCCGTTCGCTGATGGTGTATTCGCCCTGCCCCATCTGGAAGCCGAGCTTGTTGATGAAGAAATCTATGAGCAGGGGCACATCCTCGCGGCGGTCATTGAGTTCCGGCAGGCTGATGTTGAAGACGTTGATGCGGTGGAAAAGTGCTTCGTGAAAGCGGCCTTCCTCAACCTCTTTGGCGAGGTTGCGGTTGGTGGCGAAAAGGAAGCGGATGTCCACGGTGCGTTCGTCTTTTTCGCCCACGCGGCGGAAGGTGTGCGATTCCAGCACGCGTAAGAGTGACGCCTGAACTTCCATGGGCAGTTCCCCGATTTCATCAAGGAACAGGGTCCCGGTATGGGCAAAGGTCATCAGCCCGTCGCAGTTTTCCGTGGCCCCGGTGAAGGAACCTTTAGTGTGTCCGAAAAGCTCACTGCGCGAAAGTTCTTTTTGCAGGGTGGCGCAGTTTTTAACAATCATGGGCTTGCCTGCGCGCTGGCTGGCGCAGTGTATGGAATGGGCCACAACATCTTTACCGGCCCCGGATTCCCCGGTGATCAGCACCGGGACATTGGTGGGCGCGACTTTGTTGATCAGGTGGCGGATCTGTTTGATGGGCGTTGAACTGCCGATGAGCTGTGAGCTTGCGGTATCGCATTGCTGGGAATGGCGGTAGCTGCGGTTTTCACGGGTCAGGCAGACCCTCTGCCATGCCCGGTCCACCACCAGTTCCACCCGGTCAAGGCGGAAAGGTTTGGTAATGTAATCGTAGGCCCCGATGCGGATCGCTTCCACGGCGTTATCGATGTTGCCGTGCCCGGTGATCAGGATCACTTCCACATCCGGTTCCATGTCTTTGAATTCGGTGAGCAGTTCAAGTCCGTCCCCGTCCGGTAAGCGAATGTCGGAGACGATAACTTCATAACGCTCCTTGCGGACCATTTCCCGCGCGCTCTTGGCGCAGTCTGCGGTCTGGACAATCCGTTCCGGACTGGCCAGCTCTTTGCTGAGCAGTTTGAGGATTGATTTTTCGTCGTCTACAACAAGCACTTTGTATGATTCAGGCATTCTCTAATCTCTTTGCAGGGGGAAAAGTACAGTAAAGCTGGAACCTTTGCCCACTTCACTGTCCACAATGATTTCGCCGCTGTGTTCTCTTACTATGTTAAAACAGGTGGATAAACCGATGCCGATTCCCTTGCCCACCTGCTTGGTGGTGAAGAACGGTTCAAAGAGCATATCCCGGTTTTCTTCGGGAATGCCGTAACCGGAATCGCTGACTTTCAGTCCCACATGTTCGTTTTCAATGAATGTTTCAATGCTGATTCTGCCGTTGTGCTCGATGGCGTCCACCGCGTTGGTCAGCAGGTTGAGGATTACCTGTTTCAACTGGGCCTCGTTACCGAGTATGAATTGCATGGGTGAGGTCAGTTTTACTTCCAGCCGGACATGCTGGTAGCGGCGGAACTGGTGGTCCAGCAGACGCAGGGTATCTTCGGCCACCTGATTCATGTCCACGGGAATGAATTCCGAGGCCACCGGGCGGCTGAATGAAAGCAGGGTTTTAACAATGTCCTGACAGCGCAGACACTCCTTGAGGATGGTGTTCGTGTAGTCATAGAGATCTTCGGCCAGATCGTCGGGAATTTTGTCATCCAGCCGGGTCAGCCTGCGCTGGATGCCTTCGGCAAATCCGGCTACTGCGGCCATGGGGTTGTTGATTTCATGGGCCACACCTGCGGCCAGCACCCCGATGGTGGCCATTTTCTCCGCCTGATAAAATTTTGCCTGATATTCTTTTTCCATGGTCACATCCCGTTTGAAAATCAGGATGCGGTCTTCCTCTGTTCCGGGTGTTTTAAGCGGTGAAGCGACCATGTCAAAGCGCAGGTTTTTGCCTTCAATGCGGAAGATGGCGGTGTCCTTGCAGACTGAGTTGGTGGATAGTGATTTAAAGGCCGGGCATTCCGGGCAGGGGTGGTCACTGTCTCGGAACAGGGCGTAGCACTTCTTGCCGATGGGATTGATTCCGGGAAACAGTTTTTCAAAAATACGGTTTACGGAGATGATTTCCAGATCCTCGGAAAGGACCATCATTACATCAGTAATGCCGTCGAGGATGGCCGCGATTTCGCAACGCTGGTCTTCGGACTCGCGGTTGGTATCCTTCAGTTCCTTGATGTTTTTCTGGAGATCCTGAAAGAAGTTCAGCTTGTGGTGTTCAATGCCGATGAGGTCGTGGAGTGATGTTTTATTAGCCATTACCACGCCTCCGCACAGATTGACATGAGGTCTTCACAGTCCGCTTCCCGGGGGTTGGTCACTGTGCAGGCATCCTTGGCCGCCAGACGGCAGATTTCTTCCATTTGTTCGTTGTTCGGGACAATTTCCCGTAAACGCATGGGGATGCCCAGTTCCAAAAACATGGATTGCAGGATTTCGCTTAAATCGTGTTTTTTCTGCTTGGCCGGGGCCGGGCAGCTTTCGTTGATGGTCCGGGCGATGGTTTCCATTTTCCGTTCCGCACAATGTTTATTGAAGCGGACCACCGAAGGAAGCAGAATGGGCAGGGTCAATCCGTGGGTCACATCATAGCGTCCGCCAAGGGAGTGGGCCAGTGAATGGCCGACCCCGAGGCCCGCATTGCTGAAAGACATGCCCGCTGCGGTGCTGGCAATGGAAAGATTTTTCAGGGCCTCTGCGTCCTTGGAGTTGGCTGCGGTCTTGATGTTTCCGGCAATGAGCCTGATGGCGGTCAGGGCCTGCGATTCCGTAAATGGGGAGGCCAGCCGTGAGACATAGGATTCAATGGCATGGGCCAGTGCGTCCACTGCTGAAGCAAGGATCAGTTCCCGTGGTTTGGTGATCAGCAGGTCGGGGTCGATGATGGAAATATTGGGCACCAGCGAACGGCTGATGATGGCCATTTTTACTTTGCGCTGTTTGTCGGTGATGATGGCGTATTGAGATACGTCAGACCCGCTTCCGGCGGTTGTGGGGATCAGGATCATTGGCGGCAGCGGGCGGCTGATGCGGTTGGCTCCCTCGTAATCGTGGATTTCCCCGCCGTTGCTCACGATGGTGGCAATGCCCTTGGAGGCGTCAATGGGGCTGCCTCCGCCCAGTCCGATGATAACATCGGCCTTGTGGTCGTGGTAGAGCTTGGCACCCTGCTGAATCTGGCAGGCCCGCGGGTTGGCGGTCAGTCCGTCGAAATACACGCAGTCCAGATTTGCGGCACTCAGCAGGTCGAGGATGATTTTTACCCAGCCGGATTCTTCCAATCCCTTGTCGCTGACCAGCAGGACCCGTTTGGCTCCCAGCCGCTGTGCGCATGAGGCCAGATAGTTGATGCTGCCGTTGCCGAAAATAACTTCCGGGATGGCGAATTTGGTTACCTGCATATATTACCCCTGCTTAGAATTATGTGTATCGTCATATAATTATTGCATTATTTTATTGTCTGTCCGTATGCAAAATAAGTCAAGGGCAGGGGAACCGACCTTAATCCGGCATCAACCGGCTTAGATGTCTGCCCAGCCCCGGTTCGGGAGGCAGGTTGTATGCCTTCAGCAGGAACCCGCCCTTTTTTCGTTCAATCACAGTGGCATGGCAGTAATCCGGTTTCATCCTGAAAATATTATCCAGCGGAAAACCGAGTACAATATGCAGCACGGTCCTGATCACCCCGGCATGGGTCACCGTCATGAGCGGGCCTTCTTCATCAAGTTCTCTGAGGAAATCAGCGACCCGTTTTTTCAGGTCGTTGAAGCTCTCTCCTCCCCGTGGGCGGAATCCGGCCAGATCAGCACCCCGCTGTGTAAACTCCTCGGGATTGCTGGATTTGATATCGCTGAAGCTTTGTCCTTCCCAATTACCGAGGCTGATTTCCTTGATTTCAGGAACGTGGACAGCTTCCATTCCGCACTGCTTTTCAATGAATGATGCGGTCTGCACCGTTCTGCTCAGGGGACTGCAATAGATATGCGAGGGGCGGAAAGATGCTAAAGATTCAGCTAGTTGCGCAGATTGGATCAGTCCTTTTTCTGAGAGGGGCAGGTCAATCTGACCCACTGCGCGACCTTTGGCGCCTTCTATTTCCCCGTGGCGGATGAGTATGATCATACCAGTTCCTTGGCGGCCAGCGAGGAGAGTTGTTCGGGTACGCTGATACAGGCTTCCTGCTCATAACGGGCCAGCAGGTCCTTGGCCCGGGCCAGCCTTCCGGTAATGGCGGCCACAGCTTCGGGGTCGTCCTTCCAGCGTTCAAGGGTTTTGCCGTAACGCTGGTCCAGGGAGACCGGATTGGTGCCCTGAAAAAGTTTATCAGCCAGAAAGACGATTTCCTGCTCGGTGAGCGGGGAGTCGGGCTTGATGTCCGTATCCCGATGGGCGGCCACAATGTCGGCGATACCGGAAAATCCGTAACCCGCGAGAATAGCTGCGCCTGCGGCTTCGTGGTTGCGTTTGAGCTTGGCCACATCGTGCATCAGGGCCGCGCATTTGACCACATTAAGGTCCAGCGGTTGCTGTTTGCGGGTCCTGTTCAGGGCTTCGGCCATGAGACAGGCCGCTTCAGCTACGGTTTTACAGTGCTCACGGGTCTGCAGCGGGGTGTCGGCCAGTTCCCAGAGGGCCTCGCATTCTTCAGGCAGGGGAACCCTCCGCCGGGAAATAAGCCGGGCCTGTTCGTAATCTTCGGGAGTGTCCAGGTCGCGCAGGATGCCGAGGTCCGGCATGTTCAGTTCTCGGGCCTCACTGTCGTACCGTTCAAGGACCGTGCGTAAGCCGCCGCTGCCGTCATGGGCGATGATCTCGGGGATAAGTTCGGCACTGATCAGCGGGGGGTGGCCCCGTTCGCCGCGAAAGCAGGGGTAGATGATTTTTGCGGGGGCAGATGAGTAATCAAAGGTCAGGGCTCGGATGGTGGAAGAACGCACCAGCGGAATATCCACCGGAAGGACCAGAAAGGCGGATGCATCATCGGGCAGCCCCTGCACCCCGGCCTGTACAGAGGAGAACATGCCCTGCTCATAGTCCGGGTTGAAAATTTCATGCATGCCCAGTGTTTTGGCTTCCGCACCGACCTGCTCCGCCATATGTCCGGTAACCACGAAGATATCAGAGGCTCCGCCGTTAACCAGCGAACGGATGCAGCGCGAAAGCACGGTACAGCCGTCCAGAGGCAGCAGGGCTTTCAGCTTGCCCATACGTGAGGAAAAACCCGCCGCCAGAATCAGTCCATAAATTTTCATGCTCAACCCCCGGCACGTTTCTGGATCAGTTCCCCTACAATTGATACTGCTATTTCTTCCGGTGTCTGGGCTCCTATTGAAAGCCCGATGGGGCAGTGGCAACGGTCTATCTGTTCCTGCGCGGTTCCCTCTTCGCGCAGGGCATCGTAGATGGCGTTGCGTTTTTTTGAACTGCCGATCATGCCAACATAGCGGGCAGGCGTTTCAAGAGCCTGCCCCAGTACGGTCTTGTCATGCAGATGTCCTCTGGTGACGATAATAATGTATGAATTTCCGTTGACTTCCAGTCCGGCAAAGCAATCCTTGAAATCATCAAGCACATGGATTTCAGCTGCCTGCGGAAATCTTTCCTCATTGGCGAAGTCCGTGCGGTCATCTAGGACCACGGTGCGGAAATTGACTGAGTGGGCCAGCTCCGCTGTGGGCCGGGAAACATGTCCGGCTCCGAAAATAAATAGATCCGGCTGGGGGATGAAGGCTTCGGTGGTAAGCAGCGTATCACCCTGTTCTTTCATTACCGGGGTACCGGATTTTATGGCTGCTTCAAGCTGGTCAGTCGCTGTTTTTTCTTCGGCAAATTGCAGCTTTGGCAACTGGCAGCAGGGCCGCACGGCCTGCCTTTCTTTAATAAGTCCGTTTTCAGAAGCCGTGAACAGGACGGCATGTTTGCCCTGACGTAAAGCTTTGTTGATCGCAGAAAAGACCGCGATTGTTTCCTCGTTTGCAGGAAGATGTTCAAGCATTACCTCCACATGTCCGCCGCAGATCATGTCCGCATTGGCGGCCAGTTCGTTGGAGAGGTCGAATTCGCGGAAGTATACGGAATTTGCGGTTTCAGTAAAGATTTTGGCCGCTTCTTTCTGGACCAGTGCCTCCACCAGTCCACCGCCGATGGTCCCGTCAATAGATCCGTCACGCATGACCACCATTTTGCTGCCCGAAGAACGGGGAGTGGAACCGGAGCTTTTTACAATGGAGGTCAGAATAAGGTCGTTGCCGGATTCAAGCTGGGAGCAGAGATTGGAAATGAGTTTTTTCATAGAGTACCGGCCTGTAGCGGTTTGATTGTTATGGAGCGTTTTCCGAAACCGGAGTGGATGGTTCCGTCCTGATTAGCAAGTCTGACTGATAAATTCAAATTGTGGTTATCACATGCCTGTTTGATTTTATGGTAGCTCAGCAGCTGTTTTTTGATTTCCGGTCCCGGTTTTGTGTCCGGCAGCACGTCCAGCTTAAGGGACAGTTGCATTGTTTCCGGTTGATATTCAACGGTGAAATCAAGGACAGCCTTGTGGGGCAGAATGACGTTGTTCAGCTCATTAAGATCGAGCCTGCTTCCTCCGGGCAGTATAATGCCGTCACCGAGCCGTCCTTCCACCGCACCCAGTCTGCGCAGGGGCAGCCCGCAGGAGCATTCATCAGGCATGATGCAGCCCACATCCCCGGTACGGTAGCGTATTAACGGCATGGCCCGCCGGGAAAGGGTGCTGATCACAATTTCGCCCTTATGGCCGTCCGGGATCGGCTCTTCAGTGGCCGGGTTGATGATTTCCACATAGAAATCCGGTTCACGCAGATGCATGCCCGATCCACCGTGGCAGTCCACACCTCCGCCGAGGCAGGTCTCAGTCATGCCCCAGTGGGAGAAGACCTCGCAGCCGAAGACCCGTGAAATAGTCTGCATACTGGCTTGCGGCAACACATCCCAGCAAAGCAGTACCGAGCGCACATGGTTGATGACGATGTTCTTGCTTTCCAGCAGCCGGGCCAGTGCATGAATCTGGATGGCCGGACCTAAGATGCAGCTGGCGTGATTATCGAGCAGCAGGTTGAGCAGGGTGCTGATGTAGGACGGGTTGACCGGAAGAACGGTTTCCCCGCCCAGCCGGGAAATGGATTCCGCAAAAAGGGAGCCGACCCCGCCGGGCCGGGAATCGGGCAGGATTGCCAGAATGGTTTCCCCCTCCTTAAGCATGGGGGCCATTCCGTAATGAAAAAAATCTATGGTCCGTTCAAGGTCCCCGGCAGTGAAAAACAGCCGTTTGGGCGGACCGCTGGAGCCGGAACTGGCGAGGGTCACGGCCCGCGCGATTTCATCCTGCGAAACGCAGAGGAAACTGTCGGGATTTGCGCGCAGGTCATCGGCAGTGGTGAAAGGCAGCTTTGCGAGGTCCGCAGGGGAGTGTACGGCCCCGGTTTGCATTCCGGCCAGCCGTTCATGGTAAAAGGGGCAGTTCTTAACAGCCTGAAACAAGGTCCGGCGCAGGGAATCAAACTGCCATTCCTGAAGTTCGCGTATTGATACGGGTTGCAGATCGGGAGCACGGCCCATGCGCAGATTGAGCCATTTACCCAGCGGGTGTTCAGTCATCAATCATCCTCCTGTACAAGGTGGAGCCGTCCATGGCGGTGAGATTGTAGGCGCAAAACGGAATCAGCCTGCCGTCCGGAGCAGCCACATGGATACAACACCCTTTTAAGCGGTCAAGGTCAAGGGTCCATGCGTCCTGAAATGCCATTCCGGAAATGGCGAGAATGTGTGTTTTGGCCCGGCTCAAGAAGCGATCAAGGTCGTCCTGCGGCTTTTTGCAGTCGCAGGTTTCTTCCGGTGCGGCCCACTGGCGGCGCACAAAAGCCTTGGATTTATCCGCGCCTTCGGATGCAGGCTTCGGGGTACAGCAGCCTTCCTTTTTTGCAGAAAGTTTTTTCAGGCTGCCGTCTTCCATAACTAGATAATTGGCGTGGAAGGAACACAGGGAATGTTCGCATCCCGGAGGCATAAAGTCGTCACGGTGCACAAGGTGTTCGCTCTGCTCTTCCAGTGCGGTCATGATTTCCGGCAGGGTGATGCGCATATCGTCTGAAGGCGGGGCGGGGTAGCGTCCAAAGTAACTGACCGGCTGAAAATGCACCCCGCGCACGCCCGGAGCATATGAAACAGCCAGTTTCAGGATTTCCCCGATGTCATCATCGTTCACACCGGGAACAATCGTCGGCACCAGCACCACCCCGATCCCCGCCGCAGTGAGGTTCTCAATTGCCTTGATCTTTTCTTCCAGCAGTGCACGACCGCGAATGGTTTTGTAAATATTGTCACGGGTTCCGTCGAATTGCAGGAAGGCGGAATCCACACCGCCCGCTGCCCAGCGTTTGGCAAGGCCGTGTTCGCGGGCCACACGCACCCCGTTGGTATTAACCTGCACAAAAGGAAAATCGTGTTTTTTGGCCAGTTCGGCAATGCGCGGCAGATCATCACGCACAGCAGGTTCGC
Source organism: Desulfovibrio sp. JC010 (assembly GCF_010470675.1). Taxonomy (NCBI): domain Bacteria; kingdom Pseudomonadati; phylum Thermodesulfobacteriota; class Desulfovibrionia; order Desulfovibrionales; family Desulfovibrionaceae; genus Desulfovibrio; species Desulfovibrio sp. JC010. The sequence goes on from NZ_VOIQ01000003.1 coordinate 161,003, forward strand.
CGCCGGAAAGCTGTAAATTACATGGTCCGGCTGTGGCCCGCACTTTCTGCAGCAGTTTGTCCAGTTCCGGTACAGTGGGATCAGCCGGGACTTTCTGGCCTGCCGAGGCAAAGCAGACCTTGCATTTCAGATCGCAACGCCATGTGATTTCCACCAGTGTGGTGCAGGTGTGCTGGTTATGGTCCGGGCAGAGGCCGCAATCAAAGGGGCAGCCTTTGCTCTCCGCCGTATCCATCACCGGAGGAGCGGAAGGAATCTTCGGGCGCGACCAGCCGGAAACAGCAGGTTCACCGCGCCAGAAAGGAGTGCTGAATTTTCCGTGTTCAGGGCATTCTTTTACAATGCGGCTTTCGCCATTTTCCGTGACGCGGCGGGCGGGAATCTTTTCTAAACAGACCGGGCAGAGGGACTCTGTTTCCACAACATCAAAGCTAATATCCATCGGAATCATCCCTTCCCACAGCCGGGTCATAACCGTTTTCAAGTAAAATATTCACTAGTTGCGCATAAGCTTCGCCCAGCAGCACTCCGCAGCGGTCCGCCCTTGGCTGTCCGCATTCACCGTCCAGAATGTCGCTGCAGGCTATGCCGCCGAAATCTGTCGTAACCCGTTTTTTGAACCATTCCCGGAAGCTTTCCACCAGCAGTGGATAATTGTCTTCGGATGTCTCCACGTCCGTGCCCTTGCCTGCGTAAAGTCCCAGCGCGCAGAGTCCGCCGCTTAAAATACCGCAGGTCCCGGCACAGTCGCCCATGCCCATGCAAAGGCCCTGTGCTGCGCGCACAAGGTCCGGGTTTTCCTGCTGCAGGTTATCAAGGCAGAGGATGATCATGATCTGGGCGCAGCAATAACCTGCGCCGTTTAATTGCATTATTCTAAGATCTGTATCGGTCATGTGGTGCCTCCGGCGGCCCTGCCGGGGGCCTTAAACCCTTTTTGTAAAAAGGGTTTAAGAATCCCAAAAACTTTTATTAGGGCTTCGCCATGTTATATTAGGGAGTTAGTCTTGAGTTGCAATCATCAGCATATAGCCTGGGCGTTCGCAGCAATTCTGCCCGCGCGAGGGGATATTTTCCCCGGCGAAGACCAGTTTGGCGGCCAGTTCCACCAGCAGCCGGGAATAGTCTTCGATGGCGGCTATATGCATGGAGTTTTCTTTTAAAATTTGTTCGATGCGCCCCAGATAGAGCGGTGAATTGGCACATGATCCGTCAAGGCATTGGATTTGTCCGGTGCCGTGTTGTCCTTTTCCTCTTTGATATAGGTCGCTGATGATCAGCTTGCCGTTTTCCTTCAGCACCCGTTTGAATTCGCTGATGGTCTGCTCCTTGTCCGGCAGCAACGAGAGTACGCATTCGCAGAAGATTGCGTCAAAACTGGAATCCGCAAAGGGGAGAGAAGAGCCGTCCGCACGGGTCAGTGGCAGGTCTGCCGGGGCTTCGGCAAGCTGGCGCGGGGAATAGTCCATGCCGCAGGCGTTCAGGCCGTGCTGAGCGCGCAGGTATTCCACTGTTGCGCCCAGTCCGCAACCCACATCCAGAACCCGTGCGTCTACGGGAAGTCCGGTCAGGGTAACGGCCCGGTCGGTGAGGGTGAAACCTCCGGGACGCAGGGTGTTTCCGGCGGCATCACGCAGGATGGATTTTTCCCAGAGCGGGGTCCCGGTCATTATTTATCCTCCAGCATCCGTTCCACCTCGGCCATTTTTCCTAAAGCCAGTTCTTCGGGAATAAGCACAAATCCGCAATCCGGGCAGGCGGGCAGTTCCACATTGAAGCGGCTGTCCAGATATTCCAGTTCCACCGGAGAAGGGTTCAGCGGTTTATTGCAGGTCGCGCATTTCCACGAGGAAAAATCTTCATCCAGAACTTTTAAGGTACTCATGAATTACCTCCTACTCCCAGAACTCTCATTCTATGAGACCAGACCCGGTGGACAAGATAGCTCCCGCCTTTCATTTCATACTCCACCCAGTAGGTGACTGTTACCGGGCGGAACTGTATCAGCTTGTGTCCGGTCTCTGTGTTTTCCAACACTTGCGCTGAATCCTGCACCGCATGCAGTGTTTTTTGGATGTCCGATAAAAGGATACGCCGTTCCTCCATCATGGTCCGGGCTTCCTCAGTGAACTCCACTGCCACGGATTCGTAATCGTGGCGTGGTTCGGGCTGCTCGTTCCAGGTCTGGCGGAGCAGGTTTTCCTTTAAGCGGACCCTGTTTTCGCGCCGGGCGGAATAGCCGGGGGCAATGCGTCCGGCGGGATCTTCGTTGCCGTCAGGAAAAATTATATCCAGAAAATGCATGCACCGTTTTCCGGCTTTGGCAAGCATGTCGCGGCACATGGCGCAGTAGGTCACTCCGTCATGGTCCAGTTTTTCAGCCCGATGCTCTGCGGCCTTGCGGGAAAGCGGCTGGTTGGCATTGCTGAGCAGTCCGCCGAAACCGCAGCATTCGGTCTGGGAGCCGGAAAGTTCCGGCTCTTCAAAGGTGATGTCCAGTCCGCTGAGCAGCATACGGACATCATTCATCAAATCGTGATTGCTGCGTGCGGAACAGGGGTCCTGTAAGGAAAGCAGTTCCAGTTCCGGGTGTTGGGACAGCTGTCCAAGTTCAGACCCCAGAACTGTCCACAGGGAAATAACATCCGCTTCCGGCAATCCTTTTTGCAGGCTCTCCATGCAGGAGGGGCAGGCGGCGATAATCTGCGGACGGCCGAGGGACTCCCAGTCCCGTTTCAGGGATTCCATTTTACGTCCGAACATATCTTTTTGTCCGGCCCAGTCCGCTGGCGCGCCGCAGCAGCGCAGCAGCAGTCCTGTTCCGCCGTCCAGCACGGAACAGAGGTGCGCGTAGGTGCGTTCAATGGCTCCGGGGTCGGATGCGCTGAGCTGGCAGCCGGGGAAGAAAAACTGTCTGCTGCTCTCTGTGCCGGGTTGGTGTCTGGCCAGCGCACAGACGGAAGAATCGGCAAAATCCATGTCGCGGAAGGCGAATTCATGGGCCGAGGGCGGCATGTGTCCTTTTTCAACCAGATCCTGCCGGGCTTCGAGGACAATGTCCTGCATGGCGAAATTTTCAGGGCAGACCTGTTCGCAGAGTCCGCAGAGCATGCAGGAGTTGATCATGGTGTTGGCCATGCGTGTGCCCATGACGATGGAGGCGTTGTTGTAAATCTGGCGGGCGTAAGCCTTGGGGTAGCTCTTGAATTCCTGCAGATAAACACAGTTGTTCACGCATTCCATGCACTCGCAGAGCAGACAGCGCGATGCTTCCTCGCGGGCCTGTTCCAAAGAATAGCCTCCGTCTGGAACAGCAACAGGATCAACCGTTGCCACCTTGCTGATATTAGTGAAAAGCTTTGTCTCAAACGGTGCTTCGCGGTCCCGTCCGGCAGTGAGTGAGGCGTTCTGGAGCTTGCGTTCAATGGAAAGAGCTCCCTTGCGGCCTACTGCGATGAGTTCGGTGATTGATTTACCGCTTACATCCGGGGAGGCGAATAGAAAATCAATGCTGGTCTCCAAGGTGGCGGGGTCCACCTGACTTAGGCCGAACTGGGTGGCGTTGAAGATCAGAGGATCAATAAAAATAGCATCGAAGCTTTTGCTGGCGGCCATGATCGTCTGCGCATCTGGCTTGCCGTGCTCTGCAAAGGAAACGTTCATTTTGCCGAGCTGGGCCAGTTCTTTTTCAATAATTTCATTGCTGACCAGCTCTGCCGGGAGATGACCGAGACCCTGCATTTTGTTTTCACAAAAGACAATGACGGTAAAACCTTTCTTGCCGAGGTCCCATGCGGCGGTCAGCCCGGAAAGGTGAGCACCGAAGACCGCGATGTTTCTTCCTTTTGGCGGCAAAGCCCGGATTATGGGAGTGCGTTTGGCGTTCTCGGCAGCGAACCGTTCCAGTGAAGCCAGTTCAATGCCGCCGCCCCTCTGGGCGCGCAGACAGTCGTTTTGACAGTCCCCGCCGCAGATTCTGGCAGTGACCGCAGGAAAGGGCATGGTTTTGCAGAGCACAGCCCATGCTTTATCCACTTGTCCTGCCTGAAGAAAACGACAAAACTCGCGCCCGTCTACATGCAGCGGACAACGAGCTTTACACTTAGGCGGCTCTTCCTGAGTACACCGCGCTTCCCAATCACGAAGATTTTTTTGATCCATAACGGCGAAGCCCTATTGAAAGGTTTTGGGAGAGTCCAGAGAACCCTTTTTCCACAAATCCGCAGGAAAGCGGATTTGGACGTTTCCTGTAAGGCAACGCCCCGAAGGGGTGAGCCACAGGAAGTGGCGAATCAAAAGGGTTCTTTGGCCCCCGGAGGGACTCTCGGTAGAGCCGCCGGAGGCAAAAAAAGCCCGGACTCCGGTATCAAACCAGAATCCGGGCTTACATTCAACTAATTAGCCTTTCATGGCAGCGAGAACCTTCTCGGGGCGAGCCGGGAGATGGGTTACGCGTGCGCCGCAGGCGTTGTAGATTGCGTTGATGATGGAAGCATGCGGGGTGGTCAGCGGAAGCTCACCGACACCGGATGCGCCGTGGGAACCGTTGGGACGTTCGGTCTCAACGTACACCAGTTCGATATCATCGGGGATCTGCTTGATGTAGGGGAAGCCTGCACCGACCATGGTGGCGTGCTTCTTGATGTCTTCGAAGTCCTCGGTAAGTGCGAGGCCGACACCCTGAGCGAGACCGCCGTACATCTGGCCGTCAACAGCGAGTTTGTTGTTGATCTTACCGATGTCTGCGATGAGCTTCATCTTTTCAACCTGAACTTTACCGGTAGCGATTTCAACTTCTACGCCGGACATGAACAGACCGTACATGTAGCAGGCAAAGGGTGAACCCTGACCGTTTTCATCACAATCGGTGGCCGGAGCGGACCATTTACCGTCGTAACGGAGCTCTTTACCCGCTGCGACCATTTCGTCGTAGCTCATGTAAGAGTTGTCAGACTTGCGCATGGCGTCCATGAGGTTGCGGCAGGCGGCGATAATTGCGTTACCGATAACAACCTGAGAGCGGCTACCACCTGCGGGACCGCCGTTGGGGCAGTTGCGGGTGTCGTTCATGACCAGATGGATCTGCTCGGGAGCGAGGCCGAGGGGACGCAGGGCTTCGTGGGCGGTACCCAGACAACCGATATCCGCACCCTGACCGTGGTCGTGCCAGCAGTTGAAGAGGGTTACGGAACCGTCTTTGTTCAGTTCGATTGCGGATTCAGCGGTGTCAGGTCCGTCAAGGCCGGAACCGTAGATACCTACTGCGATACCGATGCCGCGTTTGCAGCCTTCGGCAGCTGCTTCAGCAGCCCACTTTTTCATCTCTTCATACTTGGGACGGCCGGCCTTGAAGATGTCTTCCATGCAGTAGACTTCAGGCTGGCAGCCGGTGGGAGTGGTGTCGCCGGGGCGGTAGACGTTCTTTTCGCGCAGATCGAAGGGATCCATGCCGATTTTTTCAGCCAGTTCGTCCATCATGACTTCGTAGCCGAATTCGGTTTCAGGTGCGCCGTAACCGCGGAAAGCGGAACCCCATGCATGGTTGGTGCAGACGGTTTTACCGAGGCCGCGGATATTTTCCAGTTTGTAACCGGAACCGATGAACTGGGCACCGCGCAGGGTCAGCAGGTCACCGAATTCGGAGTAGGGACCGTGGTCGCAGGTCCAGTCGGTTTCCATACCGAGCAGGTCGCCGTCTTTGCTTGCGGCAAGGCGGATGTCGGTGAAGAAGGGAGAACGTTTACCGGTGTACTGCTGCTGCTGTTCCCAAGTGTAGTTCAGGAAAACAGGCTTGCCGGTTGCGAGGCAGGCTGCGCCGACCAGTGCTTCCATGGTGGGGGAGAACTTGTAACCGAAAGTACCGCCTGCATAGTTCTGGACCATGATCAGGTTTTCGAGTTCAACGCCTAAGCCCGGAGCGATCATGGCTGCGTGCAGGTGCAGGCCGATGGACTTGGAGTGGATGTTGAGCTTGCCGTCATCATCAAGGAAAGCAAAACCTACGTCCGGCTCGATGGGCATATGCGGCTGACGCTGCACATAGTAGGAACCTTCAAGAACAACGTCGGCTTTGTCCATGATCGGAGCGGTTTCTTCGCCCTTGACGATCTTCTGTTCAAAATAAACGTTGGGGGTGCCGGGGTGAATTTCCATGGCGTCTTCTGCCATGGCGGCAGGGGCGTTCATGTATTCGGGAAGCTGTTCCAGTTCTACTTTAACCAGCTTGGCTGCTTCTTTTGCGATTTTTTCAGAAGTAGCGCAGACGATAGCGATGGCGTCACCGTACTGGAAGACTTTTTCGTCGTTAAGGATAGGACGATCCCAACCGTCACCTTTGTTGGTGGGGAAGGTGATCAGACCGGTGATGCGGTTTTTACCTTTGATATCCTTGTAGGTAACGACTTTTTCAACGCCTTCCATGGCTTCAGCTGCGCTGGTGTCGATGGAGATGATGTTGGCGTGGGAAACTTCAGCCTGTACAAGGGCGCAATTGAGGGAACCTTCGGGCAGCTTCAGGCCGAGGTCTGCACCGTAGTCCAGAGTACCGGTGACTTTTGCCACTGCGGTGGGGCGGGGATATTTGGAACCCCAGATGCGCTGGTCAGCAGGCATCTTGAAGAGCAGATCGTCTTCGGACATGTCGCCGCGCATTACTGCTGCTGCGTCCTGCACTGCGTCAACCAAGGGTTTGTAACCGGTGCAGCGGCAGGCGTTGCGGTTCTTCTGGAACCAGTCACGGATGTCTGCGCGGGTCGGTTTGGGATTGGCAAGGAGCAGGGCGTAGGTGGAGACAACAAAACCGGGGGTACAGAAACCGCACTGTGCGCCGCCGTGGGCAATCCATGCGAGCTGGATGGGGTGCAGTTCGGTGGGGGTACCGATACCTTCGGTGGTGAGGATTTCGGTGAAATCTTCAACACGTTTCATTTTCAGGGCGCAGGTGCGTTTGAGCTTGCCGTCTATAATAACGGAGCAGCTACCGCACTGTCCGGTTCCGCAACCGATCTTTACGCTGAGCAGACCGAGTTTTTCACGCAGAACATTGGCGAGGGTTTCATCATTTTCGCAGATGATGAATTTCTCAACGCCGTTAACTTTCAGAGTCCGTTTGATCATGGAAAGAACCTCCTTGAATTACTGCTTTTTTGTATTAGCAGGCGTCCGGGAAGGACGTCGAACTATCCTCTATTTACCGAAAGAACACAGCGGGTAGCGGCAGGTGTCGCAACCGGCACAGAAACCGCCGTGGCCCAATTCGGCGATTTCAGCGCGGGTGGGGCGTTCGCCGGCCACAATCCGCGGAACTATAAGGTCGAAAATGCTGGCCCGGTAGTACATGACACAGCCCGGAAGACCGACGATGGGTACACCGTTCAGGTAACCGAGCATGAACATTACTCCGGGAAAGGTGGGGGAGCCGTAGGTGACTATTTCAGCACCTGTGGCCCGGATGGATGCCGGGGTCTGGTCGTCGGGGTCGACGCTCATACCGCCGGTGACCACCACCATCTGCGCTCCGTCATCAATTGCTTTGAGGATCGCGGTGCTGGTCATGTCGGGGTCATCGCTGACAAAGGTCTGACCCATGACTTCCGAATTAAGCTGGGAAAATTTTTTGCGGATTACCGGACCGAATTTGTCCTTGATCCGGCCATGGTAGACTTCGCTTCCGGTGGTGATGAGGCCCACTTTGAGATTGCGGAAAGGCTTCACACTGACGATGGGACCGCAGTCGCGACAGATTTCCTCAACCTGTTCTATTTTACTCTCATCAATAACCAGCGGAACTACGCGGGTTCCGGCCACTTCGCGGGATTCAGTAATCTGTATTCCATTGTGCAGGGTGGCCACCACAACTTCGTCAATGGAGTTGATACGGTTTAAAGCCTCCACATTGATGCAGAGCAGACCGGGGGAGGCAACCATGTTGATGCGTCCTTCACTGATGTCGGTGAGGGTGATTCCCGGACCGGCAGTTGCTTTGGCAATGCGTCTGGCGGCATCGTTTTCATGCAGCTGGCCTTCTTCAAGGGTCAGGATGTAGACGTGTTCCTTGCCGATCTCCAGAAGCACCGGAATATCATCCGGGGTGATGATGTGGCCTTTTTTAAAGGCGGGGCCTTTGAATTCGCCGGGGACGATGCGGGTCATATCTTGGCAGAGGACATTGCCGATGGCATCCTGAACAGGAACAGTTTTCATCATGAAATAAGGCTCCGGAGTGAAATAGGTTCGCTTTCTTCAATTTCCGCAAAGTCCTTGTTGAGTATATCAAAAAAGACATAATTAAAGATAATAGATCAGCGCGGAAATGCTTTTAAAAAATCATTATGATTTTGGGTTTTATATGTCCAAGTGGGAATAATAAGTCAAGTAACCCCAATATATTGGCGGTTTGGTATCGTTCCTTTTTGGACAAGCTTCTGCAGCCCTTGACGGGCAAGGGATGTGCAGAATCCACCTCAACTGAGTAAATCTTAAAGCAAAATTAGGTCCAAAATGACATAGTTAATGAAAACGGTGGTTTGGTGAAAAGATGATTTTTAAGACTGGATCAATATTTTTAAATTTTTTTTTACAGGTTTTTATTTGTCTGCTATAATTTCAGGTTTAACATGTGAAAGTTCGCATAAAAAGCTGATTGTGTCGGGAGTGTGTCATTATGGGACAGTTGTCATGCGGATGTGTGTCAGAAGCAGACTGTGCAGAATGGAAACCGCGCTATGCAAGGCTGGATAAGGGTTTGTGCGGAACTGCAACGGTCATATTGGGGTTTGTGCAAAACGGAAACCTGCCGGGTTGAATCAGCGCGTTTCCCGGCAGGTTTTTGCTGAAATTATGGTTAACCGGAGTTGACCATGACAACCTGTTGGTTGACATTACATATTGCCGACAAGCTCCAGATGGGGGCGCGGCTTTGTTTCAGCACAAAATTTATTGCGCTGACGTTCCAGCCATTGCGGTGATTCATGCCCGTTCTCCAAAACGAAGATGGAATCGGCCAGATAGTAGGCCTCTTCCAGATCATGGGTAACGTGAATGATGGGGATATTCAGTTCGCTTTTCAGGGCGCGCAATTCTTTGCGCAACCCTTCGCGGGTGGCGATATCCAGCGCAGAGAAGGGTTCATCCAGCAACAACAGCACCGGCTCGCGGGCAAGGGCCTGACAGAAGGCCGCCCGCTGGCGTTCCCCGCCGGAGATGTTGGCCGGCTTGCTTTCAGCGATGTGCGAGATTCCGAATTTTTCCAGCAGCCCGGAAACACACTCTTTATCCACAGCGGCAAAAGCCACATTCTTGCGCACATTCAAGTGCGGGAAGAGGGTGTATTCCTGAAAAACAAGTCCCAGCCCGCGCTGCTGCGGCTTGGCAAAGTTTTTTGCGGCTGTATCCACCCAGATATTTCCGTCGAGGGAGATGGTTCCGGCATCCGGCTTTTCCAGCCCGGCGATGATGCGCACCAAGGTGCTTTTTCCGGCCCCGGACGGACCGACAATGGCGGTCAGGGTGCCGGGTTTACAGTCCAGATTTACGTCCAGTGCAAAGTTGGGCAACTGTTTACGGATATTTATCTTCAAAGTCATACTCTGCTCCGGCTGACACGGTTGAGTCGGTTGATGGCGAGTAAGGCCAGAAAGCTGACCGGGATGATTGCCAACGACATGTACATGGCGTCGTCGTAACGCATGGCTTCCACTGCTTCGTATATGGCGATGGAAGCGACCTTGGTGGAACCGGGGATGGAACCGCCGACCATGAGGATTACTCCGAATTCACCGAGGCTGTGGGCAAAGACCAGCATGGCCGAGGCCGCCAGACCGGGCAGACTGTTGGGCAGTACCACCCTGAAGAAGGTGGCGGTGGAAGAAAGCCCCAGCACAGCTGCGTTTTCCAGCAGCCGGATGTCCAGCTTTTCAAAGGCCGCACGCATGGGTTGCACTGCAAAGGGCAGATTGTAGACCAGCGAGGCCAGCAGGATTCCGGAAAAACTGAAAACCATGCGTTCCCCGGTCAGGTCCCGCCAGAAACCTCCCAGCACTCCTTGCGGCCCCATAGCTATGAGCAGCCCGAAACCGAGAACCGTGGGCGGCAGGACCATGGGCAGGGAAACAATCGCGTCAATGAAGGACTTGCCCCTGAAGTCAAGGAAGGCAAGGATGTATGCAATGGGCGCGGCTACAATGGGAATAAACAGGGTCGTGGCCACTGCAAGCTTGGCCGAGATATAAAGCGGGTAAAAATCCATTAGTCATACCCGTATTTTTTCTTGATGGTGCGTACTTCCGGGCTGGACAGGAAGTGTACAAATTTCCGGGCAGCTTCTTTATGTTCCGATGACTTGAGTACGCAGGCGGCCTGAATTACCGGAGGAGCCTGCTCCACAAGGTGGAAGCCGCCCTGCTTCCCGGTGGGGGTGAACATGGAGGAGTAGGCGCAAAATCCTGCATCCGCCGCCCCTGTGGATGTAAACTGGAAAGCCTGCGCAATGGTCTGGGCAAAGACCAGTTCCGGTTTTACCTGCTTCCACAGTTTTTCCTGTTTCAGAGCGGTCATGGCAGCACTGCCGTAAGGCGCGGTTTCAGTGTTGGCGATGGCTATTTTATGGAGTTTCCCGCTTTTGACTGCTTCCTGCCAGCTTTTGCCGATTGTATCTTTATCAAGGGACCAGAAGACAACCTTGCCGACAGCATAAACAAAAGGAGTCTCGGCCAGTCCGTCTTTGAACAGTTTTTTAGGACGGCGTTCATCTGCAGCCAGAAAAAGATCAAAAGGTGCGCCGTTAACTATCTGGGCGTAAAGTTTCCCGGTGGATGTGTAGGTGGCCTGCATTTTTAATCCGCTGTTTTTTTCAAAAGCGGGGATGATTTCTTTCATGGCGGGCATGAAATTGGCGGCCTGTGCGATCATGAGGTCGGCTGCATTTGCCGAAAGGGGCAGTGTCAACAGCAGGGTGAGGATGAGTGCGCTGATCCGTTTCATTTTTAATTCTCCATTTTCAAATTGAGGTCTTCCTGAATTGGCTTTATCAGTATCTTATGTTTATGCAGGGGAAGGATAAATTTTCAAACCGGTCACGCGTTTATTTAAAAACGTGACTGCCCGAAGGGTTATTTCAGTGGTCAAAAAAGCAAAAGATAATCAGCTTTCAAACAGCGGGGAAACAAAACTTGCTCCTGCGGAAGTCTTTGATGTTCCTGATAATATTCTCCATCTTGATGCGCGGGAGCTTAGCCTGCTGGAAGACGGTTTTCGCAGCTGGAAAGAGGGGACTGTGCGTGCGGACTATGTCCGTTCCCGCACCAGAGCCTTTTGTCTTTTTCTGATCCTGCGTCATAGCGGGGCCCGGCTGGGTGAAATTTTAAAGCTTGATGAGCGGCGGGATATTAACCTGGCAAGGGCTGTTGTCTACCTCGGACGGGAAGGCCGGAAGCGGGAAGTCCCTCTGCCGCAGTCTGTCTGCCGGGAACTTAAGGGCATGATTGACGGTCCCATGGGGGTCGGGCTTGAGGGCATGGTTTTTCATCTTGATCCCGGTTACGTGCGCAGAGTTTTTTACGAGCGGGCCGAGAAATGCGGTCTGGAGCGCAAAAAAGGTGCGCCTTCGGTACTGCGGCGTTCACGGGCAGTGGAAATGCTGCGCAACGGGGTGCCGCTGGGCGTGGTCCGCAAGGTGCTCGGACAGTCTTCCGCAGATCTCGCGGCGGTCTATCAGGAATGGTCTTCCGGGGATGTGAAGAATATTGTCCGGCGTATGGCTCTTGAGGAAAACGCGCTTAAATCAAGTGCCCGGAACACCTTTGCCGGTCAGGTCCGTTCGGTGAACCGGGACGGGGTGCTGGCCGATGTTGAGTTTGAAACCGCAGAAGGTGTTATCATCAGTTCGGTAATCACTCTGGAGAGTCTTTATAAGCTCGGACTTGAGCCGGGAATTTCGGTCTCAGCCACTGTAAAAGCACCGCTGGTGGCAGTGCGGCCTTTGAAAGGAAAAGGCACCAGCTCACGCAACTGTGTTCCGGCCAAAGTAACCTCCATCAAGCAGACCGAAGTACTGGCCGAGGTTTCCGGAGAAAGCTCCGGGGGAACCCAGATGTGCGCGTTGGTTACTTCATGGTCCATCGAGGAAGAAGGACTGTTTGACGGAGCGGACGTGGAATTTTGTTTTAAGGCTTTGTCTGTAGTGCTGCATGCGGTGTAAGAGTGGGCAGGCACTGCCTGCCCGATACTTTATTAAATTAGAATGGCTGCCCGCTATTGATCAGGAATTCCCCTTTAAGCAAACCATTGCCGTGCATTCTGAGCTTTTCGATAGCCCCTATCAGGGCTTTTCTGTGGCGGGAATCATCGGATTTCCATTCAATCACTGCGTGACCGTAAAAAGCATGTACCCCTATGTTCGCTGCATTGAATATTATACGCCGTGTTGCGTGGGCAGGAATATCAAATTGTCCAGTCCCGCTGGAAACTACGGTCGGGCCAGCATACACAGTCATCCCGGATGTCACGGTATCGCCATTTTGGTCGTAGATAGTAATTAGGCATTGGACATTTTTATTGCTGATGTTTGAAAGATTTATAAAAGTCCATTCTCTGGATATAGAGCTGTTGTAGCCGGAATTAATACTGGGAACAATGGCGCAACCCTGAGCATCGAATGCTGTTTCAGCCATTGCTATCCCACTTGTTGCTATAGTTAAGATCATTGCGAAAATTGCTTGCATCATCGTTTTCATGAAATCTCCTGTTGAGTTGTATGTGATTTTATGTGCTTGTTGTTATTTTTTATCTACTGATATGTCAACGGAGATGATTCTGCTTCAGGCATGCGGTGTGACTTTTTCTTTGTTCAAGTTCCATTTTATCATGTATAATTAGCCCCTGCTTGGCATAAATAACGTTGTGAGTTGTTTTTCCTAATGTGAACCACAGGTGGTGAGTGTGCGGTCTGTTTCAGTTTTATTTCTTTTTGTTGCGCTTGGCGCATTTTTCTTATTTCCGGTGCCTGCGTGCTGTGAAGCCGGGGAAGACTCGGTTGAGCCCATGGAAGTGGTCTTCATCAATCCCGGAAAATCCGATCCTGCAGATCCAACCGGCGGGTTCTGGCGGGAGGTCAGTTCTTTTATGCAGGCTGCTGCCGAAGATCTGGGCGTTGATCTCGAAATTATTTATACTGAACGCAATCACATATTAATGCGCAAAAAAGCGGAAGAAGTGCTTAACCGCAAGTCTTTGCCTGATTACTTGGTCGTAGTGAATGAAAAGCTTGCGGCGGGTAAAATTATCGCCGATGCGGACGGGAAGGAGGTTAAGGTCTTCAACCTCCTGCTGGATTTTTATGGTGATCAGGCTGCAGAACTGGGTAAGCCAAGAGAAAAGTATAAGCATTGGATAGGCGGGCTGGTCCCGGACAACCGCTGGGCCGGGTATAATCTGGCAAAAGAACTGCTGGAGAAAGCCAAGAAGCAGGGGATGGCTGAAGACAAAATCAGGCTTCTTCCCATTGCCGGGGATTACGCCACTCAGGCGACTCTGCTCCGAAATGAGGGCTTGGCTTATGCCCGTGCCGATTTTTTTGATGCAAAATTTTTTCCCGAAATTCATTGTCTTTGGCGCAAAGACCAAGCCTATGAGCTGGTAACAAAATTTTTGAATCGGAACCCGGAAGTAAATGTTATCTGGGCTGCCAATGACCCCATGGCCCTTGGGGCTATTGAGGGGATAAAGAAGAGCGGTTTTGTTCCGGGTAAAGATATTCTGGTTGGTGGAATCAACTGGGACAAACCTGCGCTTGAGGCGGTGAAAAACGGCAGTCTTGCCCTTTCCGTCGGCGGGCATTTCATGACCGGAGGTTGGGGGCTGGTCATGCTTTATGATTATCACCATGGGCATGATTTTTCCGGGAAAGGCGGCCCCATGGTCAGAAAGAGAATTTTCGGTGTGATTGATGACCGGAATGTTGGTCTTTTTTTAAAAAGATTCGGTTCACGTGACTGGTCCGGAATTGATTTCAGGAGATTTTCCAAAGCCTGCAATGATTCTCTGCAGGAGTATGATTTTTCCGTGCAGGCTTTGCTGGGTAATTAAATCGGAATGATAAGATTTCAGATTGTTCTTGTAGACAATTTTTTCTTGTGTTAGTAGTAATTGTTACTAATTAAAACAAACGGAGTAAATACCATGAATGAAAGAACAGGTGTAATCACTTTCCAGTCCAATCCCCTGACCCTCCTCGGCAATGAAATCAAGGTGGGCGACAAAGCTCCCAAATTCACCGCAACTGATAACGGCCTTGCTCCCAAAGCTCTGGCTGATTTCGCAGGCAAAGTGCTGATCATCAGTGCTGTTCCTTCCCTTGATACCCCTGTGTGCGACATGGAAACACGCAGGTTCAACAACGAAGCTGCAAATCTCGGCGATGATATCAAAATTCTGACCCTGTCCATGGACCTTCCTTTTGCTCAGGCCCGCTGGTGCGGTGCTGCCGGCGTAGAAGCTGTGCAGACTCTTTCCGATCACGCAAGTGCATCTTTCGGCGAAGCGTACGGAGTGCTGATCAAGGAGTTGCGCCTGCTCAGCCGCGCTGTTTTCGTAGTCGATAAGTCCGGCACTGTGCAGTATGTTCAGTACGTAAGTGAGATAACCGAGGAACCGGATTATGATGCAGCTTTAGAGGCTGCTAAGAAGCTGGTTTAATAGATCAAATTGATAAAATCAAAAGGCTCCCGCTATCCGGCAGGAGTCTTTTCTTATTTAAGGCTTGACCGCAAAATATGTGCTAAGCTAAAGAAAAACCTTACCAAAAGCCAACGTAGCTCAGTCGGTAGAGCAGCTGATTCGTAACCAGCAGGCCGGGCGTTCAATTCGCCTCGTTGGCTCCATGAAAAAGTTAAGCCTCACAGTGTGTTATTGCATTGTGAGGCTTTCTTTGTGTGGGCCGAAAAGTGGCTGTGTACGCAAATTGTACGCAAAATTCAATTTTGGTGACGGTTGTGGTGGCGGTTTGAACAGCTTGGGCCGCGTACATTTGGACAATATGCTGGGAAATTATTCTGGCTGATAGGTAAGCTTCTGGATTGACTGGGTAAGGTGTCCACTGGACAGGTGCGCATAAATTTCAGTTGTGCGCTTGTCGGTATGACCAAGCAGTTCTCCGATGGAATGAAGGGACTCACCTGCTTCCGCCAAGTTGGATGCAAAAGTATGGCGCAGGTCATGGAGTCTGAAATCTTCAAATCCTGCGTTAATCAGGGCCTGCTTTACATGTTTGCTGATCGTATCAATATGCAGCCATTTTTTGAAAACACGGCCTGTTCTGTCCTCATAGGACTCTAAGACTTCTCTAAAAGTCGGATGCATGGGGTAGTGCTTTGAAAGGTGGGTTTTGCTCCTGCGTATCAGGTAGGAATTCCTTTCGAAGTCGATGTCTTTCCATTCAAGATTAAAAAGCTCTTCCCTACGGCGTCCCGTAAACAGGTAGCTGATGATAAGTTTCTTGAGTTCGTTATCCGTGACAGATGCCAGAAATTCAGTGCATTGCTCAGGGCTAAGGAAAGCTGGAGGTCGTTTGGTTTTTTTAACTAATTTACAAGACGCAAATGGATTTTCTTTTACGTATTTCCATTCAACCGCCTTGTTCATAACCATGCGGGCATGGCTGATATAGTTATTGATAGATGCTGGCTTGAGCTTCTTTTTCCGGCTTTGAGCTACCAGCTTATCAATCGTCTTGTGGCTAAGTTGGTCCAGCCGTTTGGATGCTGATTCAATCGCAAGGATTTTGTTCAGGGCTAATCTGTTGGCCCTGAAGGTCTTATATATCTGTGTAGTCTCTGCCCACTCTAGGTATTCCGCTGCAAAGTCACCTAAAGATATGGATTTTTCTTTTGTAAGCTGCTTCAGCCTACCCGCCAAATATTCCCTTTTGATCTCGTTAAAAATTCGCAGGGCTTTGGCTTTGTCCTTAGTTTTGAGGCTCACTCTTTTACGATTGATTTCGTAGTACCAAAAGTCGCCTCTTTTGAAAGGTTTTCGTATAGCCATTATGTTCTTATTCATACATAAATACCTGTAAATGTTCAACTATTAATCTGTCGTTTTGAAGCATTTCGTCTATGCTGGACGACTCTATCCGCCAGTGACCGGAAGGAAGTTTTTCGGCACGAACCAACCCTTCTTGGCAATACTTGCGCATGGTATCGCGACAGACATTGAGCTTACTCATTGCCTGCCCCATTTTGAGCCAAGTTATGGGCTTGGCCTCAATGCATGTATTTCGGGTTGTTAAAACCATAAATCCTCCACCGAGCTAACGATGGAGGATTTATGTGATAATGAAAACTGAACAGATGGTTTACATTAGTTTAATGTAAATATACTAGTCTATGTTTTGTCATTATTTGTTTTTGTGCTCATGTCGTTTTTGGCAAAATACCGTTCAATTTTTTCTTTGGGGTAAGGTTCCAGTTTATCATCTGTTGCTGGACAAATTTCAAAGCCCGGGTCGATGTGTAAAATTCTTTCTTCAGGAACAACTGGTGGGGTGTATGCTCCTCGTCTAGATGCTTTATAGTTAATGCAAAATGATTTGTATCTCTCAGCGATAGAGAAAAAATTTTTTACGTCTTTGATAAATTCTTTTTCAGTTAAGGAGTTGGGCGGGCGTGTTATATTATAGGCTGCACAGTAATGAAGTCTATTGCGATAATTATTTATAACATCGTTGATGTATGATTCAGATATGTTACGATGAAACTTTTCATCTTTATTTTTTGCTTCTTTCTTTAAATATGAAAGCCCAGTTCTATATAGTGATTTTGCTTTGTTGATGCTTGGTTCTTCAAAGTTATGATATACTTGAGAATAGAGAATTCTTATTACTAATCCAGCAGCAGCTCTACTTCTTCTTTGCTTTTTTAATTCTTTTAAAAAATCAAAATCAGCGATTATCTCTGTAGTGATTTCAGCGACTTCTTCATAGTCTATATCTCCTACATCAAAGCCATCGTATTCTCTGTGTTCCATTATAAACCTATAATAAAGAAAGCTGAATGCCTTTATACGCTTTACTTCATCATCTGGAAAAAGAATAAAGCTATCAACTTTGAACCAGTTATGGAAAATTGTTTCATTGTCGGAAAATGTTATTCCTCGCATAGCTACCTCAAAGCCTTTATCAGTCTATAGGCCAACTTCACTTCTTCCTCAGGGCAATTCTCAATATGGCGGATTAACTCTGCTCGTAGATCTGCCACATCCCCTTCATGATCACAGCGCATCAGTTCAGGCAGTTCTATTCCAAGAGCTGTTGCAACTTTTTCTAAGGACTGGGCTGTCACATTCACTTCGCCTCGTTCTATCTCGCCTATATGCTTGCCGGAGAGTCCGGCTTTCTCAGCTAAAGAATCTTGGGTCAGGTTACTTTGTTTCCTGAGCTCTTTTATGCGTTTGCCAAGCTTTGTTGTGATCGAAGTCATGCTTTACCCCTTAACCGCTCAAATTATCAGGCTAATAGGCTAGCAGAGACCATGTCTGGATTTCTTTTAATTTGAAAAAACAACCCATGAGTGTTATTTGGGCTTGATCAAGCAATCGAATCTGTTCAAGGGGGGGGCTCATGCTGGTTACAGCGACAGGAAAGAAGGCCGTAGGTAGGGGGAAAGGACGTTTTTCAGAAGATGAAATTACTTCTATTGTTTTTAGCCCAATACTGATGATGAATGATACTCGATTAACTTGGGCATTTTGGAAGGAAGTAGTTGAGGGGGCTGGTAAAACTTGGCCTTATGTATGGATTCCAGAATCAATGAAAATTGAATTCTGGCCTAAAATGCAGACTCTAGGGGATCGGCTTGTTGAGCCGGATCTTTTGTTCAGTTTTTTAGGTCCCGATGAACTTTGCTTGAATATAATAGTCGAAATTAAATGGGATTCAGGATTGAGTTCGCCAGATCAGCTAGTCAAGCAATGGTTTCATAAGGAAGATGTTCGTGGAGAATGTTTGCATTTTTACCTAACAAAATCAGCCATAAAAGGATTGCAGTCAATAAATGATTCAATTGAGTATGCCGAGTCAGTTCCAGATTGTCTGAATGTAGCTGAATGGAAAGATAAGTTGCTCGCTCTCACTTGGGGAAATGTCCACCAAGCTGCAAGCCATTTTTCAAAAGATTCAATTTGGGCTGAAGCCATATTAATTTTTTTAGAAAAACAAGGAATTTCATCTTTTACAGGTTTTGACTGGGTGAAGAGTTTAAATTGTCCGTTCAATGTTGAAGAGTCTTCTTTCTTTTCTCTAACTCCATGGTTTGATTTTGATCTTGGGTTGTTACCTGAAGAAGATAATGGATTTTTTTATAAGAACAATTAGGAGGGTTAAATGGAAGGTCAAACCATATATAAGGCAGCTCAAATTGTTAGTCGTACTGGGGGGCAGATTGAACAAATATTTAATAGGATTGATGAATTTGTCGCAGAATTGGTGGAAAACAGCGAAGTTTTCAAAAATTCTGTTACGCATAATGGTGGCTCCACCGATTCTTCCGGTTGGGTAAATGTTTCAGATATACGTGGGTATGGCTTTATAGAAACCGGAAAGCAAAAAAAAGAAACATTCCAACTTGCTTTTTTAGTTAGAATTATGGACGAAGATGAATCTTTAGGTGTCTCCAACTGGCAGCCTTGTTTGTATATGCTGGCAGTTATGAATGATGGATATGCGGCATGGGGAATCGACGATTTTTATTTGCATTCTGCTCTTGGTAAAGGTTATCGTTTGGGTTCTGATAACAAGATGCTTGTTTGGGATGAAGAAGGGGAGCGTGGGGCAGTTTTTGTGGTTCCTCTTACCAGCATTTCTGACGAAGTCGTTTTGAAAGAACAAATTGTGGAGCCTGTTTTTTCAATGGCTGAGAAATTACTCGATGAATCTTTGATGGAGTATGAGTTGGCAACCAACCTAGCTTTTAAATATGAAATTGTTGATAGTAAACTTGTTATAACATAGTGCTACGCGGTTTATATGTTGTGGTTTACTGGCATTTTTATGATTTTGTATGAAATGTTAAATTAGGCATTTTCAATTTCTCCCAGTTGTTCAGACTGCGGTTCTTTTGAAAGTGCCTCCCTCTGCTGAAGCGCAGATGTTTCCTCTAACCTTTTTATGACTCTCTTGGCAGCATATAGAGCCCAGATAATATCAACAAAAAAGAATGTGAACAGGCCAAAATTGTAATGATTAAAATGCTTAACCATAGCCCTGCTATCCCCATGTTAATAAAATGAGCGAGAAATAGAAAAGGCGTAAGAGTTATCATTGCGAAGAGAAAATAAGGCAGCATTAGGACATAACCAAATATTTTTATTCTTCTGTCACTACAATTTAGCCTTTTAATAAATTCAATGGCAGTTACCTCAGAGCCATCGCGTTTGACCGTTAAAAAACGTTTTCCAATACCATAGTCTGTAAGTTGATCTAAGGGAAAACTCTTAGTCATAAAGAATCTAATTAATGCGGCATCCATCCGTTTACCCGATAATCCCAAGTAGCCTTGTTCTATAAGATAATCGTGTGAGAGTTCTTTCCATTTGTTGTCTCCGAATATTTTATTTGCAAATTCGTAGTCGAGTCTAAGTTTGTTTTTGCTGCTTCGGAAAATGGCTTTGAAAACCTTCGAGCCAGTAATAATGGGGATTATCAGACCAAATACGGCAACGATTAATTGATAATCTGAGTTAGTTAGATTCATATAAAAATTTCCATTAAGTTGTTAATTCACAAGGGAAAGTAAAAAGCATTTCTTCTGTGGAGTAGCTCTCGTAAGCCATTTTTTTAGTGGTAAATCTCGCTCTACACAGAAAAGATAATGAGGAAAGAGTGGGCTCAGTAACCCAAGTTTTGAGATGATCTTTATTTAACAAAGTATATGTGCCGCAATTAGGGCCGAAGCCTTGTGGGTATGCAACATCCCAATTAACGTTCCAATATCCACAATGACCAATAGTATTTCCATCATGGTTAAAATTTATGTGATGCCCTTCGCATGTACCGATTAACTCGGACTCTATTGTTGACAGGACTGGAACATAAATACCTCGTGTTTCTATGTCTGAATGCCAATGACCAAAGCGATTTTTGGGCTCAACCTGAGAAACAAGAGGGCGGCAGTTGGTAGCTAAAAATTGCTCTCGAACTGTTGTCTGATAGTGCAGTCGGTCTTCAAATCTAGTTGCACTTGAATAGCCACCAACTCTCTCAAATAGTAAAGGAGATGCCTCTTGTGCAGTAAAGAAACCACACAAACATGTGATATCTACACGTGAGAAACTATTAAAGATAATTGGGAATGACAATGCTCCTAGAAACAAACTTTTATCAATAAAGTTAATGTTTTTAGTGCATTGTTGCAAAAAAGCGAGAAGATTCTCCTGTGTGATTTGTATGCTAGCCTTCCAGTCAGCAAGCCATTCAGGATTACTCGGGGAAAGGTTAGCCAAGAGAGGATCAAAAGGAAGAGCCCAAAGAGCATAATCTTTGATAATAGATTCAGGAACTTTTTCCTGCATACAATGCTGTAGTGTTCTTAAGTACGCAGACCTCCCTCTATGACTGTTGTCAGTGTTAAATCCACCTGTTGCTTCCCGATCACTGTGAACAAAATAGGAGATAATGGAATTTCCAGATGGGGAATATTCAAATGTTCTTACCCACTCAAATTTATAGTACTCAGTAAAAGGGATACGTTCTATTTTTTCGATATGTTTGAGAATTAATTCAAATATAGATGGAATCTCTTTTCCGTTAACTTTTCCAAATCCTTTGTCGTCCTTTGGTTTTTGGAAAAGTAATTGAATATTAGTGGCCTCTTTACCGTATCCTATTGGAGTAGGCATGATGTCTTTGATAAGCATGTCGGAGAGAATAGATCTCGCTGAAATTTTGCCGCTGATTTCTGCTGAGGGTGCATATCCTTTCCTTGTAGCCATCCAAAATACAGATAAAATTTCAACACATTCCGATTCAAGTCGACGGGTAGCTAAATCTTCAAGAAGATGTTTTTCGATGAGATCTTTTGTGTCATCGGCAGCTAGCAAGTCAGACAGTTGTTGTGCAGTCCACCATTTTACAGCAGAAATCGGTAATCTAAGCCTTGAGACAAGTACATGATATAAGATTGAAGCCTCGTCTATCTCTGAATCCCAATCCCAATTAAGCTCTTTTAGTTTGAAATTTTCAGTATCTTCTTTGAAGGATAGGCTAAGGTTGTTAATGATATTTTTTGCTTCTTCAGTACGACCCAGCTTTGAAAGAAAATATACCAAACGGCTGTTAGGTATGATTTGAATGTCTTTTTCCCATGGTAAGCAAGATCGTGTAGTTATTTTAATAAATTTATTTGCCGTGGAAGGATACAATCTAGCGATTTTTTCAAGTCTCGAAAGGGATTTTTCAACTGATTCGTAATGGTTCTAGTCGCCCCATCCAAGCATTTCGATTTGGGCTTTTATAGCTAGCGGGAAGGCTTTATTTGTACCAAATATTTTTCGGCAACTTTCAAATAGTGAGTCCAAAATATAGCGATAATGTTCAGGCATTTTTTCTTGAAGAACTACCGGGGAAAGTTCTTCGACTAGACTTTCCTCTTCTCCTTCGGCGCACCAGTAATCATACCATTCATTTATAGTTGGTTTTGCGTAAGAGGAGTAACTAAAGTTCTTAATTAGATCGCTGTGTCTTTCTGGGCGATAGTTTTTAAAATTAATTTTATCATCTTCTATATCTGGAGGTGTTGCCGTATGTTCATCAATGGGAGTGGTAACTCCTCCGTTGAACTCAATAGCTATATTGCTTGGTTGAAAGCCATCATTTTCTTTTTCCTCTCTTTTGCTCAAAGTGCTAATACAATTAGCTGAAAGTCCTGTCTTGCATATTGTCGTAAGAGCTGGATTAGAAATGTTTATTCGTTTAAGTATTTCGTTTAATGTGTGTTCGGCATCATACCATTCGCCGTCAGATACCTCTTGTCTATATTTTGAAGCTAAGCAAGGGATAGAGGTTTTTCCTATATACTCTGTTAACATCTTTTGAGAATGATGAACTTCATCCCCATCAGTATAATCGGATATCCAGTAAACCTCTTCTGCAATATTTTTCAGTGCATTTTTGGCATAGGAAGGATCTACATCTATGATGTGCTTAATTGAGTCTAAGACATGAAACACGTAGGGATCTTTATGGTTGCCATACCCTAAAACAAATTCCCAGCAAGACTTTGAAAAAGCATTACATTGTTCAACGTCATCATGAATCATCGAGATGACTGCTAGGCTCAAATTGTTTTCGATTAACTCGTAGACTTGAAAAGTAGATTGCTTTTGAGCATGAATTATTTTCTTATTAAGGATTGCAATTGCATCGTTTGAAAGAAGGCTCATGCCTTGTTCAGAGTACCATTCTATGAACAAGTAGATGTTGAATTTTTCGTATGAGGTAGCTTGTTTTAGACTGTCTATTCCAATGCAAGAAGATGTCGTAAATATGTGAAGGTCAATAGCCAACGTCACCCATCGTTTGAAAAATTGGTTTATTTTATCCCGCGTTGAAAAGTCGTTAACTTCTGGCAGTCGTAAGTCTTTAGTAAGGGCTAAACAGAAGTCCAGTGTGACGTTTTGTCCACTTAAACATTTATTAAATATTGTCTCAGCAAAATTGATAGGCGTTATATATAAATCAGAGATGTCTTCGTCGTATACTTCGTACTTAGGAAAAATCCACGAAAATGACCCTTGGGCATTTTGTAATATTTGTAATGTTTCAATGAAATATTGTTCAAAACCTACTTCTGTGCAGTCATATCTATATACTCCTGCACTAATAGGTTGAATTGAAGTGTGATATTTTGGTTTTGATGGGTCACAAGCAAGTAAACATTTTAAAAGAGCTCCACGTCCGTGAGTTAAAAATTTGTTTGCAGCTATAAATCTTTCCAAATCTACTTGTTGAAGAATTGCCATGCGAACTAGTGCTTCTTCAACTTTTTGTTTTCTACTATATTCTTTTACTCCTTCATTTATCATGAGTAAGTTTTTAAAATTATCACTGGCAGACAGTGCAAATATGAGTGAATCAAATGCCTCTTGAGGCCACGAATCGAGGTGTCCCCCATGGATAATATTATCTAAATTTAATATGTTATTTAAAGCTCCAGCTTTTACCACTGACGCGAATTCGCTATAATCCCTGTTGTGGGAATGTGATGAATTTATTTCTAAGCGGTCTCTAAATCTAGAGAGTGCTTGTTTTGCAAATCCCAAAGAAAGTTCATTGTCTTCTCTGTACCACAGGGCAGTAGAGATAGACGCGAGCTGTTGGGGAGAATAGGTTCTAGATGCCGAGATTGCTTCAGTAATCACTGATTTTGGTGCAGAGAATAGCGATGTTTGTTGTAGAATTGAAATGTCGGGTATTTGAAATTCTGGACCATTTTGCATCCTATTCTTTAGATGCCTATGGCGTTGCGCTTCGCCAAAAGCTCTTCCATCAAAAGCAATCTCTTCGGCCTGTTTTTTCAAGTTAATAAATGTATCAATAGGGTACCCTTCAGCTAGACGCTCAACAACCCAACTTTTTGTTGTATTTTCCCGTAGAGGTTTTGTGTCTCCTGCTAAGGCGAGACATGACCAAAGTCGGGTTTCGCGAAGTGAGGCTGGTGCGTCATTCTTTAACCATTCGCACAAACCCGGAAGAATTGTTCCAATTCTAGAAATATGGTCTTTTTCAGCTAAAACAAATACGACTAAACTTTCATGGAATGGGCAAAATCCAGCAGCACTTTCGTACAGGAGGTGCTGGACGCCAGTGAAATCTGGCACTGGGTATTCACTTGCAATAACTTTATTGAACAAGTCAAAAGGCCAGAATTGAGTTAGTTCGCAGCAGATATGTAGAATATCTTTTTGCTGAGTAGAAAGATTAATCCATAAACCTTTGTAGTATGTCTCGATGTGATGACTTTTGCATTCCGGCAATTCCTTTATGCGCCATTCTGTGGGGAATTTATTGTTAACGGCAAAGTATTCACAGGAATAGATCATTTGCAGTGGGTAGCCTGCTGTTTTGTCGTGCAAAGCCAAGGCACTTTTTTTCAGTAAATCAATGGGGTCTTGGTTGTCTGGAGCATCCGCAAACCGACCTTCTTCATACTGACTTTCCATGTAATTAAAGATTGCGTTTTCATTCATCAAAGGCAGTTCGTACCAGTTCTCCCTAGGACTTAATTGAACTAACCGATCAGGTAGCATTTTATCTTCAACAGGCTGGGTACCGACGACTATAATCGTATTGTCTACGGCAGGAAGTAACTGTTTAAAAAGATCATCTAATGGGGCCTTATCTTTATAATTATCTCTCCAGACATGATCTAAGCCATCAACGATTATTATAAGTGGAACACCCTTTTCTTTAAAATAGGCTGCACATGATTTTAGTTTGGCTGATAATTGAACACTTAAATCATGAGAGTCATTTAATTGGACTGCTTTTGAGTATTTGTACTCCATCTGATTAATAAGAGATGATGCCACTACAGATGGCGTAAGGCGATTGTCTGTTCTATCGTCAAGAGATAGGAAATAATGATGTCTTATGACTGGGATCTTCCTTTTTTCTAGGTCCCTGTACAAATAGCTAAGATATGTGCTTTTCCCGCAGCCGGGTGCTCCACTAAGAACAATTAACTTTCCTGCGGCTAAAGTTATTGCCTCTACTAAGTTGTCATGAAAATAAGCGTCTGGAAGATTGTAATTGTCAGGAACTAAAAACGATTGTGAAATCGGTTCTGGTTTTGATACGGATAAAATTTTATGAATATCTTTCAGGCGAATCCACCCATCCTGCGAAGGGATTCCTTTGAACTTTGCCCAGTTATTTGCTGCGTTAAAAAGTCTACAGTATCCATCAAGATTTGAAAATTTGGAAAAGCGTTCTATCAGTTCATTTTCAAGATTTTTATAACTTTTGCTGCTGTGCTTTATTGTTAGGATGTCAAAAAGATCTTGGACTTTTTCTTCACTGCCTAGCTGAGTTTCAATTTGCTCTTTAATGTCTTGCGGAATACGCCGAAATATAATTCTATTTCCATAAAGGCATGTTTCCACCGAACTATTAGGGGGTTTATTCGTTAACAAGACAACTTTTCCAAGTTTGTCTGGAGCTACGGATTTTATGGCCTTATATAATTTTTGCAGCAAAGAAGTTGAACGGGAGGTCTTACCGGATTTTTTGAGTAACCATTCCCAAGTAATTTTGTTATCTTCTTTGTCTGGATTTGGAGTAAATTTAACTTGATAGTAATCTTGCTTGCCGCCCTCTCTAATGCAGGTGATGTCATCTATCCCTTTAGGCGCATCTGTTTCTTTGTCTGCTTCAAAAAGTACTCTTTCGTATCTACTGGGTGATTCAATCCAATCGGCTAATAATTTAATCCCATGTAATGTTTGATAATCATAGCCAGTATATGTGATTGCACTGGTTTTCACTTGATCACGCGCCATTTTCAATTCCTTTTATTCTAAGTGGGGTAGCTTCTGTGTTTTTTTGTTTTTTATTCTTTTAATTATTGTCTTGCAAGCATGTATGCAATTAGGCTTCAGTCTTTTGTTTTAATTTTAGGGTGTTGTTGCGAGTGTGTGCGTTGGATTGTTTGGTGCCGTGGGAAATATATGCTATAATATACCCATGAAAAACTATCGAATTACACGTGATATGTTTTTCTCCAATTCTCAGACAAATCTCCTGCTTAAAACCTGTCAGCAAATGTCTAAAGGCCAGCCGGATCGTGTAACGCGAATCTGGCGAGTCAGGTATATGCTTGCGCTCCTCGCGCTACGTAGCGGGTTGAGAGTCAGTGAGATTGCGGCCTTGAGCATTGGAGATTTGTTTCTTGAAGGCAACAAAGAACACTACCTGATCGTCCAGAGGGGCAAAGGAGGCAAAAGACGTGATGTTTATCTTGATGACAAGCTGACTCGTGAAATTCGCAAATTTATCAAGCAAAAGGAAAAATGGAGGGAATCCACCTCCCTAAGATCTCCTCTTTTTGCCGGAAGGGCGGGCAAGAACTACACAACAACGGCTTTGCACATAAGTTTTAAGGAAATTCTTAAAACCGCTGGATTGCCCAAGCAATACTCTATTCACAGCTGTCGTCATACCTACGCGACCATGATTTTGGCGAAAAGCTGCAACCTTCGCTTTGTCCAGAAGCAGCTGGGTCACGCCAGCATCAATATGACCGCACATTATGCGGATGTCCTGCCGGAACTAAATCAGGCTCTGGCGAATACCATTCTTAATTAACTGTTAACCGCACAGGATGCGCTTTTACCCGACTTGCCGGGGGCTTTACGTGCGTCCTGTGCAGGAGGTCCCTATGTGGAATGAACCATCTGTTGAACGTCTGTCCCGGATACCCAAGTTCTACGAAACAGAGGATATTGAGGTCAAAGAGAAGCTTATTTACCTACATTTCTTCATCGGTGGCTGTGATTGGTATGTTGCCGAGTTTGACGGTGATGATACCTTCTTCGGCTATGCAATTCTTAATCAGGACTACCAGAACGCCGAGTGGGGGTATTTTTCCTTTGAAGAGTTGAAAACCCTACGAGTCGGGGGAAGTGAGGTGGATTGCGAGTTGGAAAGGTTTTGGCAGCCAAGAAAGGCCAAAGATGTGCCTGAAATCTGGAGGAAAGCCTAATGGATGCCAGAGACATGGAAGACCTGATCATAAGCCTGTTTGACCCCCAGTTGACCGTAGCGGAAAAGGTTCAACTGGTTCAGGAAAACCCGGTTGTATCATGCTGTTCTTGCGATAATGCCGGGGCCTTATGTGAGTATGGGGCGGTTGTAAGCTTCTCGTGCGGTGATACTTTTTTGCTGCACATAATCCCGATTGATCAAGACCGTGGCTAAACCATATCAGCAGGGCTATCTAGATGGCCTGTGCGGGGTATACAGTCTGATAAATTCGATCAGGTTGTTATACCCACGCACAGGCTTTGTTCGTAGCCAAGAATTGTTCTCTGAGTGTCTAGAGTGGCTTGATAAGCGAGCGTCTTTGCCTTGCATACTTACAGAGGGGATGAACATAAATATGGTCGTAGGGCTCTCCAGAGAGGTCTTTGAGCCGAGGTTCCCCGATGTTAGTCGAAGGCGGCCTTTTTACCGTAAGCATGTTGACCTTGATACTTACTGGTCCGATATGGAAACTTGGCTCTCCGCAGGACCTTCAGCGATCTTTCTGTGTCTGGAATCGTGGGAGTGGTCCCATTGGACTGTCGTTTCCGAGGTTCAGAAGCATAGGCTGGTCTTATCTGATTCATCAGGGCGAAAGTTTACCTATAGAAGACATTGCTCTGTTGAGGAAATTTCCGAGGAGAGCCCTATTTGTCTGCATCCACCGGGAACTTTGGTTTTTATGCGGGATTAATACGGAATTTTTTAAAAAACCTCCTTGGATTTTGCTCTCCCAAATAAAATTAAATATCGAGGTTAAGCGCGCTCTTTTTACAGGAAAACTAGGGATTCTGTCATTCAGCCAAGGAATCCCTAGTTTTAAATGTTAAATGGAGTCTAGGTTTAAACCTCCAAAGCCTCTAATCTTCTTATATCCAAGGGCTTCAGCTCGCTTTTGCCAGCTTTTTGCTGCATTTCCCCTCGATTTTAAGACCCTTTGCATAAGAGGGCTCATGGGTTTGGATGTTGTTTTATATTTTGAAATGTTTGTCTTGAGAGCTTCTCTTGCTCGCCTGTATTCCGTCTGAAAAATTCCTATGTCATTTAATTCTTGCTGTTTTTGGATTGGTGTTATTGCTTGCGGCCCGTTGTGACATTTATAAGTCCGAATTGAGCTGAATTGCATCCGACCTTTAAGGAGCTCTTTAAATCGCGGGTTTGTAATAAATTCATGTAGTTGTGTTAAACCTAAATTTCTAAACCGGGTGTCTTTGTTGGCAATTTTAAACTCGACACGGACAAGATTAATATGTTGACGGTCCCAACTTGAATTATTGGCCCCGTCAATTTTTTTGTACATCTCATCTCCCCTCTCATAGATATTTACGCCTCCTGTTTCGCCTTTGTTGGCGATTCTGAGTCCCCTGTTGCTGGGTAAACCTGTTTCCTCCAATGGAATGCCTCCATATAGAGTTACTTCTCCTCTCATGTGGCTAACGTAGGTGTGCTCGCAAAGAAGGTCAAAGACCTCCGCTGCGCTCTCGGGACTTTTGCATATGAAATCTGTTGCGTATTCAGCTTCAGAGACTACGACATTGGCGAAGGACTTATCCAGTAATGAGAGAAATTCTGGAGAACTATCTGTTGTGTCCAGAAGCATCGGTTTGTAGCCAATCGTGGAGTCTAAGCGTAATGCCGCTCTTTCTCCGTTGGGGCCGTGAATATATTGAATGCTTTTGTGGTCAGAACCCCAAGAATTATTCGGGAGTTTAGGTGAAAATGTTATCTGTGGTGGTCTTTCCTCACTGAACTCCTTTGCGGACATCCTCACTCTGTGCAAATGCGTGTGAACACGTTTTATGCCGTCAGTGATTTGTCCAATTTGTTTATCTGAAAATTTACTACTATTTTTATTTTGGATTTTTTTCTTTTTCATATACGTATTATCCATATACCCCCTCCCTATTAGAGAGGGGGTATGTATACTATATAACTAAGTAATATATACAGTACAAAAAGGGTTGTTCTTTGTGTTTTTTCTTTTCAAACTGTAACTTATAATTATGCTGCGATTCTGGTGTTGCATATTAAGATGATAGATTGATTTTCTTGATTTCTTTATCTTGCAGTTTTTTCCCTTTACGCAATTCCCTGATGATTTTTTTTCTTTTTTTGATGGGAAATTTAGGGTGCGACATATGATATAATGTAGTAGGTCTAATTCCTTCAGTAGATTTTGCTTTGGGGAAAGCTCTGAATACGTCCATACATTTGTAAGCATATGAAATTCCGAAAGGGAATTCCTTCTTGATTGTGTTGCAAAAATCTCTATTGCTTTCTTTTTTTAATCTTGTGAGATGTCTACCGAGCCTATATGTGTGTTTGTGTTTATTTTTATAGAGCTGGAGTATTTTTTTCTTAGTTCTGTCGATGCTGAATTCTTTTTTCATTTTTACCCTCTCTTGTGTGGTTAGATTGTTTGTGATGACTTTCGCGGGAGTTTTGTATGTGCGAAAACTCCTGTCCGTTGAGTCTTATCTATTTACAATATCCGACACGGAGCTGCATCTGGGCTAAAGAGAACGCACTAGTTTAATTGAAATAAACTAGTGCGTAATTAGAGAGGTCTGTGGTTTTTTCGTTATTTATATTGAGGGTTTATCTCTCGTGTAAAAGAAGTGAAAAAAATAAGGAAAATGCGAGACGAGAAGATTGTGGGTAGAAGACCTGAGTCTGTTAACTGGGAGAATATTTCTTGTTCATCTTCTGGGTTGTCTCGAAAAGATGTTTCCGCAGTCCCTGCGGTTCGAGTAACTCAACATCGTTGCCTAAGCTAAGTATCCATGCGGTAACTTCGTGGTATGACTGTGCTGAAAGGGTTAGGATAACACCGCCGTCCTGCTGTGGCTCAATATGCTGATCTGTACTCCATTGCCGTTCGCGGATGTATGGTGCTGTGGATTTATTAATGCGAACTTTCACTTCAAAGGGGTCTTCAATATCAAATCCGAAGTAGGGAAGGGGCTCCCGTTCCTTGGTTCCGAAGTTGAATTGAATCCCGGTGGTAGAGATCCTGTGAATCCTGTGTATCGCTAAAGTCTGCTCGTGTTTGATTTCGTGGGGTGGGTGTTCGTGAAGTTTCCAGCCTTCTACATATAGGGTTGCGTTTCTGGAGTGAATTTTATCCGGGGCGAAGTATCGGCTCTGTGGTTCTGTTGCCCCGGCGCGAGTGTAGGAAATTTGGCAAATTTCATTATTTTCTATGCATTCCAGAAGAAGTGAAATTTCATCCTGAAATTTATCATAATTAATCACTCCCCGGTCATTGCTGAAGAAAGAGGTTGTCTTGTGCTTTGTCGGCTCGGTGTTGCTTGGAACAAAAGACTCTGCACTTATGAGTGCCTGTTCAATTTCGTGCTTGATGCCCTGCGGCAAGATGTCGGAGACCATGTCTTTGCACATATTCAGGTAGCGGATGTCCTCAGCTTTCAGGGATACATTCATGCTCTCTTTCCGGGCTTCTATCCAGAACCAACGCCTGCCGTTCTCCATCTCAGTCATCAGGGGAAGGGTATGAGTGCGTTCTATGGTTTCCACCATCCTCAAAATCGTCTGTTTTGAGCAATCAAATTTATCCGCCAGAGAGGATAGATTGTATTTACGTCCTGTGAAAAGTAGCAGTCCGTAAAGGCCTAGGATTTTCTCCGATGGGCTTGCGTCATCATTGAATTTTTTTGCCATAATTATCCCTTTAAAATTTTACCGTTCCGGGAATTGGAACGCTCCTTTTTTATATCCCAAATATGGCTTGCAAACAAGCTGAGTGAGTTTGGTTGGACTGAGGAGTTCTTCTTTTACAGGGTATTGAAGGGTGAGCTTAGTCCGTTGTGCGAAGCTGAATGAATTTTTAAGGAGAAATATTAAAATGAAAAAGGTAATTTCCGCGATCATGATGCTAACTGTTTTAGCTGGCCTTCAGGCCTGCACTTCCTCGGCTATTGATACTGTTAAAGGAGGGACTTTGACCTTGGACAGCTCGCTTTCAGTCGGTCAGGCCTTTGAGAATTATAGCTACTTCAAAATTACTAGCTGGGATTCTTATGAAGACAACAGGGGAAGGCAGATTGTCGAATTCAAAGGGGTGATGGATTATGGCAAGTTTGTTGGGGCGAATTATGGAGGTTCTATCCTCAGTCCTGAAATTGTCACCAAGGCAAAAAAGAACATGGAAAACATGGAGATGTCTGTTCTTGCTCAGTTTGCAGTTAAAGGAAATCGCTTTTTACTGATTTTCAGTGGCATAAATGTTGGACGGGTGGATGAAAACGGCAAGCTTCATCAGAAAAAAATTCCCGACACGAGGATGGAAACTATTGAGGCTGTTTATAGAAATGAACCGCTTGAGCTTGTATCAATTATGCTTTTGAATTTTTGTAGTAAATAAAGCCAGATAAAAGTCTATTTAAAATAAGTAAGGCTCCCTTGGATATTCCGGGGGAGCCTGTTTTAGTCTGTAATCTACAAATTTATTAAGTTGTAATGATTGTGAAGAATATATGGGTGTCTTTTAACAAGCTAGAAGCCGAAGAATCTCGCAATAGATTTAAATATTCCAGCACGTTTTTCATTTGGTTTGTCTTGGCGGCCGTCTTTGTTCTGTGTTTCTTCCATGCTTGTATCATGCTGTTTGTAATGCCGATTCTTATTCAGCTGGTCATGGAACCGTCCAGCATCAATAGCTTTCTGGGACATATTACCTGCCCATACAATTTTGCTGTTTTTAATGAAGTAATGCGACCTGCACTGATAGCTCCAATTTCCGATTGAAGGAGACAGGGAAACGCTCTCTCCATCGTATGTTAATTTCCAGTCTGTAGGAGTGAAAGGAGTCACAACTTCTTGCCCGCAACCGCAGGCACACTTGTGAGAGGCGGTTGCAAATTCCATTGAAATATAAAGTGTCCCTTCTTCTATTTCAGTTGGGATAAATTCGCAGAATTGAATTTTAAGCTGCTTGGTTGCCATCGTCTTTCTCATCCGTGTCTAATAGGGCGCAATTTGTTGAATACGTCAGATGGTGTTCGTGTTCTAAATCTTGGTAGAATCCACTGAGCTGTTTCCATTTGATGACTGCGAGGCACGCATTTAATGCATTCAGCTCAGCAATTTGAATGTTGCTGGCATATTCTCCTCCTGCGACAGCTTCACCCATTGATACTCGTGTCGCAATATGGTCACTTTTGCTTTTCGTGCAGGTTGTAACTCGGCAGGTTCCCAAAAGTTCCTGACCTACGAGATGTACGTCCATCCCAACGTCTATGACTGTTGAGCTCGTATTGATTAAGGCATCGAAAATGTGTTTTTTGCATCGCCCATCGTCAACACACATGAACACATAGTCAAAGCCATTGAGTTCCTTGACTGAATTTAGGGAAATCATTTTTTTATGTACAATTATTCCCTTGCGCATTTTCGAGTACATTGTGGCTAAGTAGTCTACCTTTTTCATGCCTTGACTTAGTTCTTCAAATGAAGCTGCTCCCGGACACCTGAAAGCATTGTGTGAGAGAAAATCGTCAGCATCGAAAAGGTGTATCTCGCATACAGGGGTTTTAGCTACGAAGTCTAAAACATACGCACCCGTACCGCCCGATCCGACGATAGCTATACGCTGTGCTTTCAAACTCTCAGACAAGACTTGAATGCCTGCACGGCTCGAAGCGGTGTCAATATAATTGAAGACCGACTCCTCATTCATGGGCTTAATGGGAGCATATGTTCGGGGTGTTACGGTGCTTTCCAAAGCCATCGCTGGATGGGATATGATTTTTACGTACTGTTCCATTTTGGCGAAGTAGTTTTCATATCCTGCACTTGGTTTATTGGAAAACGAATGATCAGCCTCCACGTTAGGGGCTAAAGTTTTCTTCCCACTTGAGTGACGTATTGCTTCAATGGGTGTCCCCTTTTCAGAGCATGGGAACTCTCCTTGAAAGTATATCACGTGGTTATCTGGCTTGGCTGTTTTATCTCCACACAGGGTAAGTGTAGAAATAAGGGTTCCAAATTTAATTTCCTTTTGTGCGGAGACGTAAGGGATGGAATGAAGCAGAAGGTGTCCATTCTTTATTTCGACTTCGTACCCTTCATCTCTCAACCGCTTGAGGTCAGGACTAAGATTTATCAGTTTTTGTGACATTGATGATCATCCTCTCGCTAATAATGATGGTTTGGCCTTCGACAAGACTTCCTTGGGGGTTTTCTTCAGGACCATTCTTGAAAACAATGGTGTGAATTGTGTTGGGAGCAGGCTGAACATTAGGGAAAGCCAACTGAACGAGCTCAGTAAAGGAAAGAGAACGTTTGTTGATTTCGTGAGGGCGTCCATTAATAATGATAGTGATACTGACTTGTTCAGTATAAAAACGTTCAAGACCGGGGGTATCAAGCCTGACTTCTTCACGATTTGAGATAATTTGATCTTCACCCTTGCCGCGAACATTCATCCAAACATCATATGTGTCAGGTGCAACGTCAGCGAACTTTTTAAGTCTCCGGCCTGTAATTACAGGGGCTCCCCATTCAAATTTTCTTCCATCAACGGTGAAACGGTATGATTCTGCACTTCGGAAAGTTTTAAATCTTTCAAGCCCCGGCTGGCTTAAGTCTACACTTTCTTCGAGACGGATTTCCTCGAACTGACCATCTTTCAGTTTCTGGTAAATGATGTGTTCATCAAGAGGATGTTTGTGGGCGATTGTTAAAAGTTGATGGCCTGTGACCATCGTCTCGCCGAATTCAAACATAGAATCATCAATTTTAACTTTAAAGCATGTCTGATCAGGGGTCATAAATATTTTTCCTTGGCAAAACTTGCCTGTTTGACAACTATTAATTAGTCATGAATATAGTTGTCGTGATTAAAAGGTCCTTCTATCTTTTATGCGCACAGAATGGCGAGTGCGGACAAAAAAAATAAAAATTTGTCCGCTACTCTTAAAATATGCGCATAGTTTATAAGAGAGTGCTAAAATTTAGGCACAACTTAGGTAACGAATACCTCGAGGATAGACACTAATGGATGATCCCAGAAAAAGACTTCAATACGTTAATGATTTTGAACAGGCTCTTAAAAGTCTAACCGCTGAAGATATAAAGGCGATTGATTTAGCTGCCTTCAAATTCGCTGAATCTGTTGCAATTTCTCCAGATTGGCTTGTTCGAGAAGCAATTAAACGGACAGTACGAGGAACACGCAAGTGGCCTCCAAAGAACGATATTTCGCTACGGGCTTTTTTATGTGGCGTGATGAAAAGTATAAAAAATGAAGTATGTAGCAATCTGCCCGGAGCTATAGAGTGTCATTACACACAGCTTAAATCTCATCCTGTACCCCCTGAAGAAGAAATAATTATAAAAGAGCGAGAAGCTTGGGCACAGCAAGTAATCGAGTCAGCCTTTGATCACTTTTCTAATGATGAAAATGTGTTGACGTACTTAATGGGTAAGGCAGAAGGGTTAACTGGCGAAGAAATTCGTAAACAAGAAGGCATGACGCAGAATCAATACAATGCTGCTCAGAAGAGACTGAGTAGATATCGTAATGCCAATTATCCAAGGGGGAACAGAAATGAGTAGCAGGGACATTTCATATCTCCAAGCACTTTGTAATATATCTGATGATTACTTGGACTATCTGGATAGTTTAAGTGATGAAGAAATACACGAAGAACATAATGATGTCTTCGGAGATAAATCTAATGAAAGAATTGAATCAATAACATCATTATTTAATGATGTTATATCCTTAGAAAAGAAAACATTGGTGTCATGTTTAGCAGAGGAAGAGACAACTAAGCCAATAGATCGTGCAATAGTTGGTAGTATTTTAAAAAAGTACGGAAGTTTAAAAGATTTTTTTGTTAAAGGTTTTTTAAATAATTCAAATATGCCTTCAAATATGACTTTGCAATATAGAAATATGACAGACATTACTAATGAAGACATCGAATTGTTAATTGAGACTTTATATGAACATGGGGAACTTCAAATCGAGGAAGATGATTCTTAATGCGTTTCACTAAACCATATGATTTTTTAAATTATTTTGGTGTATCCAAGCCGGAAGAGATTCGATTAAATGTTTTGTCTTTGGGATGTAATGCTAAAATAAAGCACAAAACGTTAACAGGGTGTGAAGCATATATTATTGGTGTTGGTGACAATGCCACAATATTTGTATCAAATGAAGTGGGCAGAGCTAGGCAAAGATTTTGTATTGGGCATGAGTTGGGACATTGGATGTTGGATCGAGGAACTCCGCGATTCAGCTGTACGGAAAAAGACATAGGTGGGCATAATATATTTCAAATGGGAGTTGAAGCAAGGGCTAATAGATATGCAGCTGATTTGTTGATGCCAGAGTTCTTGTTTAAGCCAGCGTGCTCTGACATGGATATGGATCTAAATTCTGTAAGAGAGTTGAGTCGTTTGTTTAGAACAAGTTTGATGGCTACTGCAATTAGATTTGTTAAATTTGGTTCCTATCCAGCTATTTTCGCATGGTATAACGGAAAGAATGGTGAGTTAATTCGCTTTGTGTCTTGCCCAGATCTCCCAGCATGGTTGCGTCCCAGCGACAATTTGCATCATGAAACATATGCTATGGAAATATTATGTGGTAAAATGGCTGATTCTGGAGGTCCTAAACCTGTGCAGGCTAGTTGCTGGTTTAACACGCGAAATGCTTATGAACATGATGTGCATGAACACTCCATAAAGGGATACGGGGATATGGTCTTAACTATGTTATGGTGGAAAGATGAATCAATGCTTGAAGAATTTCTTTAGCCGTAGTCGTATGTAGCAACTTGACCAAGTTGATGAAGATAAAATTTTCGGCAAATATCGTGAAAAACAGGCCCTAAATGGCTCCCTTGGATATTCCGGGGAGCCTGTTTTTTGGTACATTATCGTCGCGGGACTATGTAAGAGGAAATGGGGCCTTATTCCAAGCATTTCTCAAGCTTCCGAACAGCCTCAGCATGCTTCTTGGCGTTCTTCCTCAGCTTCTCAATATTATGCAGCTTCCAAAGCACGGCAGGAAGTTGAGCGGCGTGAGGGATTTCCAGAAGTTCCCATTCAGGATTTCCTTTTTTGACGGAGAGCAGGAATTGCTTGTCGTCATCGCTTAGGCCAGACTTGATTTCTTGGACCAACTGGGCGCGGGTGGCTTCCAGTTTTTCAAGGGCAACTTCAGTCTGTGTCATCCCACGGAATTCTTTTTCGTAGGCATCGGTTAAGGGTTGGAAATTGGGGGTCAGAATTTCCGACATTGGGCGATTGTGTCCCAGTAGGTAGACGAGAAATGCCTTTCGGATTTTCTCGGTCAGCCCTTCGGTGTCGAGAAGTTGGGCCACATCAAAAAGATCACGTGGATGTTGGCGATCCAGCGCAGCGCATATTTTCCCACCGTACAGATCATGAATGGAAAGGCGGCGTACCTCTGCTGCCATTTCAAAGCGGCGTTCAACTTCCGGCTGTAGGTCCGAATATTCTGTCTCATATACTGTGCCGCGAATGGTGGCATTGGGTTCAATCTTGACCATTACCCCATCGTGCTTGATTAAGACTTTGGGAGCGGCATTGTTTGGCGCGGTCAGATTTACTGCTGCGGTAGGCATGATTCTTTCCACCTGCTTCGCAAGTCTTTGCATGCTTTCTGAAATATCACGCAGGGCTGTCTTGCGGTCATTGATTGGGCAGTAAGCAAGGTCAATGTCTACGGACAGGCGTGGCAGGTTCCAAAGGAAGAAGTTCAGGGCCGTACCGCCTTTCAGGGCGAGGAATGCTGAACCGTCACCGTTGGGATGGTCATATTCAATCAGGGACAAGACACGCAGCAGGATGCGCACCTGCTTTTCGTATTTATTCAAAACAGTTCCTCTTCATTGTTCTTGGGGACGGTGATGTTGAATTCTTTATCCAGCATGCCGTTTTTTACTATTTCGCGTTTGCCGGAGCCTAATTGGATGCTGTCGCGTTTGATGCGGGAAAGCCAGCGGTGTCCGCTCTCTCTGGCAAGGTAAAGGAATAGCCTTTTGGCTTTGATGCTATTGCACTCTTCGAGTAGTGTTTGGAGAAGTGTGGGCCGTAAAGTACCGAGCCCTTGCATCAGTTGAAAAGCTTCATCGAAACTTACTTTTTGCGGTACGTGGTGCAGCAGTTCAAGTATGGCGCGTTCTGGGGAGGATATTTTTACCGTAAAAGTTCCAGCATAGTGTTCAGTGAAGCTGTCGGAAGGACTATCAGAAAATAGTGAGGTGGAAGTGAAGACTACTTTTTGTCCCCAATCGTATCTGGCAAACCATGCCGCCAGTTTTGTTTTGGGGGGAGCAAAAAGGAATATTTCACGCTTCTGTGCTGAGACGTAGTGGGTATAGCCCTGAAGCTCAAGAGCCGTTCTGCCCCCGGCATGGATGAATGGCTTGTCTTTTTGTTGCAAGCTATGCAGGCCACCGAGCCAAGTGGGCGTGTCATGCGATTTGGCATATGCGCCACGCCCAACGGAAACAAGCCAGCCTTGCTCCATGTATCCTTGGACAAGTGACTTGTTGATTTCCAGCTTCGCTAGCTCCTCGGAATTTTTTATGGTCCCGTTGGGCCACGCCAACATGAGTTGGTTTATTTTTGTTCCTCTTGTTTGGTCCATGCTGTACTAAATAGCTTTTATTTAAACTGTGAGCAAGTGTTTGGTTTAAAATTATGCTGATTAGCATGCTTATAGCGTTCTATCTGAGGTAAAATTAAACTAGTGATAGACTGCTTAATCTACAGTTATTAATGAAGGGAAGGAGCTTTGTACCTTTACTTAACGGAAATGGAATGACCATCTAAGCACAGGGTTTTCAACCTTCTCAAAGAGGATATTTTATCATCCTGTAGTTGAATCCATTCTAGGGCTGGCATTTTTTTACCGCATGGGGGATTCCCTTGGAAGACGTCCATACTCAGGTCCAATTCTTCTAGATTTTGTAATTCCGTGATGTTGTCAGGTAGGCCTGTGAGCGGATTGTT
Organism: Desulfovibrio sp. JC010; assembly: GCF_010470675.1. Classification (NCBI taxonomy): domain Bacteria; kingdom Pseudomonadati; phylum Thermodesulfobacteriota; class Desulfovibrionia; order Desulfovibrionales; family Desulfovibrionaceae; genus Desulfovibrio; species Desulfovibrio sp. JC010. The sequence goes on from NZ_VOIQ01000003.1 coordinate 198,804, forward strand.
ACTCAAGTTAAGTCTTTTCAATTGAGGCAGGTTGCATATCGGCTCAGGAAGAGTTGTAAATAAATTGTTTTTTATGTCCAACTCTTCAAGATTTGATAATTTCCCAAATGAAGGCGGTAGGTCTGATAATAAGTTCTTGTGTAGATGCAGTGTTTTAAGTTTGGTCAGTTTCCCGATTGAAGTGGGGAGGCTCGTTAAATTTATGCCAATAATTTTTAGTTCTTCAAGATCGCTGAGTTCACCAATTAAGTCCGGTAATTGTACTGGGGCGAAAATTGGTTCTTCCTTTAGCTCATAGCTGGAAATAGTTAGCGAGGTCTGTTTGCATATTTTGGCGGTTAAAATTTTATATAAAATAGTTCCGTTGATGAAGAATTTTACCTTGTTACCATATGGGTGTGCAGTTTTGGGCATTGTTTTTCTATATCACAGTTGAGATTGTGGCTGAAAGTAACGACCATTTTAACTGTTTTGCGTTCCAGATGTCGGAATATGGTTCTGTGTTTAGTTCATCGTCCATCTAAGGGTGGATTCCTTTTTATTTAAGAAAACCAGCCTCAGAGGCTTGTTTTAGGAAGTTATATTGTGTTGACTCGTTGTATGTTCGGGGAGTAATTATTGAGAAAATTCAAGCAAAGCTCAGAGAAAAAGTGTTGGAGTCGATAAAAAATTTTACTTGGTAGGATTGAAGTTTCAAAGGTTGGCAGTTCCTACTGTTATGGTGGAATATATTCAATAGTTATGCTTTGTAAAATTGTGGACTTGATGTCGAGGGGTTATGTCTTTTAGTTGCGTAAAATGTGGGAATTGTTGCAGATGTATAGATGTGGTTGATGGTTTAAAACACTTGCAAAATGGTAATGGGATTTGCATTCACCTCAAAGGTAATTTGTGCTCAATTTATGCAGATAGACCTAGCCTGTGCCGATATGGATCTGTAAGAGAAATGTATAAAGATATTCTCACCAACAATGAATTTGATGAATTATGTGAATTAATTTGTAATAAATTACAAAAGGGAAATTTTGATGAAGTTAGATCATGGGCTACTGAAGAAGATTCAGAGGCAGTTTAATTTTGAGTCCAAGTCTATATCTGAAGGTATTAAAAATAAAACCTATCCATCCTCCTATAACTTTCCTATAGGAATTCAGTTAGAATTAACTGAGAAATGTAATCTGTATTGTAAACATTGTTACAATGCTTCAGGAGGTGCTGTAAAAGAGGAATGTTTGAATGTTGACGATTGGAAAAGGGTTACGTCACGTATCATAGACGCAGGCGGCGTATTTCAGTGTATCATTTCGGGAGGTGAGCCTCTTCTTCTTGGGGATGATCTTATCGATATAATGAGTCCATTGCATGATGATGGGAGTGGTTTCATCTTGATTACTAATGGATATTTAGTAGATAGTGATTGGATTAATAGGTTAAAAGAATTTCGTTATTTCTGGGTTCAAGTCTCAATTGATGGGGTTTGTGAAAAGGTTCATGACGATTTCCGAGGAAAAAGAGGAAGCTGGGAAAAAGCTAAGAATGCAGCCCTTCTGTTTTCTGGGGCTGGATTTCCATTGCGCATTGCGCACACAGTTACTCCATATAATTTGAAAGATCTTACCTCGTTCATCAGGTTTGCATATCATTTAGGGGCATCCTCTGTTGTTTGTGGAGATGTGATGCTAAGTGGTCGTGCAAATTTGAATCAAGATTTATTATTATCGCGGAAAGAACTTTCTGAAATGTATGATCAAATTGAGCTATTGCAAGATGAGTATGCAGGAAGAATGGCTATATTGCCTAGTTCTCCACCGAGTTTAGATTTAGTTCTCAAAAGTTCAAAGCCTAATGGTAGTGTGATTATTCGTCCGAATGGGGATGTTCGGTTGGATTGCACTCTTCCTTTTGTTATCGGTAATGTGTTAGAGGATGATTTGCTTACGATATGGAATGATAAAGGCATTTCATGTTGGGAAAATGAGGATGTCGTAAAATATATCAGTGATAAACAAAACGGCATTCTGACACATGTTAACCATTGTGATAATGATTTTAGAATTTGAGGTTGGCCCTATGAATAAACAGAAATATGTTCCGCCAATAGTTTCGGCTGCGACCCCCCAGAATGGCCTCCCTACTTGTTTAGCCGTAGGGGCTGTTTCGGCGGTAGGAGCAGCTGCAGCTGTTGCTATCGGTAAAATGGTTGGTGACATTAATACATTTTCAAAGCAAGCATCTCTTAAACTTGTTGAGAAAACAAATTATGAGTAAAGAATATACGACTCCAACAATTCACTCTCAGAGTCAGCTAAATGCTGCCGCTCCTTTAGCTTTTTTCTCTGCTGCTACTGCCGCCGCCGCTGTTGTTGGGGCTGCAGCAGGCGCAGTTGCAACTTCTTTAGCTCTCGGGGATGATAATTGTCCCTCAAAAATGAAAACTTTACCTCCGATAAGGTGTAAAAATAGTTAAGGAAAGGTATGTTCACGTATTTTAAGGATCTAGTTCCACATCCAATATATCTTAAAAAAAGGTACGATGAGAGAACGTCATTCACCACGATTACAAATTTAGATTTGGAGATTTTTTTTCTAAATGAAACTAGCTCATTCTTTCTTAATTGTGTGGATTCATTAAAGACAATAAATTCTATAGTGGATTTATTTGTAGAAGAGTATGATGTCTCTAAAGATGTTGTTAGTAATGACATCATTGAATTAGTCCGAGATTTGCAGTGGAAAAAAATTATTGTTCTTAATGAATAGGTTTGTGCCTTTTGCGCTTGTTGGAAGTTTAAGATGCGCCGTAATATTTAAAGGTATGTACTGTGTGCAATTCCCAAACTAGTTTTAACCCTAACAGTATGGGGCATATATAGGAAGGCGGATGCTGCCATGTTATGTTCAAAAAAAACATCTTACGTTGTGTCCGCAAAGTGTCCGCAAATCTGCGTACAAAACTCGGTAGTTTTAGGTAGTTTTCGGCAGTTTTGGAAATGGGCTGAAATAGGGGGAGGGCTTATGAATCAAGGGATTAGGGGTGTTCCCGGCGCAAAATTTAATCTCCCGCCAGACAATTCGTAACCAGCAGGCCGTCGGTTCAATTCCGATCGTTGGCTCCATAATAAAATCAAGGGCTTACACTTCATGTGTAAGCCCTTTTGTTTTGTCTGAAATATGGTTTATCCCCGTTTTTGTCCCCTTTTCTGTTGTAAATTTCGTGTTTGTTGATTAATAATACGTTGTATTGCTAACGCGAATTCTAAATACAAAGAAAATATTAGCACTTTCCAAAGTAGTGTGGGGATAGAATGGATCATTATTTCGACATAGACCGACACCAAATGCCCGTTCATAAAGTGAAGCCTAATGAAATAGAAAAGTTTAGGTACTTCCGGGAGTTTTTAAAGCGTAGTAAGCGATATAAAAAACTATGTGATCTTGTGAACGAAACTAAGCGCACAGCTCCATTTGAAAATGAACTTATCCGGTCATGGTGTTGCTGTGGTAATGATTTAGAAAAACCTTATAGAGATTGGGTTTGGGAAAATATTTCTGAGGAAGTCCGTGAACAGCCATATAACCAAGAAATGTCTATAGATGAGGCTTTGGAGACTGTTTATGGTCTGTTTCAGGATGTTTTTAATGATCCTTTTGAAGATGTGATTCACCGAGTTAAGTTGTTTTATGAATTCTATGAAATTCGTGGAGTATATGGTGTCAGGGAATCGGTGATGGATTTGATTGGCACTGCCCAGCGTCATAATGGGAAGAAAGGACAGTTGGTTGATACATGGGAAGTGCAGTCTAACATTTCAAGATATTTGGATGCGACACAAGAGGGTGATGGTTACTGCTGGAATCCTTTACAAACCGCTTTCATAATAAATCCACATGTGTCTAAGGAAGTGATTTTAAAAGATTTCAAACATGTTTTGGACCGTGTGCATGTTGGCCCTGAAGGAAGGGCGTCCCAAGGGACAAAGCCTTTTTTTACTACTGGACAGATTCAGCTGAAATTTTATCAGAAATGTCTTGATGCATATGACGCACTTGCTTCTGCCGAAAATAAGGATGAAGCCGTTGAGAAGATGATGGGGACGAATAAAGAAAATGATGGGAAATATGATTCCCATGTTAGGACTTTTAATAAGCTTATTAGAGCAGCAGAGCGTTTTATTGAGGATGCTGAAAGTGGTGTGTTTCCTAGGTCGCTAACTGAGTCTAAAAGACCGCGATTCCGTAAGAAGTCTGCGCGAAAACAGCCAGAGTATTCTAAAATAAAGCACATAGTGAAAAGAAAGTGGGCAGAGAAAATGTTGTCTCGCATGGGGCCACCCAAAGAAATACTAGATGCACATAACTCGGAATTTAAAAAATAAAATTTTCCATTCCGTGATTCCAATCCTGTTTTTTGCCATACGATTTCAAACGCCCAACTTTTCACTTGTGATCACAGGGCATAACAAAAGGAAATCGTATGGCAGAAAATCAAATTTCCCTTGCCTATTTGGCAGACCAATTACCTCCCATCATTAGCCGTAGCCATGTTGGAAAACTTCTTGGCGGTGTCATTAACCCCAGAAGGCTTGCGAATCTTGATTGCATTGGCGAAGGCCCACCCCGATTTAAAATCAACGGTAGAGTTGTTTACCGAACCGAAGATCTACTTACGTGGTTAAGTTCTAGAAGTGCTGACGTTGAGCTGGGGGATACTCATGCCCCAAGGTAAGCTTAAAATTGTTGCTGCAAATGCCCCCGCTGATGCCCCTTCAAGTGTCAATGCATCCGCAATTGCCGCTGCGAATCGCGGTGCAATTGACGTGGCAAATAAAGCCTCACTGAAATCTGTTTTTACCAGTCTCACCAAGAATATGAATGTGGTTCTTTCGTTTCTGATCAAGGAATACGGGGTTGGTGCCTGCTTCAAAATAAGGTGTATTGATATACACTACGCAACAGGTGTTAGTGTTGATACTGTGCAGAGAATATTGACAAAATTTGCGTATGAAGGATTCCTGACTAAAAGGAGAATCCGGGACGGACGCTTTCAAGGGCTTGAGGTTAACTTGAAGCCAATCTGCAACCATTATCAGAATTTTATCCTGAATGAGGCGTCAGTTGCACCCGCAGCCGTGACGGGATTTCAGTCTAGTATAGTAAGTAGTATTAATAAATCTACCTACTCTGAAGAGGCTTTGAAGATTCTCGCGGTGACTGATGAAGATATTGCAGCTCAATATCCATTTCTTGCTGATGCAGGTTTTGGAAGCAGCCAGTTAAGTCAGATAGTAGAGCATCGGGAGAAGTATGATTTGCCATTAGCGGGACTGCTCGCGTCTCTTGAGTATGCTGAATACATGATTAAGACCAAACATTTTGAAAAGTACGGGAAGATTGTCTCTAACTACAATGCGTACTTTTTTACGGCTCTTAAGGACGGAGGGGCGATTTTAAGGCCCGATGGGTACAAAACTGTCACAGAGCGCGCCCTTGAAGAAGCTAGGACGGACAAGAAGCGGGAAATGGATGCTCAGTATCATTTGTGGCTGGAAGAGCTGTCTGCTGACGAGAAAAGAGAAATTCTTAAAACAAAAAAAATCGGCATTCCCGATGATGTCTTTTTAAAGAACTATTGGCGAAAGCACATTTATGAGCAGGAAGGAGGTAGCAATGCCAGAGCGTAAAAGCATCACCCTCTTCGTGGATCTGCCGGAACATCTACGCGACAAAGATATGATTAAGGAGTCCAGCGGGGCAATATATCACCTTTTTCAATTGTCCCACAAAACGCTGAATATTCCTGAATACCGGGACAAGGATTTGAAGACCACGCGTATCAAGCTTAGTCCTGCGACCCAAAGGTATTACGCTATTCTGCGCCCGCAGTTTGAGAGTGAACGGCATTTATTCATAACCGCCTTTACGATTCTCTCAAATATGCACAAAGAGGCGTGGAGAATTGAGCTCGATAAATATTATCGCTGGGAGAGGTGCTACTTTACAGAGGATGAATTCTAGTTGGTAGCTGAAAAGGAGTGTTTGGTACCTCAAAGCTCCTTTTTCCCTTTCACTAGCATATTCGCTTAAAAAGTAGCCCCTACGGTGTTTGGAGACTTCACTACGGCTGAAAGCAGGGTCGCTACAGGAAAAAAGATAGTCCCCACATGAAAAATCAGCATCCCCACATCAAAAAAAGGGACCCCCACGTTTTTTGGGTTTTCGGCTTTCTGTTTGTGTAAAGTGCTTTATTTCAGGTGTTTAGCTTCTCGTGTCTGGCTGCTTAGTGAAAAATAAACGAATTTGGCCCGTATGAACAGGTTAAATCGCACATATTTTGGCGTTTAAGTGTCTTGGCAGGATACGCATTTTGTATGACAAAATGCCTCGGCGTGGCCTCGCCCTGCTCTTGCTGGCGCAAGAGATGGGTTGCACCCCCCAGAGGGGCCCCCGCTTCCGCCTTCCCTAAAGGGGCCCGGCGGGAAAGGCACAACCATACGTTACACTTTCACTGAAAACGTAACTTATGGAGCTTTGAGGTACCAAATCTCGTGTCGAGATTTGGGCCTTGAAAAGACAGATCACAACGCCCCAAATATGAGCGCAACAAAATACAGGAGGAGTTATGGCTCTTTCATCACTGTGTGCTCTTTCATTCGAAGAGCTTCTTAAAAAGTTTTCAAATAGAACAACTGAGTTTGTCAGAATCCTTCATGCCCTTTGTCAGAGTCGAATGGGGCAGGATATGTATCATAAATCACTCATAGAATACGCAGAACTCCAAGAGCAATTGAAACAAATCAGGAGAAAACGCAGTAAACTTATAAGGGAATCCAAAGAACTCGATAGGAAGCTGGAAAAGCAACACGGAAAAGAGGGGGTTGCAGAATTGGACGCTCTAGCAAGTGATATTGTCAACAGAAATGGTGGCGAACCAACGGGAGCAGCTCTAGAAGAAGCTGTTGCAGAAATGAAAGCACTGTCCATGGATATTATCAGCAGAAGAAGTGCGTAATATCTGCCGGAAGAGTTCCGGCCTTCGAAAAATCCCTTACTGGAGGCGTTTATGATTTCTCTCAATATATGTGCAGTTTTCCCGAAAAATTACGTGGCTGCTGCTTGTTCTGCTTTTTTCGTTGTTTTGGTTTTTTACCCAGGGAGAGCGGCGGCCATGACGGTCAGTGACCCCGGTTCATATGGTTACTACGTTCAGCAGCTGCAAAAGGCACAGCAGCAGATTCAGGAACAGGCGAAGCAGTTTGAGGTGCTTACGAAGTCCTATGACATGCTTCAGGAGCAGTTCAAGGAGCTGCAAAATATCAAGGATCAGGTCAAAGGCTATTACGACCAAGGGAAAGCCTTTGTGGGCAAGATTCAGAGTATTAAAAGCCAGATTGAGGCCATCCCGTCCAGCGTTGTGGGGCGGGGCAAAGAAATTATGAGTTTGATTGATGAGATTGGAGATTTCACTGAAGCAGCAGATATGCTGGATGCTGTTTTCGGAGATCCACGGTCAGCAGATTATAACCCTTGGCAATCATTGGCACCAAAGTACCAGCTCCGGCAGCAGGGGCTGAAGGACACCATTGAAAAGTCTGAAAAGCTGCTTGCAGGAATGAAAGATCGGTTTGCGGCCTTGGAGGATCTCACTAATAAAATTGATTCCACAGAGAACATCAAAGAGGCTCAGGATCTGACGAATGTCTTTCTGGCTCAGATTATCAGCATACTCTCCGAGCAGCTGGCCTTAACTGCTCAGATCGGCGAAGCGCAGGCACTTATGAACTTCAGTGGCGTTAAAGATGATGAGTTGAGAAGGATGCAGGCCGAGAAAGCCGAAAAGAAGGCCAAGTATGAAGAAGCAAAAAGAAAGTATCTTGCTCCATACGAGCAAATGCAAAGCCAAGGGGTAGATCTAGAAAATCCTTCCGCTGATACGCTGATTCAAATCATTGAAATGGGCGGAGGTGTGTAATGGAACTGACACCACTTGCGACAAAGGTTTTAACCTTAACTCTTTCGTCTTTGAAGCATTACATGATTGAAATGCATTCAATGATGCTGGATTTTTCAGGCACGGCTACAGTCTTAACAGCTCTCTATATAATTTATGTCTGCGTTCAAGCAATGTTCGGCAAAATGTCTGGGGACAGATTGAAAGAACTTGCGTGGTCTATGCTGATATTGGTTGGTATTGTCTCGTGTTGTTTTAACGGATCTTTTTATGTTCAAGAGATTGTTTTCCCGTATATCACATGGATTATTAACACCTCTAGCTGGTTTGCCTCAAAAGGTAATGTTAGCAATTTTATAGGTATATTCAACCATTTGGATAATGGATTCGCTCTTGTTTACAACCAGTTAATGAACCAGATCCCAGACGGGAATTTAATGACAAATGCCGGAGAATATTTCCGGGCATGGACGGCAATTGTGGCATTCAGCTTAAGCTACGGGCTTATGTATATATGCTTTTTAGTGCTCATCATAATGTCATTGTTTGTCGTGTACGTGCTTTTTGTGATTGGAATTGTTTGTATATTTTTGTCTGCCTTCAAGGAGACAAGGCACATCTTCTGGGCTTGGTCGAAAGCAATTGCAAACTATTCAATGATGATGGTTTTCGCAGCAATCGTAATGAGCGTGGCCTACCAAGGCGTAGAATCATCTTTAAATCTTTACGCTAATGTCCTCGTTGAGCAGGGAGTTTTTAACGCTGAATTTGCGGCTTTAATTGTCTGGTCTCTCGTATGCTTTGGAATCCTGATGAAAGTTCCTGATCTGTCCTCTGCTTTAACTGGAGGAATCGCCACGGCATCAACTGGAGTCGGTGCCGTGGTTTCTCTCGCCGGAGCTGCCGCCCTCACTTCATTTGCCCGAGGTGGTGGATCTTCGTCTAGCTTCAGCTCAACAATAGGAGCCGGGGTATCTGGAGCCAGAGAAAGTTTTAATGATATATTAAATTCAAAGTGGATGAGACAAGCAGGAGAATAGAGACAATGAAAGAGAAAAGAGAGATATTCAGATTAGACGAAGAGCTGGCAAATCTTTTGGAAGATAAGGCCGCTGAAAAGGGACAGAATAAATCTGCTTTGATTCGAGATCTGGTGAAATCTGGTCTTTATGATTTGGATGAGGCAGCGATTGAACAATTAAAGCTGATCTTTAAAACGTTGATAGAACTTAAGAAGGGCTTTGGGCAGATCGGGGGCAACCTGAACCAGATTGCTTATCACCTAAACTCTGAAGGGAGGCTTGTTCCCGCAGAGTTGCAACAAAACCATGAAGAGCTTCAAGAGCTTTTCGCTGAAACGGTAAGCAGCGTAAATGAAGCGTTTAGAGAGATTCGAAAATTAATATGAGCCGAGTCTGATTTAAGTGTGGTCTTCCATTGCCGGCTTACCTGAGAACTCTTTTCAGGCGAGCCGGCTTTTTTTACGACTACCAAATTCACGTCAGAGTTTAAATCTAATATAACTCAATTATTAAAGCTGAGATTAAAAAAAGAAATTAGAGAATAGTGTTGAAAATATTGAACTTTTGTTTTTAGCCTACTTAAGTAGGCTTGTTGAAAGTCCGAGAGTAAACAAGTTTTAAAACTACCAAATTCACGTCAAAAAATTGAATAGAATGGGAAGGATTATCATGCCGGAGTACCGCTGGTCGCACTATTTAACGGCTCCATGGGAACTGCTTGACGAATGGTATCGAGCCGTCAAATTTGGAATACGCAATTTGTATCAATGGTTCCCCGTAATATGGTCTGATCGTCATTATACGTCTGATGGGCTGTTCAGGGTCATGCAGCACAAACTTGTGTTTATGCAGCGCGAGTTGAGGCGCAATTCTTACTATGTGGGAGCTGAACGGGATCTGCATACAATGCATGTCTGCGAAATACTTTTGGAGCGGTATTTAGCTCATAATTATGCTGATAAGTGCCGTGAGCGGCATAAAGAGAAATGGGGAGAGATGCGCAGTTTCTTTGAACCCTCATACGACAATTCAACTGGTGACGTTGAGCCGGATGCTTGTCGTTGGTTCACAGATTGGCCCAGAGCGACCAACCCGAAGTTGGAAGCAAAAGCTAAGAAAGAGTCGCGCAGGTGTCTTGAGCAGGAACGAGAACTTGCAGATCAGGACATTCAGTACTTGTTTAAGCTGTTGAGCAAGCATTATCGCAGTTGGGATTAAGAGCTAGTGAGGGCGCGAATATTCAGTCTTGCCAGCTTGATGAATGTAGCACCGCGTTAATGCTTGAGTGCAAGATTGGGATACCGCTTTTAGATTCGCTGCGCTCCAGCCTCCGGCCCCTTTGGGGGCCTATACTGGAATCAAAGATTTCAGTGTCTTTGTTAAAAGCATAGTTCTTATACAAAAGTTGAGTTGGTTTAATTTAATAAGCCTATGACCTCGCGTAAAAAGCGACTCCTCTTTTCTCGCTCTACACTGTTAAGTGCGGTTTTTATTTTTGAGCGAGAGTAGTCAAGACGCCCAACTGAAGAGGCTGCTTCAGATAAATACTGTTTCGCTGAATTAGTGATGTTGTCCGGAAATTTTTCATTAAGCAATATTACTTGTTCTTTGACTTTTTCATAGTACGCCTGATTGTCCGTAATAAGAGCTAAGGTGCAAATTCCAAGAATGCCCTCCCCTGCTATTTCCCAGCTTGTTTCATATTTTCCGGCTTTTTGGGTCCATGCATACAATGTCGCTGCAATTTTTTGAGAGAGTTTTTGGTTATTTATTTGTTGTGCGTATAAGCAGCAATAAAAAAGATGCTCGGTAAGATGGTTGCGGGCAAGATGTGAGTATACTTCATTGCTCTCCTCTGTGTGCATAAACACTCTAGAGAAGTTTTCAATTTCATTATTAAAATTTTCTAATAAATCGTCAGGAAAGTTTGGCGATTTTGTTATATGGATTAACCCCCTAATAATTGAAGTGGTCCATAGTATTAGGTCTATGCAAAATGGGAGTTTAGCGTTAGCAGCCAGATTAAATATTTTGATATGGTCAGCAGTTGTTGCTTCTAGCCATTGCAAAATATTAATAAAAACATATTCGTTGTTGGCGACTATTTGGCTTTCTGGATTTGCTATGTCTACAGAGAATTTAAGAAATGAATCCATAAAACCTTGAGGGTTCATGGGTGAGTATATGGCACTTAAGTAATTGCTATGATTTGTTGCAAATGGGTTGTCTGGAATGGTTGTTAAAATACAAGTTGATAACGTTAGCGTATGGTACGAAATTTGGGAGAATAGAAATGAAGTGTCTTCTTTACAGTTGTATAGGGCACTTAAAGAGAGTCTTGAAAATTGTTCGCTTGCAATTTGTATTACAGGTAGAGGGTTAGGTTTTTTAAGTCTTTTCATGCAGATATGGCAAAACCTATCCGCAAATTGAACAAGATCGTTGGGGCGTGCCTGTAGTGAATAGTAAATAGAAAGGTCTCCAAGTTCTCTAAGCCCATTCATAACAACATCATCCATTTCATGTGGAAGGACATTGTTTATTGAACTGTCTAAGTATCCACGGGCTAGGTTCGCGTGGGTTTTTAAGGCTATTTCTGAAGGGTACCTGATCGTGAGATATATTTGGGAAAGTGATTTTAATGTTTGTAAGCCTTGCTCTATGTGTCTTTCGTCTTTTTTAAATAGTCCTGATGCAATGTGTTTTCTTAGAAGTTCTAAAGTATGTCTTATGAAGCGGTCTTGGCTGTTGTCAGTATGAAAAAATGGGTTACTTGGAAAGAAGGTTGCACCTTTGGCTTCAACGTATTCAATGTTAATGAGTGCGATGCATTCGAGTGCCTTGCTGGATATTTCGTAGTCACCTCTTTCAGCATATTTATCTGCAAATGCAATAGCATGATTGCATGCTGTGACTGCTTCAGAGGTCCATAAAGAATTCATGTCGAAATAGGCTCTCAGTGGAATGTCGATTGCCGAATTGTCTTCAGCTAATGAAAAAATTGGCCTTGCTCTTTCGCTCCTTTTTTTCCAGATTCGGAATACTTTTTGAGTATTGCTTAGGATCATTTGAATTTGTTTAGATGGATTTACTAAGTAAAGTGCTCGTTTGTAGCCGCATAGAAAGAGAACAAAGATTGCAAGTGTTCCTACTGCTGAATTTGCTACAGCAAAATTCGTCCATGAGTGGTCAGGAATTAACGATAGCGCAGTGATTGAAAATGCTAGAAGAATTGCAGTGGTTAAATATGCAAGCAATTTTATGTCGGAGCTGAATCTATGAAAAAGGCCGTGAGGAAGTCTTTCGATATTTACTTGCATAGCAAACATCATAAACGAGAACGCTATTGCGGAAGATCCTATTAAGGCGCAGCCTAGTGATAGCAAAAGTTCTGTAATGCCTTTAAAGCTATTCTCAAAAAATGGGTGAGTCTGGATCTCAAATGTTGGCAAGAAAATAAAGGTCGACAGATAGCAAAGAACAAGAATTGCTGCAAAAAATCTTGATGAATATTTTTGTGTTTTTAAGCGGAGGCGATATTTAAACCAATACCACCTATTCCAAGCTCTTGCTTTCCAGAGCGCGAAATCAAATTTACTGCTTTCTTGCTTTTCTTCGTTTTCTAAATTTTCTGTCATAACTATGTCTGTTATATGTTAAGTATGTGCCATAGTTATAACAAGTTTGGTTTGTGGGCAACGGGTGCAGGGCTATGTGTAGATAGTTTTAAATCCCATATGAGCTTAAAGTTCTCTCCCATACCCCCATAACCTCCAACTTCTCAGCCAGATGTGAAGATCTGTCATAGTGCTTTTCGCCGACTTCCTGCTTGCCGTGGTTGAAATGGATGTTGAGCAAGTAGCTTGGTACTTGCTGGTCGGCGAGCATGGTTCTGACTGTTCGGCGCAGGTCGCGCGGGGTCCAGTGCTTCATGTCTACGCGCTTGCAGAATCTGGTTACGGCGCGGCCTAAGCTGGGGATCTCGCGCGGATCACTTGGACGGCCTGCATTGGGGAACAAGTGCAGATATTTTGATTTTCTGGATATGACTATCTCTTTTGCCCTTTCTGTGAGCGGAACAACGTGTTCACGGCCATTTTTGACTCTTTCGGCGGGGATAATCCAAAGATTTTCTTCAAGATCAAATTCAGTTCTTTTACACTCCAGAATTTCAAGCACGCGCTGACCGCCAGTAGCAATAATCAGCTTGATTGCTGGCTGGTTGCACTCGTGCCAGACGATTTTAAGCTCTTCAGGTGTAAGAACTCGTTCACCGACCTTTTCAGCCTTTGAATCTTTGGGAATAGCGGCAACGGGGTTGTTGCTGATGTCGAAAGTGATTTCCTGCGCCGCGCGGGTGTAGTCGTGTTCGCGGACAATTCCATAACTGAAAGCACTATGCAGGTAACCCCGGAGGTGTGAGGCCATGGACGGGCCGCGCTTATAGGTTTCCTTCAAAAGAGCCTGTATATGCTTCGGTGTAATGTGCTTGGCTTTTACGTCCCGGCCTAGAAAGTTTACCGCGGCATACTTGCCAGTGAGAAGGGCGCGTTGAACCTCTTTCCATGACTTCTTACCCTTGCCCTTGAGATCGGCAACGTAAGCGTTGAAAAGCTGGTCTATGGAGCCTTTGAGGGATTCTTCAAGCTCGGCTTGAATCTGGGCTTCTTTTTCATGTCTGAGGCGAAAATTGGTTTCCCCGGCACGGGCCTTTGCTTTCAGCTCCTTAGCTTTTTCGATGGCCATCTTTTCAGATATACCGTTTGAGGCCCAGCCGTAGCCCTCTTCAACACGCTTGCCGTTCACCTGAAACCGAATGGCGTAATATCTGTCAGCCATGATTCCATGCTTGCGGGTTTCGTGTGTGCGGTAGCGTACACCGCAGTTCTTGCCGAACTCATCCTTAACGCTGCTCCACTTTGCCATTTTCACTTCCTTTAAATGGGGACTGTCCCCGTTTTCTGTCCCCACTTATGATGTGACGTGTGGGGATGAAATGTGCGGTAGAGTGAATTTTGTATCAGAATTAATCCTTTTAAACAAATGGCTAACGTGATGCGATGGTAAGCTGTGTGAAAACTCTCGGTAAAGATTCGTAACCAGCAGGCCGTCGGTTCAATTCCGATCGTTGGCTCCATGAAAAAGTTAAGCCTCACAGTGTGTTATCGCATTGTGAGGCTTTTTTAATGAGCATTTTTAAGATTGATTAATCAAATATGTTTTATTGCGACTTATTGTTGACACCTATACCCCGTATGGGTATATTGAGGTCAAAGAGTTGGGTAAAAAACTTCTCTTACGCTTTTAAAAAGTGTGGTGAGATGTTATGGGTTAAGAAAATAATTTTGGAGGTTTGTAATGAATCGCAAGGTAATCTGTATTCTGGGTTGTGTCCTGATGGTCCTGGCCATGGCCAGCATGGCTACTGCTTTTGGCGGCGGTAACGCCCGAAAAGGTAAGTTTTTGTATCGCAAGCACTGCCGCTCCTGTCATGGAGCTACAGCATCTGATTTGAGCCCCAGCACCAAGACTCAGGCTGAGTGGACTGAGATTTTCTCCGATACTTCCAAGATAAAGTGTTCCCCTGATTGGAAGAACGTTAAGGAAAAGGATATCAACGATATTTTCACCTATCTGCATGACTACGCCAAGGATTCCCCGTCCCCGGCAAAGTGCAGCTAGTACTTATCTGTATAGTTATTTCGCGCGGCGGGAGGTCTAGTCCCGCCGCACTTCAATCTTAACTCCTTTCCACTTGATCAACATGGAGGTGGAAGTGGCTAAAGACAAGACCAGGCTTTCCCGCCGTGACTTTTTTAAGGCCTCCGGGATGCTGGCCGCTGCCGCAGCCGGGAGTGCTCCCGTACTGGGCGGATTGCAAGCAGCGTCCGCGCAGGTCACTACAACTTCAGGCAACTGGGAGTCCGCTTTCTCTGCCTGTGATATGTGCTTCAATAAGTGCGGTTGCATCGCCCGTGTTCAGGACGGTGTAATCAAGAAGCTCGATCCCAACCCCAAATTTCTCAAGTCCAGAGGTATGCTTTGCGCCCGTGGTAATGCGGGTGTTGCTCAGATGTATGACCCCGACCGTCTCAAGCACCCCCTGCTTCGCAAGGGAGAGCGCGGCGAGGGCAAGTGGCAGCGCATTCCGTGGGATGAGGCCATCGACCTGATGGTTGAGAAGATGCAGGACATCCGCAAGAGGTATACCCCCTGCGGGCATCTCTTTTCTGCCGGGGCTGATTTGCAATCCAAGTTTGTGGGCCGTTTTGCCGAAGTCTACGGTTCATACAACGTTACTTCCCACGAATCTCTCTGTCTCTTGAGCGGAAGCCGTGCCTTTCTCGATACCTATGGCGAAGTTCCTTTCGCTGATGTGCTTAACAGCAAGTACATCATTATGGCCGGGGCCAACCGTTTTGAGGCATTGGTCACTCCGGATTCCATCGACCTGATGACTGCCATGCAGAAGGGCAGCAAGCTTGTGGTGCTTGACCCGCGTTATACCAAGACCGCCGCGCTGGCCGACGAATGGTACGCCATCCGTCCGGGTACGGATATGGTCTTCATGCTCGCACTGGCTCACGTCATTATTAATGAAGAGCTTTACGACAAGAAGTGGATTGCCGAGAAGACCTACGGCATTGAGCAGCTTCGCGAACATGTGCAGAAGTATGATCCGCGTTTTGCCGCTGAAGAATGCGGCATTCCGGCGCAGGACATCGCTCGCATCGCCCGCGAGCTTGCTGCTGCCGCTCCGGCGTCCATGATCTATCCGGGCCGCCGTACTTCCGATTATAAAAATTCCACCCAGATCCGGCGCAGCTTCGCCATTGTGAATGGGCTGCTCGGTAACTGGGACCAGCCCGGCGGACTTCTTGCCGCCCGTGAAGTGGGCCTCAAGGGCGTTCCTTACGATGCCCCGTGGTATGACGATAACCCGGATGACCGCATCGATGCCCACAAGGTGCCCATGATGTTCGAGCATGACGGCTCTTTCGTCATCACCCGTGACGCGGTGCTGGAAGGCAAGCCGTACCCCATTAAGGGCTGGTTTGTTTACAAGACCAATCCCATGGGAACCGCTCCCAACCGGGCCAAGACCATGGAAATGTGCAAGTCCATGGAGTTCATGACCGTTGTGGACATCGCCATGAGCGACACCGCATGGATGGCCGATCTCGTACTGCCCGCACCCAGTTATCTGGAACGGCAGGACCCGGCTTCCGGTTTGCAGGGGTCCGTGGCCTGTGCCTGCGTTGTACAGCGTGATCCGGTTGTTCCGGCACTTTATGAATCCCGCCCGGTCTTTGATGTTCTCAAGGACGTGGCCGGAAAGCTGGAGCTTGGCGAATACTTTGATTTCACCATTGAAGAATACCGCAAGAAGCAGCTCCGTGAACTGCCCGGTGCGGAAGCAGCTTTTAAGAAAGACGGCGTCTACTACAATCCCAGTAAGGTCTACGGAATTTACGAGGACCGGGTTTACAAGACCCTCAGTAAAAAGGTTGAATTCTACAACCAGCGTTACGCAAAGATGGGCGTGGACCCCATGCCTGTCTACACTCCTCCGGCCAAGCCGCCCAAGAACAGGTTTCGCATGGTCATCGGGCGCAGTGCTTCCGTTACCCAGACCTCGTCCCAGAATAACGCTGTGCTGCACCAGATCACCGGACCCAACACCCTCTGGTTGAACACCAAGGCCGCGGAAAAGCTGGGCATCAAGCCCGGTGATATGGTTGAAGTTTCAAGTTCCGTGGGCAAGGGTGAACTTAAGGTCGAGATTACCGACGGTATTGTTGAGGATACCGTGTACATGCTTTCCGGTTTCGGCCCCCTGTCGCCGCAACTGAGTCTTATCTTCGGCGAAGGAGCCAGTATGGCTGCGGTGCTTGAGGAAGGTTATGATGAAATCTGCGGTAATGCGGCCATGCATGAAACATTCGTTTCCGTAACAAGGAAGGTGGCCTCATGAGTAAGACTGTACAACTCGCAATGGTCATCGATTCGTCAAAGTGCATAGACTGCAAGGGCTGCATGGCCTCCTGCAAGGTTGCCAATGACGTGCCCGAAGGGCAGTGGCGCAACTGGATCAAGGCTTCGGTGCCGGATTTCGTATCCGGCAGGCCGAGGACCCATTTCCAGCCCGGCGGCTGCATGCATTGCGACAATCCCACCTGTGTTCAGGCCTGTCCCACCGGGGCAACATTTAAGGATAAGACTGACGGTACCGTTCGCATCGACACTGCTTTGTGCATCGGGTGCGGCAACTGTATGCCCGCCTGCCCGTATGATGCCCGGTTCCGTAACGAAATTACCCGCAAGGCTGACAAGTGCGATTTCTGCGCCGACCGCCGTGCGCAGGGATTGCTTCCGGCCTGTGTGGACACCTGTCCCACCAAGGCCCGCGTTTTCGGCGACATCAATGATCCCGATTCTGAAGCCTACAGACTGCTTCAGGAAAACAAGGGCAAGCTGGTCAGGGTGATTAATGCCAAGTCGGACACCAAACCGAACATGATCTATCTCGGCGAAACCGCTCCGCTGGAATGGCCTGTGGAAGCAAGAATGCCTTCATCTATGGACGTGCTGACCACTATGGTCAACCCGTTGGTCAAGACTGTGGTAGGACTTTCCGGGCTGGGTGTGGCGGTCATGCTGGGCCGTCAGCTTCTGGTGGGTTCCGATGATCATGACGACTCCCAAAGCAAGGGAGGTGATGTGTAATGACTCAGAGACAATACAAGCGGCATGACCGCTCGGACATTTTTATTCACTGGTTCAATGCGGTCTGCTGGTTTCTGTTGCTGGTTACCGGGCTGGGCCTTTTCGGCAACCCGGAAATTGATCCGCTGGGGTCCGGTTATCCGGCTTTCATGCGCTCACTGGTGGGCGGTGGCGGCAACCTGCTGACCATCCACGTAACCCTCGGTTTTATCTGGGCAGGCGGATTGCTGCTCTACATGCTGATCAATCTCAAGGGAGCTATCTTTTTCCTGAAGGAAGTCTTCATGGTTGATCCGGCGCGGGACATTATCTGGATGATCCGCAAGATGATCCTCATGACCGCAGGTCCCAAGCTGCTGGGAAAAAATTCCGAACTGCCCGACCAGGGCTACTACAACATGGGCCAGAAGGCATTCGCCCAAGCCTCTGTTGTGGGCGGAATCGTGATCGTCATCACCGGGATCATCATGTTCCTGTCCGACCGTACCCTCGGCCCGGAGCATATGGCTCTGGTCAGCTGGTCCATTACCCTGCATTACCTCGCTGTGGGGCTGGTTTTCGCAGGTCTGCTGGTTCACATCTACATGGCGGCAATTTCACCGGAAGAAAAGCCGGGATTCCGTTCCATGTTTACCGGGCATGTACCGGAAGATTATGCCAAGCATCACCACAAGCTCTGGTACGACAAGGTAAAAGATAACCCGTCGTCCGAGGTGTAACGCAAGATTAAACAAACAAAACGGCGAAGCCCTAATAAAAGTTTTTGAAGAGTCCAGAGAAACTTGTTTCAAAAAGTTTCTTTGGACCCCGAAGGGCCGCCGGAGGCATTTCTAATAAAAGCAAAAAGGGAGAATCACATGAGGAAAATGCAGTTTTTCAAGGCAGTGGTACTGGTATTGTGTGTGGCGTTCATCGCCGCACCTGCCATGGCTAAGGATGTTGTTCCCAAGAGCAAGATGCAGGACTGGATGTACAAGGACATGGTCGATACCGACTTTGTTGCCAAGTACGCCAAGATGCCCAAACCTGAAGGCGTGATGATCATCGACTCCCGTCCTTACATGGGCAAGCACGTGCTCGGTTATATTCCCACTTCAGTTTCCATCCCGGATTCCAAGTTTGACAAGATGATCGACAAGCTGCCCAAGGACAAAAACACCCTGCTCATTTTTTATTGTCAGGGTCTGAAGTGCAAGCTGAGTCATAAGTCCGCCAAGAAGGCTGTGAAGCTCGGTTATACAAACGTCAAGGTATACCCTTGGGGCTACCCCGGTTGGATGAAGTCCGGCCGTTACGGTTCCATCGGTCTTGAGCCTATTCACGACATGATGGCTAAGGGCGAGCCTTACATGCTCATCGATGCTCGTCCGACCAAGAAGTTTCTGGCCGGTTCCATTCCTTCCGCAATCTCCATCCCCGACTCCAAGTGGGGCAAGCGCACCGGACTGCTGCCAGCTGACAAGCGCAACACCAAGCTCATCTACTTCTGCGGCGGTTACAAGTGCAAGCTGAGCCACAAGTCCGCAATCAGGGCCATGGGCATCGGTTATAAGGATGTACATGTTGCTGAAGCCGGATACCCCGGCTGGAAGAAACTTTACGGCGCATCCGGTGCTGTTGAAGTTAAGTCCGGTGGCGAAGAAGGCTCCATCGATATCGCGCAGTTCAAGAAGATTGTAGCTGAAAATCCCGGTTCCATTTTGCTCATCGATGTACGTGATGCGGATGAATACGCGCAGGGTCATATCCCCAGTGCAGTGAATATGCCTGTTGATATGCTGGAGAAGAAGATCAAGAGCCTCTCCGCAGACAAGCCTATCGTATATCTTTGTACTACCGGCGCACGCAGTGGTGAAGCTTACTACATGACTCTGGATATGCGTCCCGACATCAAGGAAGTTTATTACCTTGAAGCGGAAGTGGACTTCCACAAGGACGGTACCTACACCATCCATACTCCCAAGAAGTAATTGAATAACAAACAGGGGCCGGAATCAGAATTCCGGCTCCTGAATTCAGCGGAGCAGCCATGGCCGGATCCAGAACTGTACTGACAACGGCAATTGTCCCGTTTATTTTGTGCCTGATGATTTTTTGCGGATCGGCACAGGCGACAGACGGTTTGCCCTCGTGGTGGCCTGATGCCCGGAATGAGGCGGATCATTACGGTTATGGACTTCTGGATGAAAAAGGGGTGGCTGAAAAGCTGAAGAGCGATCCGTTTGCATTGCTGCTCGATGTGCGGGCCGGATATGAATACAAAGACGGTCATATCCCCGAAGCCCTGAACATGGAGTTTGATCTCAGCGAAGAGCAATATATTTCAGAGGAAAAAGAAAAGAAATTCCGGAAACTGCTGGGGCCGAATTTAGAGCGGACAGTAATCATTTATTGTCGCAGTTTCAGGTGACTGCGCAGTGCCATTGCGGCGCGCCGGGCTGCGCGTCTTGGTTATACAAATGTATATCGCTATGCCGCTGGATGGTTCGGTTGGGTGGAGAGCCATCCTCCACCGAAACAGGTTGCGGAACTCAGGAGTTACCCGGATATGAATTTTTCCTTCGGCGGCAACGTTGAAGAACGGAAATATCTTGGATTGCAGGCCGGTCAGAGCAAGTTGAATCTGGCCTCGCTTAATGGGAAATATTTTTTGATTCTGCTGGTTGAGGAAGGTCATGCTGAGAATTCTCAGGCGGTAGAGAGTGTGGACGGGGCCCGTAAAGAACTGGAATGCTGTACCCCGGACATGTTTTACCTCACCGTGGGGTTAGGCATGAACCGCCGTGAGGCGATGCGCTTTCATAAAATGAACAAAGCTGGATTTCCCATGCTTGCAGATCCTCTGGAGCAGAGTGCTGTGTTGCGGGATGGATTGGAACTTCCTGCGGTGTTTATGCTTCAGAAAGAAGCGCAGGGTTTTGCAGAGGTATTCTCCTGCAATGACCTTGTCTCCGGTCCGGCACCGTTGGTCAAAAGGATCAACGATGCCTTGAGCGGAAAGCCGGGACGAAAATGCGTTAGACGGAAGTGACTTCTTCCAGCAGCGCAATAAGCAGTTCCGCTGCGGCAGGATAGAATTCCATAGTTTCGGCGGATGAAATTCTGTCTCTGAATTCACGGACCCAGATTAGTTTTTCATCGGCGAAGGCACGGGCTGTTCTCAGTGCTTCAGCATCGCCGCCGCCCCAGCCGTTGGCCAGCTGCACATAGAGGTATTCCAGCTCGATGCAGAGGTGGTCCATTGGTTCGGATGCCTGTTCTCCGGTCGGCTCAAGACCTGCTTCAGCAAGAAGCTTACGCATGGCAAGGTGCGGTTTGCCCATGACTTTGCCGGAACCGGGTTCGTAGCAGGATTCATAAAGCGGGGCGACGATGCCTTCGCGGCTGTTGATGAACAGTCGAACGTATTCGGATTCAAGGTCGGTGCAAAATGTTTCGGTTATATCCGGGCAGGAATCTTCAAGGTCTTTCAACGGTTTTGAAAGGGATTGCAGTGATTCTGATGAAAGTGTAGCCAGTGCGGGCAGCCCTTCATCCAGAAGAGCGGCGCATTCTTCGGGGTTTATGCCCCGAAAGATGATGGCGCACAGTTCAATGCAATTGAGCAGGCAGATCTGGTCAGGATTTTCCGCTTCGGACGTTGGGGTGTTGGTGTTTTTATCAGTCATCATGCAATTCTACTTAATCTCTCACACACATACAAGATGAAGGAGCACATTATGCCCGAAAGAGAAGTCGAACAGGAAAGAATTAAAAATGATGTCCTCAAGCGCATGAAGCGTATTGAGGGGCAGATCAGGGGAATTCAGGGAATGATTGAGGCAGGCAAGGAATGCGGCGATATCCTTACACAGGTGAAGGCCGCCCGGTCCGCCTTGAAATCATCCAGCAAACTGATCATGAAGCGTTACATGCTTAAATGCTATGCTGAAGCCCTAGAGAAAGGCGATGATCCGGTGGAAGCCATGGATAAGTTTGTTAAAGTGCTGACAAATTATATGGAATAATATCAGAGGCGGACAGTCGTTCAGTGCCCTAAAATAACGCAGGTCAATTGACTCAAGAAACGGAACACGTGTATCATCTAAAATAGCTATATTCTGTGCGGCTCAGGTATGGTTTTGGTTGGAAAATTATGGCGGGTGAATTATTAAACGGGTTCACGGGGAAGGGAAATGCGTAAAATGAAGCTGTCTATTGCTGCAAAGCTGGTTGCCGGGTTCGGCATCATGGTCCTGATTCTGTGCGGGGTCGGGGTTAACTCTTTTACTTCGCTGGTCAGTCTTGAACAGGGCGGACAGGAAGTAGTCAAAACTTTTCCCTATGTGAATGCGGCTTCCAATATGGAAAATGCCGTTAACCGTTTGATGTGGCTCAGTACCAAGGTGCGGGCCATGGAGCATACCACCGAAGTCAACGATATCTGGAAACAGAACGAAAGTAATTTCGATGTCTACCGGACTTATTCCAAAGCATTTCTCAGTGGCGGTGAAACTGCTGTAGGACGTCTCGCGCCTGCCACGAATGAAAAAAGCAGGGAGGCACTGACCAAAGCCGCTGATATTTACGAAAAGACTTTTGTTGCCGCAGCTCTTGAAATTAAGAGCCAGATGCTCAGCTATCTGGAACTGGGCATGCAGGCCGCAAAAGCTTCCGGTGATGAAAAGTCTAAATTGCTGGATGAAAAGGATACTGTCGGGGCCAGACTCTGGGAACTTGATTTTGAAGTGGAAATGGCCGGGGATGAGTTGTTTAAACTTCTTCATGTGGTTCAGGATGAAGCCCGTGCTGAAATCACCGGGGCTGTTGCCCAGTCCGCTGATACCGGAGCCATGGCCCGTATGACCACTCTTGTGGGAATAGGTACCGGGATTTTTATTTCAGTTTTTCTCGGTCTGTTTATCATCCGCAGTATTACAAAACCGATCCGTAACATTATCGGTTTTGCTGAAACCGTAGCCGAGGGTGACCTGAACGCCCAGCTCAAAGGGTCTTATTCCGGAGAACTTGAGCGACTGGTGGAATCCATCCGGGTAATGGTTGCCGAACTCAAGAACAAACTGGGACAGGCTCAGGGCATTATTGATGCTGTGGCAGCCAGCTCTCCCTGTCTGATGACAGATGCAGAGGGGCGGATCAACCTGATTAATCCCCCTATGCTTGAGGTGCTTGGTAAATCTGGAAATCCCGATAAATATGTCGGTTCCAGCACCGGAACTCTTATTTCCGGGAGCGATGACAGTAAATCCCCCACACAGGTGGCTTTGAAAGAACAGAAAAGGGTTCAGCGCGAACTCGATTTTATGAATGGTGCCGGAGTCCGCAAAATTATAGATATCTGTGCCAATCCCATTGTTGATCTGGATGGAAATAAACTCGGAGTTTTTACCATTTGTTTTGACCTGACAGAGATCAGGGAAAAGGAGACCATGATCACTGCGCAGGCGCAGAAAATAGCCGACATTGCCGCAAGGGCGGAATTGATTGCAGCGGAAATGACCGATTCAGCAGATGCTCTTATTGCGCAGGTCAACAGTGCCACTGACGGAGCTTCTATGCAGAATGAAAGAACAGCTGAAACTGCTGCGGCCATTGAGGAGCTTAATGCAACCGTTCTGGAAGTTGCCTCCAGTGCTTCCGAAGCGGCCGAGAATGCCGATGCGGTAAAGGGGAAAGCTTCTGAAGGAGCGCAGGTGGTCAGTGAGGTTGTCAGTTCCATTACCTCCATCAGTGATCAGGCTGCGGAGATGAAGCAGAACATGGATACTCTGGGCGAAAAGGCTCAGGAGATCGGCAGCATCATGAGTGTGATTCAGGATATTGCCGACCAGACCAACCTGTTGGCCCTTAATGCCGCTATTGAAGCGGCCCGTGCAGGAGAAGCCGGGCGCGGTTTTGCCGTGGTTGCTGATGAAGTCCGTAAACTGGCTGAGAAAACCATGGACGCCACTCAGGATGTCGGCAAGGCCATCAATGCAATTCAGGCTGAAACAGATAAAAATATCAAATCAACTGAAGTGGCCCTGAGCACTGTTGATTCCACCCGTAAATTGGCTGACGGTTCCGGTGCGGCCTTGCACGAGATTGTGGAAGCGGTGGACGGCACTGCTTCGCAGGCAAGACATATTGCGGAGGCGGGACAACAGCAATCCGAGGCCACAGAACAGATTTCACTGAGTGTGGAAGAAGTCTCGCGTATTTCTTCAGAAACCGCTCACGGTATGGCGCAGGCCCGGCAGGCTGTGGATTCGCTGGCCGAGCAGGCCCGCCAGCTTTATGATCTGATCGCAGAAATGCAGTAAATTAAACATAGGTATAGAATGAAAAAATTAGTACTTGCCGCAATTATGATTCTTGGATTCTTCGCTACAGCCGTAGCAGGTGATAATTTCAACCGCTGTTTTTACAGCATGGACAAAAATGGTGATGACACCGTGAGTACTGAAGAATTCAGGACCGCGCTGCCCAACAGCGCAGCAGCATTCAAAGAAGCTGACTCAGATAAGAGCGGCACGCTGGATCATGATGAATGGGAAGCATTCAAGGAATCCAAGGGTATTGAAGACCATCATCACGGCTAATCCGATATCGCAATAAATCAAATGAAAGGCGTGTAGGGGATTTATCCCTGCACGTCATAAATTTATAAGGACATCCAGACCTATGAACATTGGACCGTATACATTTGAAGAGTTCAAGGAAGTTGCCCGTAAATTCCATGGTTACCCTGCTCCGGGTTTGCTCATCGGCGGCTATATGGTTGAGGAAGCCAAGAAGCATCTTCCCGAAGACACGCTTTTTGATGCGGTAGTGGAAACCGGGAAATGCTTGCCTGATGCAGTCCAGATCCTCACCCTTTGTTCATATGGAAACGGTTGGATGAAAGTGATCAAATTGGGCCGGTACGCCCTGTCTTTGTATGATAAATACACTGGCAAAGGGGTGCGCATTCACATCGATACCGAAAAGTTAGAAAACTGGCCGGAAATCAAGGCCTGGTTCCTTAAACTAAAGCCTAAAAAGGAGCAGGACACCGACAAGCTTTTCGCGGAAATCCGTGAGGCCGGGCCTTCGTTATGCACAATCACCCCGGTGCAGATCACATCCGATTTCATGGGGCATAAGCACATGCGTGATATCGGTATCTGCCCTTCATGCAACGAAGCATACCCGCTTAGCGACGGAGCCATCTGCCGGGGTTGTCAGGGCGAGGTGCCTTATGTGGGCGGTTCACGGGATGTTGTTCGTGAAGGTTGTGTTGTGCCAGTGGATGTAGAAGATGCTGTTGGCAAAACAGCCCTTCATGACATGACCCGCATTGAACCCGGAGTATCAAAAGGACCGGAATTCAAAGCGGGACAGGAAATCACAGCCGGGGATGTCTGCCGTTTGCAGCAGATGGGCCGTAACCGGATTTATGTTCAGGATGAAAGTGTTGCGGGCGGCATGGTCCATGAGAACGAAGCGGTACAAGCCTTTGCCGAGCGCATGGCCGGGGAAGGAGTCGTTTTCAAGACTCCGCCCGAAGAGGGTAAGATAAGTTTTTGCGCGGCGTCCAAAGGTCTTTTTACCATCAACAGGGATATTCTTGAGCGTTTTAACATGCTGCCGGATGTGATGTGCACTTCCCGGCAGGGCGACATCCTTGTTGATGAAGGAAAATCGGTAGCCGGAACAAGGGCGATTCCCTTACATATTTCCGAGACAGTTTTCCGTAATGCGTTAAGTGTGCTGGACGAAGCACCGCTTTTTTCCGTCACGCCTCTAAGACGGGGCAAGGTTGGAATTTTAGTCACCGGAACAGAAGTTTTTCAGGGGCTTATCGAAGATAAATTTATCCCTATCATCAGTGGAAAGGTAGAACGTCTCGGATGTGACGTCGTTGCAAGTGTAATTGTGCCGGATGACCGGGAAGCTATCGCAAACGGCGTAAAGGAGCTTCTCGAACAGAGAGCGGACCTGATTGTGACCACTGCCGGACTTTCCGTTGACCCGGATGATGCCACCCGTGCAGGGTTGGTTGATGCGGGGCTTCAGGATGCATTGTTCGGAGTACCGGCGTTACCCGGAACCATGCTATTAACCGGGAAGATCGGCAATGTGGATGTCATGGGCGTTCCGGCCTGCGCATTGTTCTATAAGACTACCAGCTTCGATTTGTTGCTCCCCCGTATCCTTGCGGGCCAGACTCTGGACCGTAAGAGTCTTGCCCGAATAGCTGAGGGTGGACTCTGTCTTAATTGTCGCTCCTGCACTTTTCCTAAGTGTCCGTTTGGGAAGTAGAAGAATGGGAATTCTGTCCGCAAAGTGTACGCAAATCTGCGTACAAAACTCGGCAGTTTTGAAATGAGGCTGGAATAGTACGCAAAATTAAATTTTGATGACGGTTGTGGTGGCAGTGTAAACGCAGAGATATAAAAGGTCTATATGTCAAGGTTTGGGTGGGTAAGTTCTCTAATTTACGGGAATTTCAAAAATGAATACTTCCTTCATATTCTTCAATAATTTTTTCAACTTCATTATAATTTTTTATTCTTTCCCTGAAGGGCCATTTCGGCAATTTTTTAGTCAATGGACATTTCAAAACAGTGTCTAGCTCTTTTTGGGAGGCCTTGGATCCGATAAAAGAAGCCATTTTATGAAAGTCTGCGTGTACATTATTATAATCAATAGTAAAAAAATGTCGCCTATTCTCACGCAAAGACTCTGCCCACCTGTCATTAGCCACCAAGGATTCCATCACCATCCGGCAAAACTTGGTGTCCGCGACAAATGGAGGTTTATCCATCGTTTCAATAACCTGTTTTTCAATTTCAAGTATCGCATTTAGAATTACACTATTTGAAGAATCGTCAAATCCAACACTATTCCTATCGACCAAGTGCATGCATCCTCGAATCAAGGACAGATACACATCACGATACCTTCTACGCAAATGTATTATTCTGATTTCTGAATCTACAGTCTGTTTGAGATCAGCAAATTCATGGTCAAGATGCGGACAGGCTTCCAGAGTAAGTTTTGACCCCTTTATAAGAGTCTCTCCGGCAATTTCTGTTAAAGCAGTTTGGCAACTAAAAGAACTGTTTGGTATGTGTTTGTGTACTGGTTCCGGGGTATAAGCATAGTATTCGGGGATCCACTTAAATTCAAAGTCAACAGTTACATCGGCCAAGGAGCCAAGCATCGTTTCCAGCCAGGTAGAACCGGAACGAACGCTACTTACCACAAGAAAAGTACGTTCACACTCCATCTTAAAACCTCAAATACATTTAACTTCTCATTTATACAAAATTAACAATCCACAAAACCCAAAAATCATCATTACCCTTGCGAAATATTTATTCACTCACAGCTAAACAAGTTTATACGGAAAGTCGCATTTAGCGCACAATTTATTGCCGCTTAAATCTCCTGACAGCAAAGATTCGACCACCATCCTGTAACTTTCGGAATCAGCCATCTCCAATAAACCTGTATTCATAATATTGCCTAACGTGTATACCTTCTCAAAATTCATGCAGCCACAAGGAGCGATATCGCCGTCAACAAATACCCCCCAACGTTTTACAAGAGGACAAAATAAAACCTCGCTATCGTCAATAGGCAACTGAGAATAAATATCCCTCAAGGGGTAATAAACACCTGATTTTAATGATCCTCTCCAGTTTGCAGGCTGCTTAAGTTCAATCTCGCACTCACTCAAAGAAAGATTCCGTAAAAACTCAAGAGTTTTATTATGGTACTCAGAGTCCGATGAATTAAGTGTTCCACTTACACACATCTGCTGAGAACGATCTCTGGCTGCTACTTCCGTTTTAGCTAGTTGAATGCATTTAACTATATGTTCAAATTTTCCTCCAAAATAGACAGATTCATAACTATTTTTATCATACCCTGCAAAGGATAAACCCAGTTTATTCAGTCCAGAATCAAACAGTTCTTTAATTTTATTTTCATTTAACAAAGACCCGTTTGTAACAATAGTGGAGGTTAGACCAAGATCGTTTGCAATTTTTACATATTTAATAATATTCTTATGTAGAAGAGGCTCTCCTTGGGAAGCATAGAAATGAATATTGCTCACATTATGATCTCTGCATTCTTCTAAAATACGTATGGCTAAATCATCATCCATATCTCCAAGGTCGTTGCCCCAGCTTTCATGGGCGCACATTCTACATTTAAAATTACATCGTGAAGTAATTTGCATCATCATCATGTCAGGTAAATATTTTTTATGCTCTAATAGGTATCTATTATAATTACTAAAGCTTCTTGATGAAATATCACGAAACAGAAAATTCTCGTTATCAAGCAGGATAAAATTATCAAAACCCATTTGCTGCAATGTTGCGGCTATATCATGACAGTACTCTGAAGCAATTACAACTAGGTCAAAACGCTCTTTATTCTGGAATAATTCATCAACGTGAATAACGGGAAAACCGTAAGCTTCGCCAGTCTTGTACGAATCAATAAAAAAAGGAATTGTGTTATTACGCCAATTTTGCTGTAAATATTCCATGAGCATAAATCCTAATTGACCGGCACCGTAAATGGCGATTCTTGCATTTGAAGGAATTGAGCGGGCGGACTTTCCTTTGATCTTCATTGCAGCTGTACTCCATGTTTTAGCAATTATGAGACCGCGCCATGTAAAATTATATGGTTCATCCGGTCCACGAGTTTTAGCTACCACGGCTTAGGTCTGTCCGGCTATGACTATGTTCGGCAGGATTTTGTTGCTGGCTTTTTGACTTGAGTGTCCCCGGATGTGCTGAAACATTGCGGGGTTTCTTTTTATAATGCTAGACAACAAACTATTTTCCAAAAAACTACAGTACCGCCCGCCCCGAAATCCTTGAGTAATGTCTGCTCTGGCACCGGGTATACAACTCGCAGAACCGGCTGAAATCGCCGAAACCCGTTGACACAGGCGGGGTTTTGGGAGATGTATAGACATCAAGACAAGCTGATGTATAGACATCTAGCTGATTTGGTTTTTAATCCCTGTTTGGTGAGGACAAAATGCAATTGAATACCAGAGGAATACCCAGATATATTCAGGCCCGGGAGCACATCAGTGCCCAGATTCGTTCGGGTGAGTTGCGTTGCGGCGATCGGTTGCCTCCGGAGCATGATCTGGCGGCTCAGTTCGGGGTCAGCCGTATGACCATCCGCAAGAGCATTGACGGGTTGGTGGATGCCGGACTGGTTTACCGCAGGCACGGGGTCGGTGTTTTTGTCAGTCAGTCGCCTTTTCAACGTGACCATACCCATCTTACAGATTTTTTCTCTACCTGTCGTATGGAAGGCCATGAGCCTTCAGCCAAACTGCTCAAACGTGAAATTGTGCAGGCTGATGAAGAACAGGCCGAAGCATTGCAGATCAAGGTGGGCGATGATCTTATCCGGTTGACCACCCTGCGCTATATGGACGGGACCCCCATCACTTATCATGATGCTTTTCTTCCACTCTCACTGTTTTCCGATCTGGTCGACATCCCTACAGCCGACCTCGGACTGGATGAACAGCACACCTGGCAGTTGATCGAAAACATGGGTTTCGGTCTGGCCAATGTTGTTGAGAAACTCAAGGCCCAACTGGCCGACAATGAACTGGCCGGCATCCTTGAATCAGAATCCGGCAGCCCGGTCCTTTACGGGGAAAGAGTGCTCTACTCCGAAGAGGGTAGACCCTTGAAATACGCAAGATGTTTCAACCGGGGAGACAGCTATTCACTGACTGTCGTCCTTGTAAAATAGAGGAGGAATTAAAAAGGGAAACTGCAAAAAAAAGAAGCCGGACATTGCTGCCCGGCTTTGGGAAACCGAAAGCGTACTGATCAGATCAACCTGCTGCAACAGGGGATTAGATCGCATTACCTGAGGTCTGCGGGCAGACTGAACAGGAGTGGTGCGCCTTCTGAACTTTTAAAGATAAATCAGACGTTGGTCGTCAGTCAATGCGGAAAGCGGTCCGCAAATGTTAGGAAAAGGACCGCAGGCTTGGGAAAGCCGGGAGTGCACGGGGTGTGCATCCGAAGATTGGCAAAGAGTTTGGTTTCAAGAGGTGAAGAATGGAAACTTTAAGTTTATTGGTAGCTTTTGCTGGTGGAATTTTCGGTGCTGCAATCGGTGGACTGGCAGCCTTTGTTTTTGTCGGTATTCTTATTCTGGTCGGTGTTGCTGCACAGGCAACCGGGGCTGATCTGCTTAGCGTTCCCCTCGGTGCTGCTTTCGGCCCCCATGTGGGCGGGTTTGCATCCGGCGTGGCCGCAGCGGCGTACGCAGCTAAAAAAGGTGTTCTCGAAGGCGGCGGTAAAGATATTGTTTCTCCCATGATGGGTCTTAATAAGCCTGATGTGCTGCTCATCGGCGGTATCTTCGGCATTGTCGGCTATCTCCTCAACTATCTTTTCACTCTGGTTAATTTTCCGTGGACCGACACCATCGCCCTTTCTGTTGTTGTTTCCGGTATTATCGTCCGGGTTATCTGGGGTAACGGTATATTCGGTAAAGTTGCTGAAGGTTCCAGCAGATTCGAACCCGCTCCCGGAACTGAATGGGTTCCCTGGCAGAGCAGCCTCGGTCAGCGTTTGATCATCGGTGTCGGCGCAGGTGCGCTTTCCGCCTACCTGACCACCGCCATCGGCGTGGATAACGGCGGCGTTGTATTCGGCTTCGCTATCTCCGCAGCCAGTCTCGCATTCCTTTTCTTCGGTCTTCAGGTTCCGGTAACCCACCACATCACCCTCATCGCCGCCGTGGTCACCGCGTCCAGCGGAAGTATTCTTATGGGTACCATCTTCGGGACCATCGCCGCAGTGCTCGGCGAATATTTCGCCGATGCTTTCCACGTACACGGCGACACCCATATCGATCCTCCGGCCTGCACTATCGCCGCAGTGACCAGTTTGTCTCTGGTTTGCGGAAATCTGGGTCTCTACAAAATACCCATGCCTTTCTAATTAAGCTAAGGTGATTGTAAAAAACTAATGGCGAAGCCTAATAAAAAGTTTTGGGATTCTTAAACCCTTTTTCCAAAAGGGTTTAAGGCCCCCGGCAGGGTCGCCGAAGGCACTCAAAAGAGGGATCAAAATGGAAAAGAAATATATAATGGTTATCGACGAAGGTACCACCGGAACCCGGGCACTTATCTTCAACCGCAACAGCGAGATCAAGGCACAGGCCTACACTGAATTTGAACAGCATCATCCCGCGCCGGACCGCGTGGAACATGACGCGCAGGAAATATGGCGTGCAACCCGCAGCATGGCTCGTAAGGCCCTTGAAAAAGCGGGGCTGAAGGCTTCTCAGATCGCGGCCATCGGTATCACCAACCAGCGTGCCACCACCATCGTCTGGGACAAACGCACCGGGAAACCCATTTCCCGCGCCATTGTCTGGCAGGATACCCGTACCGCCGACTATGTGGAAGAAATCCGTGCTGAGTGGGCTGATAAGACTTACGGCAAAACCGGTTGGGCCATGGCCCCGGTTTACTCCTCGCTCATGCTGCACTGGATGAAGAATAACATTGCGGGATTCAACAAACGAGCTGAAGCAGGCGACCTTGCTTTCGGTACCATCGACTCATGGCTGATTTACAAGCTCACCGGCGGCAAGACCCACGCGATTTCCGCATCCAACGCCTCCGTTACCGGGGCTTACGATCTGCATAAAGATGACTGGTACAGCGAATGGCTGGATTTCCTCGGACTGCCGCTGAATATGTTCCCCGAAGTAATGCCTGATTCCGGCGATTACGGCATGACCGACGAATCCTTCCTCGGTGTGCCTATCCCCATCACCGGGGCCATTGCCGACCAGCATGCCGCACTCTTCGCGCAGGGCTGCATTGAGCCGGGTACCCTGAAAGTTACCCACGGCACAGGATCCTTTGTTGATATGAACATCGGTACCAAGCCCGAAATCTCCAAAAACGGCCTGAACACCATCATTGCATGGCGCATGAACGGCGAGACCACCTACGGCCTTGAAGGATATTCCGCAGTAACCGGATCAGCAGTGCAATGGCTGCGCGACGGTGCGGAAATGATCCCAGCTTCCCCGGACACTGAAGAGCTGGCCAAATCCGTTGATGATAACGGCGGGGTTTTCTTCGTGCCCGCACTGGCCGGACTTTCCGCTCCCTACTGGGATTCCTATGCAAGAGGCATGATCATCGGCATCACCCGTGGCACCACCCGCGCCCATCTGATCCGGGCCACCTTGGAGGGCATCATTTATTCCATGAAGGACTTCATCGGTGCCATGCAGGATGACTCCGGTGTGGAAATCAGGAAAATGGCCACTGACGGCGGTGCTTCTGCCAACAATTTCCTGATGCAGTTTCAGGCCGACATGCTCGATGCCGAAGTTGTGCGTCCTTCCGTAACTGAAGCTACAAGCCTCGGTGCAGCCTACATGGCCGGACTGGCAGTAGGCTACTGGCCCAGCCCGGAAGCCTGTTTTGATGACCAGACCGTAGACCGCGTCTTCAAGCCCAAGATGAGCAGCGAAGAGCGCGACAGCCTCTACCGCAGCTGGAACCGCGCAGTAAAGCGGGCCATGAACTGGGCCAAGGATGATGAGGAATAAATAGAACTAATCCAACCAAAATTATTAAAAGGTTTTGGGATTCTTAAACCCTTTTGCAAAAGGGTTTAAGGCCCCCGGCAGGGCCGCCGGAGGCACTAAATAACCACCACCATGTTTTTTTGCCGGGAGCCGGACATACACTCCCACGCGGCTCCCGGCAGAAAAACAATTACCTAGGATTTTTACAATGGAAAGAACTACCATCGCGCAATTTGCCAACGAAACCTACGACATTCTGGTCATCGGCGGCGGCATTACCGGAGCAGTCACCGCAAGGGACGCCGCGCTTCGGGGACTCAAAGTTGCGTTAGTTGAAAAAAATGACTTCGCATGGGGCACCAGCAGCCGCTCCACCAAACTTCTGCACGGCGGGCTGCGTTATCTGGAAAGTTTTGAATTCCGAATGGTCCGCGAGGCCTGCCGGGAACGCGAACTCATGCTCAAACTCGCTCCGCATCTCTCCCATCCCAGACCGTTCATGTACCTGCAGTATGACGGCTACCCGGAAGGTCTGTTCAAGCTCAATCTGGGGCTGACCTTTTACGATTTCTTTTCCGGCGCACCATCCATCCGCCGCCACAAGATGTACAAGGCCAAAAAGCTGCGTGAGATGGAACCGCATCTCAATTCCGACGGCCTCAAAGGTTGCGGCTACTATTACGATTTCCTCACTGACGATGCCCGTCTGACCATCGAGACCATCAAGGGTGCGGCTGTTGGCGGTGCACACATTTCAAACTATATGGAAGTCACCGGATTCACTGAGAACAACGGACGTATCAACGGCGTTGAAATCAAGGACGTTCTTTCCAACGAAGTGGGAACTATTTCCGCCAAACAGGTCATTAACACCACCGGCCCGTGGGTGGATACCGTCCGCCATCTGGAGCAGGGTGTGGGTGATGTCCGCCTGCGTCCCACCAAGGGCGTACACATTGTACTCAGCAAGGAAGATTTTCCGCTGAATCATGCTGTATTCCTGCGCGCTCCCGGAGATAACCGTGTGGTCTGGCCCATTCCCGCGCTGGACGGCGATCTGGTCTACGTCGGAACCACCGACACCGATTATGACGGTCCGCTGGATAACGTCACCGCCACAGATGAAGATATCGATTACCTCCTCGATGTCGCCAACCACACCATTCCGGGCCGTAATCTGACCCGCGATCATATTATCGCCACATGGGCCGGACTTCGCCCGCTCATCGCGCCGGAAGATTCCCGTAACGCCAGCGCGGTCTCCCGTGAACATGAAATCTTCGTCAGCCCCAAAGGTCTGCTGACCATCGGCGGCGGCAAGCTGACCACTGCCCGGGTTATGGGCCTTCAGGTTGTGGATAAGGCTGTTGAACTGCTGGGCCAGACTTTCGGCATGAAGGATATTCCGGCTTCCAACACCCATGAAGTCCCGGTCAGCGGCGGGGCTGCAGGGCAAACCTACGCAGCCAAGAGCAAGCTCGCTTCCATGAATCTCCCGGAAGCTGTTAAAGAGCGGCTGCTTTCCCTCTACGGCGGCAACGCGTTGCTCATGGCCGAGATGATCGAAAGCGATCCTTCCTGCGCCGATGATATGGGCGGTTACGATGTAATCCGGGCCGAGGTCATTTACGCAGTGAAATACGAAATGTCCCGGACCATCACCGACTTTTTCACCAGAAGGGCCTCACTCTTCTACTGGCGGCGTGATGGAGGTCTGTCCATCGCCTCCTCCGTCGCTGACGAAATGGCAAAACACCTTGGCTGGTCCGCGGAGCAGACAGGGAAAGAAATTGATAGTTATTCAAATTGGGTAGCTGCAAACCGTTGCGCACCCGGAACAAATGATTTCGCAAATTAGGAGTTATGAAAATGAATGCCAGACAAAATACCCTCGTGAACTTTATTGCCGAGACCGAAAAGAACTTTAAACCCTCTGCCAATCCCGTATGGATCGACAGCCTGAAAGAAACCATCGGCGCGGCAGCTGTGCTTACCGATGAGCAGTCTATCATGGACCACAGCTACGATACCTGGCCCGCCTGTTTCAAATGGAAGAATCAAGGCAAGCGCATGTTCGGTCCCGATGTTGTGGTCAAAGCCAACAGTACCGAGCAGGTCAGCGAGATTCTCAAATGGGCTGATGAAAACAAAGTTCCCGTTACTCCTTACGGCGGCGGTTCCAGTGTTACCGGTCAGGCTTTGCCCGCAAAAGGCGGCATCGCTCTCGATACCACTGCCATGACCGAAGTCATCGCCCTTGATGAAAATTCCCTCATGGTTAAAGTGCAGTGCGGTAAATTCGGTCACAAGCTGGAAGCTGAATTGAACGAGCGCGGTTACACCCTGAACCACTCCCCGCAGTCCCTTGATCGCTCAACTGTTGCAGGCTGGGTTGCCACCCGTGCCATGGGCCAGCTTTCCTCCCGTTACGGCGGCATCGAAGACCTCGTGGTTACCTACACTGCGGTAATGCCCGGCGGTGAGATCATTGAAACCATGAACGTACCCCGCGCAGCCATGGGGCCGGATCTCCGCCACATCTTCATGGGGTCTGAAGGAACCCTCGGCGTTGTTACCGATGTAACCCTGAAAATCTTCCCTCTGCTTGATGACCGCATCCTCGAAGCCATCACTTTTGATTCCGTGCAGGACGGTGTTGACGTCATGCGCATCATCACCCGCGAAGGCCTCAAGCCCGCACTGGTCCGCTACTACGATTTCGAAGAAGCAAAGCACGCCATGCAGGACAAGGAATTCGACAAGTGTGTCATGTTCCTCGGTTTTGAAGGTGTGGAAGCTGTTGCCAAGGCCGAATACGAAGCCTGCATGGACATCTGCGCCAAGTTCAACGGCAAGAAGATCGGTCCCGATGCAGTAGAAGCATGGCGCGGTCGCCGTTACGATTTCTCCACTGTTGAGAATCTGCTCAAATCCAAGGGCGGTCTGGCTGAGACCATCGAAATTGCCCACTTCTGGCACGGCATCATGGATACCTACACCGAGCTGAAGGAAGCCCTGAAGCCTTACGCAGCTGAAGTTCTCGGCCACTTCTCCCATGTCTATCCGCAGGGCACTTCCCTGTACATCATCCTGCTCGGTCAGGAAGAAGACGATGCCACCGCTGAGAAGAAAATGCTCGAAATCTGGGATGTTGCCATGTCCATCTGCGTAAAGCACGGCGCATGCCTTTCCCACCATCACGGTGGTGGTCTGGCCCGTCTGCCTTACGTTAAAGATACCCTCGGTTCCAGCTGGAAGGTCCTTGAGCGCGTTAAAAAAGCCATCGACCCCAACGGCATCATGAACCCCGGCAAACTGGATCTGTAGAATTAGTAAATAGAGAGCCGCGGGGTTCTTCCCTTACCCTGCGGCTCTTTCCAAATACACTGCCAAAGCTTCCTCCAAAAGGAGTTCTGTAAATTACATGGATTTTACCCGTGAAATATACTGGAACATCGGACCTGAGGTTTCTTCCCTGTCCCTCATGTCCCTCCTGTTACTGCTTGCAGTTGCTGCAGCGGTTCTCGGGGTGACCCGTCTTGTAAAAACTTACAGGAAGGGGCGCCCCGTGGCCCGCCGCTTTCAAGGGAAAGCAATACTTCGCAATCTGGCGGAGGTTCTTTCACAAAAAAGGGTCGCAAAAGGCAGCTTCAGCGGCAGGGTTCACAGATTGCTTTTCTGGTCCATACTGATGTTTTTCGGAGGAAGTCTGCTCATCGCAGTGCAGACACATCTGAGCGGGCCGATTTTTGGAATCGAATTTCTCAAGGGCCGTTTTTACCTTCTGTTCTCTTTCATTCTCGATCTCGGCGGATTCATCGGAACCGGGGCTGTCTCCTACTTCCTGATCAGACGGGTAAGGGCCGAGAAGGATAAAGAGAGAACCGGAAAAATAGCTGTTTTATCCCTGCTGCTGGCGGTACTGGTTTCCGGTTTCGCGGTTGAAGGCACACGCATGGCCGTTACGGAGATGGACAGTCTGCAATCCCTGTGGTCTCCGGTTGGTTATACGCTGGCTTTGATTTTTGAGGGAATTGGACAGGGGCATCTGCTTGCCCTGCATAAAAAGCTCTGGTGGGTTCATGCAATTCTGGCCTTTGGATTTATGGGGCTGGTTCCTTACACCGCCATGAAGCACATGCTTACTGCCTGCGCAACCTCACTTCTCGCTGGGCAGGGACCCAAAGCGGCCCTTGTCCCCCTCAATCTTGAAGATGAGACTATTGAAAATTTCGGGGCCGCACATGTCCATGATTTCAGCTGGAAGGAATTGCTGGAACTGGACAGCTGCACCCGGTGCGGACGTTGTGATGAAGTCTGCCCGGCCTTGAATGCGGGGTTGCCTCTCTCGCCCATGGAATTGGTGGGGAAACTTAATGAAATTTCTTTTAATTCCCCGCAGGAGGGAATTATCGGATCGGTGGGTAAGGAAGCAATATGGTCCTGCACCACCTGTCTGGCCTGCGAGGAAGTCTGTCCTGTGTCCATGGGACATGTGGACAGGATCGTTGAAATGCGCCGGAATCTTGCCTTAATGGAAGGTGAATTTCCGGGACAGGAAGTACAACAAGCTATGGAGAGAATTGAAGTGACCGGTAACCCTTTTGGAAGCGAGCCTTCCATACGTGATTCCTTGTTTGAGGAACTTAACGTTATTGACCTGTCCGCCAGACCTACAGCGGATATTGTCTATTTTTCGGGCTGCTACGCTTCTTATAACCAGCGCAGCAAGAACGTGGCCCACAGCTTCATTAAACTCTGTCAGTCCGCAAAGGTGAATGTAGCCATTCTTGGCAAGCAGGAACAGTGTTGCGGCGAGCCTGCCCGTAAGCTGGGTAACGAATATCTCTTTCAAGAGCTGGCCATGAAAAATATCCGCCGGATCAGGAAGTACGGTATCAAGACCGTAGTCACCACCTGTCCGCACTGTTTCAATACCCTGAACAAAGACTACCGTGATTTCGGTTTCACTGCGGAAGTTCTCTCCCATACTGAATATCTGGAGCGTCTGCTGGCCGAAGGCAAACTGAAAGTCAGGGGTGAGAAATTTTCCTGCACCTACCACGACCCCTGCTATCTTGGACGCCATAATGATATCTACGGACCCACCCGCAATCTGATTATGGCTGCAGGCGGACGTTTGAGCGAAATGGATACTAACCGCCAGAAAGCAGTCTGTTGCGGTGCCGGGGGCGGGCGTTTTCTGGCCCAGTCCCAAGGCGGCAAGAAGATGAACATCAAGCGCGCTGAAATGGCGGCTTCGACAAATACCGACCAGCTCGTTACCAGTTGTCCGTTTTGTCTGACAACTCTTGAAGAAGGCATGAAGCAGAGCGGTAATGGTGCAATGAAGGTAAGAGATATTGCCGAGGTCCTCGCAGAGAATATCTAATAGAATTTATAAATTTTAACGGCGAAGCCTTAATAAAAGTTTTTGGGATTCTTAAACCCTTTTTTCAAAAAGGGTTTAAGGCCCCCGGCAGGGTCGCCGAAGGCATCTTCATGAAAATATTAATATGCATCAAACAGGTTCCTGATTTGGAGGCCCGCTTCACACTTAAAGAAGACGGCACTCTTGACGAGAGCAACCTTGTCTGGCGCATGAACAAATACGACACCTACGCTGTGGAACAGGGGCTACTGCTCAAAGATCAGGGCCATGCTTCATCCGTTGATGTGCTCACCGTAGGACGGCAAAGGGCGCAGGCTGCTCTGCGCAAAGCTCTTGAAATGGGCGCGGACAGCGGCGTGCATATTCTGGATGAAGCGGAAGATGTTGCCACTCCTTTTGAAGCGGCCAAAACCATCGCCGCCTATGCTGAAGATAAGAATTACGATTTGATCCTTTGCGGCCAGCAATCGGAAGATTTCGGCAATGCGCAGGTCGGCCCTATGCTGGGCGAAATGCTTTCGTTTGCTACTGTTACCGGGGTGATTGGATTTTCATGTGAGCAGGACCGTTTTATGCTCAAGCGGGAGCTGGAGAAGGGCAACCGTTGTAAAGTTGCCGTTAAGTCTCCCGCTGTGATCAGCTGCCAGTCCGGCTTGAATCTGCCGCGCTATCCCACATTTCTCAATATTATGAAGGCCAAAAAGAAGCCTCTCACAACTATCGCAGCTGATGAGCTGCGCAATCTTTCGGCAAAGAAGGACCAACGGTTTGTTGTTCCTGAAAAGTCCGGCTGTCTGATTATGGGCGGTGTCGTGGAAAAACTGGCTGAAGACGTGGCCGATATTTTAAAATTACGGCTGGCTGTAGGGCGGGGGAAATAATGAAAGTTCTACTCATTGCTGAACAGCTGGACGGTGTTGTTTCCGGACGGGTGAACGAACTCTGCGTTTTTGCCGAGCAGTTGGGAGCGGAGCAGACCATGTTTGCGTCCGGGGACAGGGAGCAATTGCCCTCGGCTGAAGGGCGGTTATATTTTTTTGAATCAAACAGCTACGCACCGGATGTACACAAAGAGGCCATCCTCAAGGTTGTGGCCGAAGAACAGCCGGATATGGTCGTTTTTCTGCATTCCAGCTACGGCTGGGATCTTGCTCCGCGTGTGGCATGCGCCATGGAAGCGGATTGCGTTTCCGGGGTGGCCGGATTGCGGAACGGGAAGCTGGTCGTTCCGGTTTACAACGGTAAGTTGCAGCGGGAAGTCGAATTAGGTCAAGGCTGCACTGTCGTGACCCTTCAACCCGGAGCCTTTCCCGCCGGGAAGCAGCAGTGCGAGCCTTCCGAAATCATTACAGTGCATGTTGAAGCGCATAGCCGTTTTGAATTTCTCGGTTACGAAGACGGAGATGAAAGCTCTGTAGATCTCGGCAAGGCTGAGGTTGTTGTAGCTGCCGGAAGGGGGGTGCTGAATGATGATTCGCTCGCCCGTGTAAAAGAGTTGGCCGCAAAGCTTGGAGGCGAACATGCGGCAACCCGTCCGCTGGTAGATGCGCAGGAGGTGGAGAACAGCCGCCAGATCGGCATAACCGGGCAGTCTATTCAGCCCGCGGTTTATATTGCCTGCGGTATTTCCGGGGCAGTGGAGCACTCTGCCGGAGCACGTTCTTCAAAGTATGTAATCGCAGTGAATACAGATCTGGACGCGCCCATCCGTGATCTGGCCGATGTGCTGGTGGTGGCCGATGCAAATGAATTTCTCCCGCTTTTACTGGAAAAGATTTAATGGATGTCCTGTTCCGGTCTAAAAAAGTGAGTTAACCATGATTCCCCATCTTGATTGTCAGGTCTGTTTATTGTCGCAAGGGCTTAAAATGGCCCGCATTGCCGCCCCTGATGAGCCGCAAAAACACGAACGGCTGCTGCACGAGTGGGCTTCCCGGCTGCACACGCTGTCCATGGAACAGACCGTTCCGCACTGGGCGCAGAAACTTTATCCCCTTGGTTATGAAATCCTTGGCAACAGCGATCCTTATGCTGAAATAAAGCGCGAAGCCAACCGTCAGGTTATGCAAGCCGTCCCGGCAGTTTCAGAAATTGTTAAAGCGTCTGACGATTCTTTACGCACAGCCTTGAATGTGTCCATCATCGGCAACTATATCGATCACGGTCCGCCGGAAATGTTCGACTGGCAAGCCGCCCTGGGCAGTGAGAACGATACTTCGTTCATGGACGGAGCCGTGCAGGAACTGGAGAAGCTGCTCAAGCCCGGAGCGCGTATGCTCATCCTCGGTGACAACGCCGGGGAAATCGCGCTGGATACCATCCTTGCCAGACAGTTGGTTGAGCGTGGAATTGACCTGACCTACGCCGTGCGCAGCGCGCCGATCCTCAATGATGCGCTTATGGAAGACGCTGAATTTGTGGGCATGGATAAAATATGCCGGACCATTCCTTCCGGCTGTACCACTTTTGGAACCGTACTGGAGCAGGCCTCCCCGGAACTTCTCAAGATTTACAACTCCGCCGATATCGTACTCTGTAAGGGGCAGGGCA
Source organism: Desulfovibrio sp. JC010 (assembly GCF_010470675.1). Classification (NCBI taxonomy): domain Bacteria; kingdom Pseudomonadati; phylum Thermodesulfobacteriota; class Desulfovibrionia; order Desulfovibrionales; family Desulfovibrionaceae; genus Desulfovibrio; species Desulfovibrio sp. JC010. Next base: position 239,029 of record NZ_VOIQ01000003.1, read on the forward strand.
ATTTTGAGGCCCTTTACGAGCGTTCAAACCGTCCGGTATTTTTTGCTTTTAAAGCCAAATGCAGGGTTGTGGCTGATAAGCTTGAGTGCGCGCAGGGGAGTTCTGTTTTAATTTGTGAGGAGTAGCTTCCCTGTCCGCACTCAGCAGAATGAGTATTGCCAGAATCAGACATGTTTTTTCATAAACTTACCCTTCTGTTGCTTCAGTTCTGGCCTCTTGGAGGTCGTCCAGTGCAGTCAGTGCCCTTTTGGCTCTGGCTTTGTATTTTTTTATGTGGGTCAGTTTCTGGAAATCATTTCTGGAAAGCTGCCATTGTTTAAGTTCCCAAAAGCAAAACCCTCTGTATAAGCGTGCTTCAGAATCCTTCGGGTTTTGTTTCAGGTAGAGTGAAAAGGCTCTTCTGGCGGCGTTGAATTTGCGCTGCTGATACAGCAGTTTGCCTTTGGTCATCAGCAGTTGCAGGGAAGACTTCTGCTGCGGATTGTTTTTCAGTGCCTGATCCACAAGCTTTAAAGCCTGCTGCGGTTTTCCGGCGCAGCTGTATAGCGAAACCAGCTCCTGAATCTGTTTATTTGTGGGGTTTTTTCCGTACAATCCGTTCAGGATATCAGCGGCCTTGAGCGGAGCGTTAATGTACCTGTATAATTGAGCAAGTTGCCTGTTTTCCTGCTTTGTGGGAGAGCTGAAGCTGTAGCCCATTTCCAGAGCGGCGGCAGCGTCGACATATTTTTTGCGGTCCATTTCCACCTTGGCCAGCATTTTCCAGTATTCAGGTGTTTCAGGGTGTTTTTTCAGTAGTTTTTTCAGGCATCTGAGGGCCTTTTTTTGCTGTCCGGACAGCAAATAAGAATGGACAGCCAGTTTGATCCAATCCTTTTGGGGATTTTGGGTTTCAGCCAAAAGGCGGGCTAGAATCCGGGCGGATTGCCTGTACTTTTCCCCTTCATAGTATGCGGCTCCGGCATGATAAAGCATTTGCGGATCTTTGGGCTTTGCAAGTTCGTATGTATTTTCAAACATCCGGGCCGCCTGCTCATATTTCTTTTGTTCATAAAGAAGCACCGCGCTGTTGCGGCAGAGCGACTGGTTGCCGGGACAGAGTGTATATCCCTCAAGAAAAGCGGCTAAGGCTCCTTTTTTGTTGCCTGAATCGTGTCTGGATCCGCCCAGCATAATGAACACTTCAGCCGGGACTTTTTCTTTTGTGGTCCGGATATATTCACTGAGGGTTCTCTCAGCCCCCTGCATATTTCCTTCTTTTAAATCTGACTGGGCCTTGATCATGGCGTGTCTGGCCTGCGGCGGAAAGTTCTTCGCCCCGGCAAGGGGTGTGCAAAGCAGAATCAGGCAGGCGCAGAGAAATCCCGCCAGAGAAATGTTACGAACTGAGTGCATCATTGTGTCATCTCAAAGTTAAATGGAATCAAAACCCATGTGTCCACATCATTTCCGGCATAGCGTCCGGGCTTGAAACGCCATCTTACGGCTGCACTCAAGGCGGCAGAATCGAATATCCCCACCGGAGAGGAAGAATGGATGGAAAGATTGTCTGGTTTGCCGTCCTTTTTGACCAACAGCCTGATCACAACGTTTCCTTCGGTTCTTGAACGTTTTGCAGCGTATGGATATTCCGGGGGGACACTGCGCAGCACCTGCGGAACATCGTCGACCTCATTGATATTAAAGCCCATGCTTCCCAGAGAGGCTGTAGGGATGTTGATGCCGTCGCTGAGGGACGGATGGATGTCCGCAGCAAAGGCGGGAATCCTCATCTGCATGACCGGGGCCTGCTGTTTGGATGTTGGGTTTGCGGTAAATTTTAAATCCAGATCCTTGGGCGGTTCCGGTTCATCCTGCAGCCTCTCCTTTTTTTCTTCGACGATCTGATCCGGTTCCGGGGCAGCCAGCCGGATGGCTCCCTCAATGAGCGGAGATGTTTTGGGTTCCTCAATCTCAGTCAGACAGACCATGCCCAGACTTACTCCTCCAGCCATGCATAGAGCGAGAAGCAGGCAAAGAGAATATTCACCGGCAGCACGGGGGCTCATTGCGGTTTCCTTGCTGCAACGCTGACAGCTTTCACCCCGGCCAGGCGGCATTGATCCAGCACCTGAACCAATGTGCCGGTGTGGCTGGATTTATCCGCAACAACAACGGCGGAACCTTCGGGGGTTTCGGCTAGAAATCTTTCCATGTAGGCCCGCACAGAGCGGATATCCAGTGAGCGGCCTTCGACAAATACCCGCCCCTGAGCGGTAAGTCCGAGGATCACGCTCGCTTTCGCCCTGGTCTCGGCGGACTGGGCGGAAGGGCGTTCCACTTCCACTCCGGCTTCGCGTACAAAGCTGGTGGTTACAATGAAAAAAATCAAAAGAATAAAGACCATATCAATCAGCGGGGTCATATTTATTTCAGATGTACCGCTGCGTAATTTTCTTCTTTGGCGTATATTTTTCATCCGGCTATTCCTCTGAAGTTGTTCCGTGTTGCAGGCCGATGCAGAAAAGTTCAATCCGTTTACTGAGTTTGTCGGCCCTGCTGTAGAGAATCGCCCCGAAAAGCATTCCGGGCACAGCTGCGATCAGCCCGCTCTGGGTGGTGATCAGGGCTTCGGAGATACCCGAAGCAAGAGCTCTGGCATTACCGGTGCCGGATATGGCGATGACGTCAAATGTTGAGATCATGCCTGTCACTGTGCCGAGCAGCCCCAGCAGCGGAGCAAGGGCCGCAAGAACCATGATGGTGCGGATGTGACGCATGGCTTTGGCCTGCTGGACGGACTGAATTGAATCCAGAGTTTTCCTGTTCAATTCTGCATTGCTGCTGTGCCGGAATTGGTATTGGCTATGGATTTCCCGTTGCCATCCGGTGTGTCCCGCTGTGTGCTCACTCTTTTTGACCAACAGGAAATAGCGGGTTTTAATGAAGATCAATGTCCACATGATGATAGAGAGCAGAAAAATCGGAACGATGATTTCCCCGCCGTTTTGAATGTGGAAGAACCATTTTTCCAGAAGATTATGCAGCATCTCCGTACACCGTACCCTTTCCTGTCGCGGGATTTTTCTTCATCAGGGCCACAGCGATTGTGGCACCTTTCTCTTCCATGTCGCCCACAATTTTATCTACCCTGCGATCGAGGATGTGGTGCAGGAGCATAATCGGTACAGCAACGGCCAGACCCAGCTGGGTTGTGACCAATGCTTCGGAGATGCCGCCGGACATCATGCGCGGATCACCGGTTCCGTATATGGTGATGATCTGAAAGGTATTGATCATGCCTGTGACCGTTCCCAGCAACCCCAGAAGCGGGGCCACTGCAGCCAGAACATTTAGGGTCGGCAGGAATCTTTCAAGAAGAGGGAGTTCTTTAAGCAGTCCCTCCTGAAATGCGTTTTCGAGGATTTCCTTACTTGTGCCGGCATATTTCAGGGTGTGGCTAATAACCCGGCAGGTGGGAAAGCTGGATTTCTGCAGGCAGAATTCCCGGCATTCCGAGCATTTTCCACTGGAAACCATTTCAATTATCCGGCCCATGTTCTTGCCGGAATTGGCCCTGATTCGGCTCAGGGAGATGAATCGTTCGATAATGATCAGCGCGGCAATCAATCCCACAAGGAGGATCGGCCAGACAAGTATGCCTCCGGCGGACAGCCATTCCGTGAAACTCTTCTGGGTCTGGGCGATCCGTTGCAGGGCGGCTCCGTTGGAGATGTCCACGGGGAACAGGTTGCTTTTGCCGTCAAAGAAATCATTGATGGTCCGGGAGAGCATCCAGCCCGGTTCCCCGGCAACAGCGGTAAGTCCGGCACCGCCTAAATCAGGCCGCAGAAAACCGAGTTCTCCGTCAGGGGTCCTGAACACAGTGGTAAATGTGCCGATACGGATGGTTTCGCCGTTCCTGCTCTGTCCGTCTTTTGCGGTGAATTCAGTTGTTTTGTGGAGGATCTCCCCGCCTGTGTGCATTTCATGGAGATAAAGATTCAAGAGCTGTTTTATGCTCTCCATTCCCGGAAATCTGTTGGGCTTAAGGATTGCCTCAAGCACAGGCAAACGTTCGGGATGATCCGGCGTGGTCAGGCTTTCGTTGAAATAATCCCTGGCCTGTTTGGCAGAGGTACGGATTGCGCCGTCAATGGTTTTCAGTTCGTGAGCCTGTTCAGCCAGCTCTTCCTTAAGCTTCTTTTCTTCTGCCAGCAGGGCTTCGTATTGTGTTTTCAGGGTTCCGAGTGTTTCCTTTTTTCCGGCAATGGATTTTTTCAGTGCGGCAGCTTCCTGTGTGATTGCTATTTTTTGTTCGGTGATGATCAGTTCTGTCTGTCTGGCTTCCTGTTTCGCTGCCTGCAGATTATCAGTATCAATCCGGGGTTTTGTATTTGTGTTTGCCGCCTGAGCCGAAGTGACCAGAATCAGGATGGCAAGCAGTGCAAGGATATATTTTTTCATTGGATTTTCCCTGTCATATTTTGTCGGCCGGTTGCGTGATGGGCAGGGAGATCAGTTCCACTGCCCGCTTGCGCGAGGCCATGTCTTTTGCTTTCTGGATATCTCTGGAAAATTCGGTATTTACAGGCACCCATGTTTTGCCGTGGCGGTCCCAGTAGCCGGAGGATTTGCCGTCTTCGGTCTGGTAATAGAGTGCCGTCCTGCCAAGCCGGAAAACAGAGACCGTGGTCGGAATCCCGCTCAATTCGATCTGCTCTGAAGCGGTTTCCACATTGCGTCCGTATTCTGTCTCAACCTGCAGGGCTTCGAAAATCCGGCGCAGTTTTTCGCTGAGTTCCAGATGGTAGTCGTCAAGGGAGTCCCGCAGAAAAGCGATGCGCTGCGTCCTTTCCTTATTCAGAAAAGGAAGGTCGGCATTGACCTGTTCTTCCAGCTTATCGACAATTGTTTCCAGAAAAGGTTCAAGTTCCATGCGTATTTTTTGTGCTTCAGCTTTGCGGCGTTTTAATTCCGCAATGGTTTTCTGCTGCCTTTTTATATAGCGTTGATACTTTTTGTTCTGAAAACTCATCCAGTCATCAAGCATCTTCATGTTGGTGATTTCAGCGGCAAGCTCTCTCTTGATGTCGTCCCATTTTTGATATTTTTCAGATGCAGCGGCTTCTGTTTTCAGTGCCTTTACTGCTTTTTCATAGGTGGGCTGTGATGCTGCTCCGCACACATTGGCGGTCATCGCGATCGTCAGAAGTGCCCCAAGCGTTATTGATTTAAGCATGGAAAACTCATATTTCGGGTTAAATGATTTTGAGTGTGAAATTCTTTATCAATTCAAAAATAAAGATACCAATCGCAGCCTTTAATCATAATGTCGGGAGTAATGCATTCAGATAAGAAGCTGACGGCATCCACCCTTTTAGGCAGGAGTGTTGTTAATTTCTGCTCTTTGAAGAATTTAAAATGCTCCATAATGAATTTTTTATTGGAGGGGCGGCCCAGATTTATCAAAAAAGGCTGGTAAAAAATATGAAAGTACAGCCTCACAATGTGTTGGTGCATTGCGGGGCTTCATTTGTTTAGCAGAGAAGTGAGCTGACTCGTGCGTACAATCCGCTCAGGACTACATTTAAATATGCTGCAACTAAAGTTGCTTCTGCAACAAAAGTTGCAAAAGGCTTCTTTGCGCAACAAAAGTAGCTCCCCCACCTGTCTTTAAAAAATCTGTCAACAAAAGTTGCAGAATAGTCTCCGTTCAAGCCTGAGCAGATTCCTGCCGTCAGTATTCCTTTGGCGTGTTTTTAGTAAAGCTAATAGTCCTAAGTGGTTTAAATAAATTGACAATATTATTGTAGGCTTCCTGGTCGAATCTTCAGTCATGCTTTGGCACGTTCCTTTCAGTAAGGGACTGAACTTATTCGCTTCAGGAGGTTTACATATAATGTACGTCGGGCTCAAAATGCTGAAAGACTTCATGCCGCAATCACCGGATACGCTGGCTGAAGATGCTTCCATCCTTATGGATGACAATATGCTGTGGATGCTGCTCATCGTGGAGGGCGGCAGACTGGTCGGTTATGTGCGCAAGGAAGATATAAGTGCTGCAATGCCTTCCTCTATGACCGGACTGGATAAGCACGAAATTAATTATCTGCTCTCCAAGTTGACCTTGAAAAAGATCATGCGCACAGACATCACTACTGTCAGCCCCGAAACTGAAATCGAGGAAGCAGCGGTGATCATGCGCCGCAAGAATCTGGCGGGTCTCGCAGTGGTGGACGCTGAAAGCAATCTTCTGGGCTACATCAACCGCAATGTTATTCTCGACGTGCTGGCCGAGGAAATGGGTTTTGCAGAAGGGGGGTCCCGCATAGTTTTTGAAGTAGAGGACCGTCCCGGCGTGCTCAAGCATGTTTCCAGCCTCATCGACGACCTTGGCTATTCCATTATCTCTACAGGTACCTTCAATCATGATGACCGCAGAATGGTCGTTATTCGGGTAAATGCCGATAATCCCTCTTCCGTTGCCGCTGCCCTGCAGAAGAACGGATACGATGTAGTTGGTCCGGAGGATTTCAGGGATGAATGGCAGTAGTCCTTTTTTCAAACCGGATTGTGACCCGGTCCCCATGGGTGAGCCGCTGCTTGAGGTTAAGGATGTCACTTTGACATTCAAAGGCGTTGCCGCTCTTTCAAGGGTAAATTGCGGCGTGCGCAAAGGCAGCATCACTTCACTCATCGGCCCCAACGGTGCAGGCAAGACCAGCATGCTCAATTGTATTTCCGGGCGTTACTTTCCCGACACCGGTTCCATCACCCTTAAAGGGGATGAGATGCTTGGTACGCCAGCCAACAAGCGTACCCATTTCGGCATGGCCCGTACTTTTCAGAACATCGCCCTGTTTCGGGGGCTTTCCGTACTGGATAACCTGATGGTGGGGCGTCATTCGCGTATTAACTATGGAATTTTGTCCTCACTTCTTTACTTCGGCAAAGCCCGCCGGGAAGAGTCCGCACACAGGCAGAGGGTGGAGGAGATCATCGATTTTCTCGGACTTTCCCCTTACCGCCACCAGACTGCCGGACATCTGCCCTACGGGGTCCAGAAGAAGGTGGAACTGGGCCGCGCGCTGGCTGCGGAACCTGAATTGCTCCTTCTCGACGAACCCATGGCGGGCATGAACCTAGAAGAAACCGAAGATATGGCCCGCTACATCCTCGATATCAACGAGGAGTGGGGCATTTCAGTCTTTCTGGTGGAGCACGATATGGGGGTGGTTATGGATATTTCCGATCATGTGGTGGTGCTCGATTTCGGCCGCATCCTCGCTTGTGGAACTCCCGCTGAAGTGCAGCAGAACAAGAAAGTTATCAGTGCCTACCTCGGAGACGAGGGCGGGCTTTATCAAGGAAGGTAAAATGAGCCGTCCATATAAAACAACACTTCCGGCACTGCTGATCAAAAATGGCCGCGACCGCGCTTCCCGCACTGCCATGCGTGAGAAATATCTCGGTATCTGGCAGTCATTTACTTATAAGCAATATCTTGAAATTACATCGGAATTCGCCGCAGGGCTCAAGTCATTGGGTTTTGGGAAGGGCGATGCCATTGTCATTATCGGCGACAACCGCCCTGAGTGGCTTTGGGCGCAACTGGCGATTCAGGGCATCGGCGGTTATTCCGTGGGACTTTATCAGGACTCCCCGGCGGATGAGATCGGTTACATTTTTACCCTTTCCGAGGCACGGCTCGTGGTTGCTGAGGATCAGGAGCAGGTGGACAAGATCCTGTCCATCCGTGACCAGCTCCCGGACCTCAAATACATAATTTATCATGACCCCAAAGGGCTGGTGGATTATGATGAGCAAGGACTTATGTCCTTTGATGACATCAGGTCGCTCGGCAAGGCTAAGGCTGATCAATTCGAAACATGGACTGCTGAAGTTGTTCCCGAAGATGTAGCGATTATCGCCACTACCTCCGGTTCTACCGGGCGTCCCAAGCTGGCTATGCTGACCCATGAGAATCTCCTGTCCATGGCTTGGAATCTCGGTGACTCTGATCCCAAGAAGGAGTCCGATGAATTCGTATCCTTCCTCCCGCTGGCCTGGATGGGGGAGCAGATGATGGCTGTGGCTTCAGCTTTGCTTTTCGGATTTTGCGTAAACTTTCCTGAAGAGCCGGACACTGTGCAGGAAAATATCCGTGAGATCGGGCCTCATCTCATTTTCTCGCCGCCGCGTGTGTGGGAAAATATGGCTGCCAAAGTCCGTGTCCGTATTATGGAGACCACGCCGCTCAAACGCTGGCTGTTTAATAAATTTCTGCCCATGGGCATCAATTATGCCGACAAGGTCTTGCACGGGCAGACTCCCTCTGCCTTGGATAAGTTCGGTTATTGGCTGGCCGAGGTCTGCCTTTTCCGGGCTCTCAGGGACCGTCTCGGATTTTCCCGCATTCGCAGCGGGTCCACCGGGGGCGCGCCGCTGGGGCCGGATACTTTCACTTTTTTTCATGCGCTGGGCATCAACCTGAAGCAGATTTACGGGCAGACCGAAGTGGCGGGAATTTCCTGTATCCACAAGGACGGCTCTGTCAGTTTTGATACTGTGGGTGAGCCCATCCCGGAAACTGAGATTAAAATTTCCGAAGAAGGCGAGGTGCTGACCAAGAGTCCTGCTGTCTTTAAGGGCTACCTTAAAAATGAGGAAGCCACTGCCGAAACCATTGAAGACGGCTGGCTCAAATCCGGTGATGCCGGATATTTCAAGGACAACGGGCAGCTGGTTATTATCGACCGCCTTTCCGATGTCATGACCCTCAATAGCGGCATCCGTTTCTCCCCGCAGTTCATTGAGAACAAGATCAAGTTCTCCACCTACGTGCAGGAGGCGGTGGTCATCGGGCAGGACCGCGACTACATCACCGCCATCATCTGTCTCGACAGTGATATTGCCGGGCGTTGGGCCGAACAGCAGCAGCTGACCTACACCACCTATCAGGATCTGGCTTCCAATCCCAATCTCTACGACCTTATCAGCGAAGAAGTTGCATCCATCAATGAATCCTTGCAGGACGGCACTTCGGTTAAGCGTTTTGCATTGCTCTTTAAAGAACTGGACGCGGACGACGGCGAACTGACCCGTACCCGCAAAATCCGCCGCAAAATCATAGGCGAGCGTTACGGCGATCTCATCCATGCCCTTTATAACGGTGCAAAGGAGATTAATCTCACCGCCCGTATCAAATATCAGGACGGCTCGGAGCGGACCATGTCCGGCCCTATAGCCATCCGCGAAATCAGCGAGGCCCGCTAATGGAATATTATCTCCAACTCATAATCAACGGCCTCGTGGTAGGTTCCATCTACAGTCTGGTGGCCCTTGGTTTTGTAATTATTTTCAAGGCCACCAAGGTGGTCAACTTCGCACAGGGCGAAATGGTCATGGCCGGAGCGTACATCTGTTTCGCGCTCACCGTGCAGTACCAGCTGCCTTTCCTGCTTTCATTTCTGATCACACTGGTTTTCTCTCTCGTACTGGGAATACTGGTGGAGCGGATGGTGCTCAGGCCGCTCATCGGGGAGCCGATCATTTCGGTGGTCATGGTCACCATCGGTCTTTCGTCCATACTCAAGTCGCTGGTGCAGGTCTTCTGGGGAACGCAGATCAGGGTTTTCCCGCCAATCCTGCCGCAGGAGCCGATTATGGTTTTCGGGCTGCCCATTGCCCCGGTCTACATCGCGGCTTCTGTGCTCTGCCTGCTGCTCTTCGCGGTATTCTCCCTGTTCTTCAAGTATTCATCGCTGGGCATTGCCATGCGGGCCACCGCTTTTGACCAGCAGGCCGCCCAGTCCATGGGTATCGGCATCAAGAACATCTTCGCCCTGTCGTGGTGTATCGCGGCGGTGGTTTCCTCCATCGGCGGAATCATTCTCGGCAACATCAACGGCATCAACTCCCAGCTTGGGCATCTCGGTTTGAAAGTCTTCCCGGCGGTTATTCTGGGCGGACTTGACTCTCTGCTCGGAGCGGCTCTGGGCGGGCTCATCATCGGTGTGCTGGAGAATCTCAGCGAAGGACTTGCCCGCGATCTGTTGAATCTCGGCGGATTTAAGGAAGTTGCATCCTTTGTGGTGCTGGTCATCATCCTCATGGTCAAGCCTTACGGGCTGTTCGGCACCAAAGAAATCGAGAGAGTGTAACATGCAGAAATGCGGACTGTTTTTTACAACTTACAATAGTGAAGACCAGCTTTTCCCGTCCACGTTCCAGAAAACGTGTCTCGGGCTGTTCATGGCGGCCATGCTGGCCGCGCCCTGCGTGCTGGATTTCTACTACATATCGGTAATGAACCTGATCATGATCGCGGTTATCGGCGCAGTGTCCTTGAACCTGCTCACCGGGGTCTGCGGGCAGATGTCTCTGGGACATGGAGCCTTTGTGGGAGTAGGGGCCTACGGTTGCGCGGTTCTGGCTTCCAAAGGGCTTCCCTTTCTGCTTTGCCTGCTTGGGGGCGGGGCAATGGCTGCAATTGCCGGGATGATCTTTGGTATCCCTTCGCTGCGACTGAAGGGGATTTATCTTGCCATCTCAACACTGGCAGCACAGCTTATTCTGGAATACGTGTTCCTGCATTGGACATCCTTCACCGGAGGAGCCAACGGCATGCCTGTTGATTCACCGGAAATCTTCGGCTTCATGTTCGATTCTGACGAGAAGATGTTTTATCTCATTTTCGCTATCACCACTGTCTGCGTGCTCGGCGTATCAAACATTGTGCGTTCCCGTTCGGGCCGCGCTTTTGTCGCTATCCGCGATTTCTACCAGTCGGCGGAGAACGTGGGGGTGAATCTTTTCCAGTATAAGCTGCAGGCTTTTGCCACCAGTTCATTCATGGCCGGTCTCGCCGGTGGACTCTGGGCTTACTACACCATGTACATTACCCCGGAGCAGTTCTCCATCGGGCTGTCCATCAGTTATCTGGCCATGATCATCATCGGCGGCATGGGCTCGGTGCTCGGTTCCATCTTCGGTGCAATATTCATCACCCTGCTGCCCGAAGTTCTTAATACCGCCACCTCTTTGCTGGCAACCGTTGCACCGGAAGCAAGTGCCATGGCTGCACCGCTAAAGGAAGGTGTCTTCGGACTGACTCTCGTGCTTTTCCTGATCTTCGAACCGGAAGGGCTGGTGCGTAAGTGGAAACTGATCAAGGCTTACTGGAAGCTTTATCCTTTTGCTTATTAAACAAAAACGTGCAGGCAGCACTTTAAAATAATCCGTCATTTTTAGAGGAGAGAGAACAATGATTAAAAGAATTTTGACCGTAACGGTTATCATGGCAACCCTGCTGACAGGTTCAACAGCCTTTGCAACCCTGAAAGTCGGTGTACTGTCCGACCTTACCGGACCTACTTCAAGTGTAGGTGTTCCTTACGCTCAGGGCGTTACGGACTGCATTGCATATGTCAATGCCAATGGCGGTGTTAACGGAGAAGAGATCAAACTCATTCAGGTGGACTACGCCTATAATGTGCAACAGGCTCTTTCTGCGTATAAGCGTTTTAAATCTCAAGGTATTGTTGCTCTGCAGGGTTGGGGGACAGGGGATACCGAAGCTCTGGTGCGTTTTGTTTCCCGTGACCGCATTCCTGTTTTTTCAGCTTCCTACTCTGCACATTTCATGGACCCGAAAAAAGCTCCTTACAACTTTACCATCGCGCCCGATTACTCAACTCAGGGGCGTGCCGGATTGAAATACATCAAAGATAACTGGAAGGAATCCCGGGCCCCGAAACTGGCTTTTGTCTACCCGGACAAGCCCTACGGTCTCGTTCCCCTCAAGGCCATGAAGGAATATGCAAAAGAGTTGGGTTTTGAAATCACCGGCGACGAAGTTCTCGGCCTGAAAGCCATGGATGCAACTCCGCAGCTGCTGGCCCTCAAGAAACAGAATCCCGATTTCGTCTGGGTCGGCGGAACCACTCCTTCCACCGCAGTGCTGATGAAAGACGCCAAGAAGCTCGGCTTTGGCGGCAAATTCCTGGTCAACATCTGGGGTAATGATGAAAATCTTGCCAAGATGGCCGGACCCGCCTGCGAGGGCAACTTCGGCATGCAGGCTGCAGCGGTTTACGGACAGGACGTTTCGGGCATGAAAGTCATCGAAGAGCAGACTAAAGGCCAGCCTCAGATGACCCATTATCTGCGTGGCTTCGTGTCCACTCTGGTTATGGTGGAAGGCATGAAGAAGGCCGCCGCGAACGGCAAGGTTACCGGTAAATCCATCAAGGAAGCACTGGAAACCATGCGCGATTACGATCCCATGGGACTGGCTCCGGCAATCAGCTACTTTCCGGATGACCACCGCCCGAGCATGGCTGTTAACGTCTGTACCGTAAAAGACGGTAAACTCGAATTCCTCGAAACAGTCTCCCTGCCCCGCGACGACAAATGGCTGGGTAAATAGGCTTCTATTCACTCTAAAAGGATTTATTTATGAGTCTGCTGAACGTTCAAAACCTCGAAGTCGTCTACAACGACGTGGTGCTGGTGCTCAAAGGTTTGAGCCTTAATGTGGAGAAAGGCTCCATCACCACCCTGCTGGGCGCAAACGGAGCCGGGAAATCCACAACACTGAAAGCCATCTCCGGTCTGCTGGAGGGCGAGGACGGTAAAGCCACTTCCGGTACCATTCTTTATGACGACAAGCCGGTAAACATCCAGAGCCCGGAAAAGATGGTCCGCAAGGGCATCTTTCAGGTTATGGAAGGGCGGCGTATTTTTGAAGATCTAAACGTGGAAGAGAATCTGCGTTGCGGAGCGTATACCCAGCCGAGCAAGTATTTCTCAAGGAATCTTGAAAAGGTGTATACGTATTTTCCAAGGCTTAAAGAGCGTCGTTCCCAGTTGGCGGGCTATATGTCCGGCGGAGAGCAGCAGATGCTCGCCATCGGGCGTGCGGTGATGGCCAATCCGAAGCTGCTTTTGCTCGATGAACCTTCATTAGGTTTAGCCCCTTTGCTGGTGGAAGAAATCTTCGACATCGTCAAGAAGATCAACAAGCAGGAAGGGGTGACCGTGCTGCTGGTGGAGCAGAATGCCCGCATGGCTCTTTCACTGGCGGATTACGGATATATCATGGAGAACGGCCGCATTGTCATGGACGGCAAGGGCGAAGAGTTGCTGCACAACCCTGATGTACAGGAATTTTATCTCGGCCTGTCCCATGGCGGTGAAAAGCGAAGTTATCGTGACGTAAAACACTACCGCCGCCGCAAACGCTGGCTGGGATAAGAATGCCTCCGGCGGCTTAAACCCTTTTGGGAAAAGGGTTTAAGAATCCCAAAACTTTTTATCGGGGCTTCGCCGTTTGTTTCGAAACATTTTGCGATGATTAATCTGATTAATTACTTTTATGAGGTGAGATGGTGGATAGATCTAACGGACTATTTAACGACTACGAAAAGGATACTCCTGAAGCTCGGTCAGAAAGGCAGCTGACTAAAATTAAAGCCGTTATCGAAAAAGCGGCGGAATCTTCACAGGAATTCAAATCGCGCATGGAAGAAGCCGGAATATCTGCTGCTGATATTACCGACCTTGAATCTTTCAGTAAAATTCCGGTCCTGCGCAAGAAGGACCTGATTTCCCTGCAGCAGGAAAAGGGACTGGATTGGCTGCTCACCGCTAAACCCGGTGAATTGAGCAGGATCTACCAGTCCCCCGGTCCCATCTTCGATCCCGAAGGTCGTGAAGCCGACTACTGGGGCTGGACCGAAGGTTTCTACGCCGCAGGTTTCCGTGAAGGAGATCTGGTACAGATGACTTTCAGCTATCATCTGACTCCGGCGGGTTTGATGCTTGAGCAGCCTTTGCGCGAAATAGGCTGCGCTGTGGTCCCTGCGGGACCGGGCAATACCCCGGTACAGATGCAGCTTATGACCAGCCTGCCCGTTACCGGATTTGTGGGCATGACCAGTTATCTGAAAGTTATTGCCGAGAAGGCGCAGGCTGATGGTCTTGACCTGAAAAAGGATTTTAATCTGGATGTGGCTTTTGTGGCAGCGGAAATCCTGCCCGAATCCCTGCGCAGCGAAGTGGAAGATGCCTTCGGCATGAAGGTCCGTCAGGGGTACGGAACCGCTGATCTGGGCTGCATAGCTTATGAGTGCCTTGAGCTGGGCGGCATGCATGTTTCCAGCCGCTGCTATGTGGAAATCTGCGATCCCAAGACCGGGGAACCTTTGCCCATGGGCGAAATAGGTGAAGTGGTTGTCACTCCATATACCCTTTCCTATCCGCTGGTCAGGTTTGCCACCGGAGACCTTTCGCGCATGGTGGACGAGCCTTGCGGGTGCGGGCGTACCGCGCCGAAACTGGCGGGAATTCTCGGCCGCGCCGATGATACCGCCAAGGTCAAAGGGCAGTTTGTGTACCCGTCACAGGTCGCTGAAGTTATCCGTGAATTTCCGGCCATTGCCAAACACCAGATCGTGGTCAGCAACGAGGGCGGCAAGGATAAATTGACGCTCAAGATGGTCCTTGAAGGTCAGCTGGACGAGAAAGCGTTCATCCCCGCTTTTCAGGACAAAATCAAGCTGCGTCCGGTCATGGAAATCCTTGCAGACAATAATGCCATCAAAGATGACGCCGCCCCCCTTGTGGATGAGCGCACTTACGAGTAACTTCTGATAAAACTACAGCAATATTTTGTTGGACCGGTCGGGAAACAGTTTGTTTGAACTCCTCTGTTTTCCGGCTGGTCTGACAATTCCTGAAATTTATAACTTCCGGAAGTTGTCCGGAATCTGAATTTCGCTCCTTGCTTTTTTAACCGGAAGACAGCTGGTGAAGTCGCAGTATGAGTAAAACCGCATTCCCCAAGAATCCTGTACTCCTTGTTGATGACGAGGAAACATGGACCCGATCCTTCTCCCTTGCCCTCAAGTCTGCGGGCATAAACAATATCCTGTGCTGTAACGACAGCCGCGAAGTGGAAGCCATCCTTGAAACCACCGAGGTGGAAGTCATTGCCGCAGATCTCGCCATGCCCCATGTCAGCGGTGAGGATTTGATCCGGCTGGTAACCTCAAAGCATGCCGATATCCCCATTCTGGTCATTACCGGCATGAGTCAGGTGGAAACAGCGGTCCAATGCGTAAAACTGGGGGCCTTTGATTTCTTTGTCAAAACCTATGATAAAAGCTCTCTGGTCTCAGGTATCCGGCATGCCATCCAGATTCGTGAGCTGAAGCGGGAAAACACCACCCTGCGTTCCCGTTTCTTTGATGACCGACTTGAACGTCCCGAAATTTTTGAGAATATCGTTACTGCGAATTCGGCTATGCGCTCCATCTTTAAATACATCGAGGCCATTGCCGAATCATCACAACCGGTGCTCATTACCGGGGAATCCGGGGTGGGCAAGGAGCTTATTGCCGGAGCCATTCACCGGGCCAGCGGGCGATCCGGCGAGTTTGTTCCGGTCAACGTGGCCGGACTTGATGACAATATTTTTGCCGACACTCTCTTCGGACACAAGAAGGGGGCTTTCACCGGAGCGGACAAGGCCCGTCCGGGGCTGGTTGTCAATGCCGGGGGAGGAACCCTTTTTCTCGATGAAATAGGGGATCTGGCCCATGGTTCACAGTTGAAACTGCTCCGTCTGGTTCAGGAGCGCGAATACATGGCTATCGGTTCGGACCTGACCCGCAAGACCGATGCCCGCATAATCGCCGCCACCAATATCGATCCTGAAGAGTTGAACAAAAGCGGCAGATTCCGCAGCGATCTTTACTACAGACTCAAGGCCCACCATGTGCACATACCGCCGCTGCGTGACCGCAAGGAAGATCTTCCGTTGCTGGTCGATTATTTCCTGAGTCAGGCTTGCGAAAGTGAGGGCCGGGCCAAGCCTGAAGTTCCGGGAGAACTCAGCGGTCTGCTCATGGGATATGATTTTCCGGGAAATGTTCGGGAACTTCAATTCATGGTTATGGACGCCGTCAGTTGTACTGAGGGTACAGTCCTGAACAGCGAGCGGCTGCAGAACCATATAGGAAAGGGTGCACCGGTATGTCTGGAAGCAGGCCCGACCGTTGCAGGCAGTCAAAAGGTGGCCTTCGGCACGGAGCTTCCGACCCTCAAGGAAGTAAGTGAAGAGCTGACCTTGGAGGCTATGCGTCGTGCAGAAAACAATCAGGTGGAAGCGGCCCGGAGCCTTGGAATATCACGACAGGCTTTGAATAAGAGACTTAACAATATGAAGCGGGATAACAGCGACAGCTGACGGATTCAGTATGGGTTTTGAAACAAAGAGATTACATAAGCGAGTCAGCGCGCTTGCGGAACAGAATAACCGTTTGCGCAAAGAAATTAAACAATTGCGGGCACTCATCGATGCTCCCCGCAATCTGATGCAGTTTTCTTTTGATTCCGAATATCGTTACATCACCTATAATCAGGCCCATTTTGAATTTATAAAACACAGTTGGGGCGTGAGCATTTGTCCCGGAATGAATATTCTGGATATTTTTTCCAGCGATCAGGATCGCGAATCCGCACGGAATCATTTCGACCGCGTTTTAGGCGGTGAGTCATATATTCTGAAAAGGGAATATAAACCCCGCAAAGGTGAAACCCGTTTCTATGAAAATACCTATGTTCCGGTTTTTGAAAACGGGGTGATCGTTGCCGGATCAGTGGCAGCCCATGACATTACCGAATGGAGCGAAATTGAAGAGGAGGGCCGTAAGTACCGGGCGATATTCGACAAGGCTCTCGAAGGTATTTTCCGCTCTACGGCAAAAGGAAGATTCATAGAGGCCAATCAGGAGATGGCCCGAATTCTGGGGTATAAGAGCCCGGAAGAACTTATGGAATCCATTACCGATATCAGCAAACAGCTGTACTGCGATCCGGTTGAACGGGATACGGTCATGGCTATCCTGCGCGATCAGGAACTGGTCAAGGATTTCGAGACCCGCATGTTCCGCAAGGACGGCACATCCATCTGGGTTGAATTCAATGCCCGCTGCGAAAAGGACGATGACGGACACACTCTTTATGTGGAAGGCAAGCTCACCGATATTTCAACACGAAAGGAAAATGACCGCCGTCGCCGGCAGATGGTGCAGGCTGAGAAAATGGCATCGCTCGGCGTTCTGGTGGCCGGGGTGGCCCACGAAATCAACAACCCCAACAGCTACCTGACTTTGAATCTTCCCACATTGCGCGATGTATGGAACGATGCGCAGGAGATTCTTGACGAATACAGCGATGAACATGGTGACTTTGTTCTTGGAGGGCTGGAATATTCCGAACTGCGCGAGCAGTTTCCTTATCTGCTCGGTGAAATGATTGAAGGGGCGGGACGTATTAAGGACATAGTCTCCCAGCTTAAGGATTATTCAAGGCAGGACAGTGAAGATGCCCGCGAGTTTGTGGAACTCAATAATGTCGTACGCGGAGCTTTGACCTTTGTGCGGCATAAGATCAAAAAAACTGTTCGTCATTTTGAACTTACGCTGCCGGAAAAGAGTCCGGTGGTGGAAGGTAACCAGCAGCGGCTTATTCAGGTGTTGATGAATCTCATAGTAAACAGTTGTGAGGCAATGCCTGCGGAGGACAGCCATTTATCAGTCTCAGTCAGTACCAGTCAGGGAGAGAAGCAAAAAGCGCGGGCCATGATCATTGTAAAAGATAACGGTCACGGCATCCCGCAGGAAAACCTGCGCCATATCGAAGACCCTTTTTTTACCACCAAGCGTGACAGTGGCGGAACCGGGCTTGGTCTTTCCATTTCTTCAAGCATTGTCAAAATGAATAACGGCAAACTTGAGTTTTTATCACCGCCTGAGGGCGGTACTGTTGCGGTCATCTCTCTGCCGCTTTATAAATGAAAGATTTCTCCTATGAGATGCAGTCCAATATTTTTAATTTTCGGTTTAAGCGTCGTCCATTATTGTGGTTGTTTGGTCAGATTTGTATGCGTGATTATCCTGGTTGCGTGTTTCAAAGAGGTTCAGCTTGTTGCCTTATACTAGACATTTTGCTCTCTGTATGATCTATAAATAAACATTAAAAAACATAAGAATGGCATTAATGAAAGAGCGTCTCTTAGCCTGCCTTCAGGGTAAAGGGGGGGCTTCTCGCTGTTCTTACCTCTAGGTGGAAGCGCTACAACCAACGATTTTAACAAGCTGTCCTTTAATGGAGTCCTCCATGCCTTATTTGTGTAGATATGTAGTTTCTCTTTTATTCCTGCTTATTGCATCATTGCCGGCCCATGCTTTTGAAAATGTGAAATTCAAGTCCTCCATGCCGACCGGGACTCCTGAACCTGTGGATATTGCCATAGACAGGGACGGTGAAATATTTGTTGTGGACGGCAAAGAAGGCCAGATTATTGTTTTTGATTCCAAAGGGCATCTCAAAAGCAGGTTCGGAGAATCCGGAAAAGATGACGGGGAGATGCGTAGTCCCTGCTCCATAGCCATCAGCCCGGAGGGGGATGTGGTGGTGGCTGATACCGGTAATGATCGTATCGTTGTCTTCAAACAGGATGGAACCTTCAAAAAAAATTTCGGGGAAGCAGGTTCTAAACCGGGACAACTTAATGATCCCGTGGCCGTGGCCATTGATAAATTCGGATTTGTTTACGTAGCCGAAGAAGGCACCAAAAGGGTGCAGGTATTCTCCTCCCGGGGTATTTTCCTCTGGGCCATACAGCTTCCGGAAAAACCTAAGGACATCGTCCTTGATCCGGCCCGCAATGTTTATGTGCTGGTGCCGAAAGTAGGCAAGGTGCTCATCTTTGATTCCAAGGGCAAGCAGAGCGGAAGTATTGCCTGCACAGCCAATGGCGATGATTTCGGCAAGGATGCCATGGGTCTGGCAGTGGATAAGCGCGGTGATATCTATATTTCAGAAGATGAAGACCAGAGCGTTAAAAAATTTGATAAAACCGGACGTCTGCTGATCTCCTTCGGTTCAGAAGGTGAAGGGAGAGGGCAGTTTGATGATCCTGCCGGGCTGGCCTGCACTGACAATGATACCGTCTTTGTGGTCGATACCGGCAACGAAAGGGTCCAGTCCTTCAACATCAGCGGCAGCAGCAAAAAGGAAATGACTCCGGTAACTGTTTCCCCGCCCATGATTGTTTTTGAAAAGGAAATTGTCAGCGGAGAAGATATTTCCGCGCTGTTCGTCACTCCGGACAAGAAACTCTATGCCGTGAACAGCAAAGAGGGGCAGATTCACCTGCGCGGCAGTTCCGCCAGCCTGACCTGGGGAGATTCCGGTAATGATCCCGGTGAATTCCGCAAGCCGCAGGGCGTCGCCGTAAGCAAGTCAGGTAACGTGTACGTTGCCGATACCGGCAACAACCGTATTCAGCTGCTCAATCCTGACGGAAGTTTCAACTACAAATTCGGCAAAAAAGGCGACAAGACCGGGCAGTTTGACGATCCTTCGGATGTGGCGGTTAACTCAAAAGGGTTGATCTACGTGGCCGATACCGACAACCACCGGGTGGAGATTTTTAACCCGGACACCATGTTTCTGGCTTCTTTCGGCCTTGAAACCGAGGATTCCAAGAATCCCGAAGGCGGCAGCTTCGACAAACCCACAGATCTTGCCATCGACAGCGCGGACAATGTTTATGTTCTTGATTTCAAGAACAATCGGGTCCAGCTTTTTGATTCCGACGGCAATTTCAAGCGGGTGATCGGCGGTCCCGGTGAAGGGCTCGGTCAATTTGATGAACCGCTTTCCATTGCCACAGATGAAAAAGATTACCTCTATGTGGCTGATTCCAAGAACAGTCGTATTCAGATTTTTGATGGGGATGGAAATCTTGTCGTGGCTTTCGGGTCTCCCGGCGAAGGTACCGGGCGTTTTAAGAAACTGAGTGCTGTAGCTGCGAGCAAAGGCAGGGTCTACGTTGCTGATGAGGATTCTGAAAAAATTCAGGTCTTCAGCTTTTATCCCAAAGGCATTGTTAAAAAAGACCGCACTTATGCCACAAGCATGGCTTATCCTGTACCAGGTATGAACGGTGATGCTGGCAAAAAGGCAACAACGCAGAATGCAAAGCAGATGGCGATTAAAGACCTTGCCGCTAAATACAAGGTTTCGCCCATGCATATGTCCAAATATATCGAGGTTGAAGACGAGGAAGTCTTCCCTGACGGAAGGGTCAAAGTGACCATAAGTGCGCCTAAGAAGATTCCTGCGGAAAAGCGGGTCGCACCCAAACCCAGAAAAGTCAAAAAAGCACCTAAGTACCAGTTGCAGTAAAGAGGAATTGAAACATGCGTAAGTATCTCATCATTACCCTGCTGCTTCCGGCATTGTTTTTCAGCCTTGCCGGCTGCAAGAAAAATACGCAGGGACAGGCTTTTATGCAGGCCGGCTCCTACGATAAGGCTGTGGAATATTTTGAATCCGCTCTGCAGGCTGATCCCGGCAACAGTCAGCTTCTGGCTGATCTGGCAAAGGCCAAGGTTTTTGCCGCAGCCGATCATTTTGCTTCCGGGCAGGCTCTCGAAAAACAGAACAACCTCGGCGGGGCATTGTTTGAGTATGGTCGGGCTGTGGAATTGCAGCCGGACAATATGGATTATGCCCGTAAATACGGGCAGGTCAGTAAAAAACATTCCAGCATAGCCACCAAGGCTGACGAAGCTGTGGAAATGGGCCGCAAAAACCACGACTGGGTGGGGGCACTGACCTCGCTGCAAAGCCTGCGTCCTTATGCTCAGACTTTGCCCGATCTTGATGATCGTATCAGTGCTCTCAAGCATGAGGCCGCAGTTTATTATGATTCACAGGCCGATGCCGCAATTGATAAAGGCAGTTATCAGTCTGCGTATGATTTCAGCGGTCAGGCTATGGAGATGCAGCCCCTGCCTACTTATGAGCAGAAGAATCTGGCCCTGCATCACCTGCTTTTGTCCAGTCAGGCCCTGCAGCAGAGAAATTACCGCAAGGCTTACGATGAAATTCAGAACGGATTGAACTTTGTCCCTGATAACCAGAAGCTGCTCGCATACAAGCACAAGCTTGAATCCCAGTGGGCAGATCTGCTTTATAATGAGTCGATCAGTGCTTATAATGAAGGACGTCTTGCCAAGGCCAATGCCGGGCTGACCCAGATTTCGCGTATGAAGCCGGGTTATCTCAATGTGGAAGAGATGCTTAACGAAATTCGTCAAACTCTGGCCGCTGAATATTATGCCGAAGCCATGGCCATCATGGACGAAGGGGATAAATCCAAGGCCGGAACCGTTCTTGCCAATCTGCTGCTGGTCCGTGAGCAGGGTTTGCCCCAGTATTGGGATATTGATGAAAAAATCAGGGAAGCCAAGAAACAGCTGTTTCAGGAAACAGAGCTGCGGGTCTCCTTTGATGTGGATAACGAAAGTGCCGAGCCCGGTGCGTCCGGATACGTTAAGGACAGGCTCTTGTCCCGGCTTAAAGATTCAAATTTGAAGAACGTTCGTCTTCTTGAACGGGCCACCATGGATGAAATCCTGCGCGAACAGGGGCTGGGGCAGGGATTCCTTGATGAATCCACTGCCTTGCAGGTCAAGAAAATCAAAGGCGTGCAGGCCGGGATCAAAGGGAGCATCATCAAGGTGACCGCCGTTGAATCCGGACGTGAGAAGCCTTCTTACGGTTCCAGTAAATACATCAGCGGAACCCGCATGGTTCCCAACCCGGAATACCAGAAAGTTCAGATGGAGCTGCAGCAGGCCCAGAATGCGGTCATGATGGCCCAGTCCAAGGTCAATAATGCCCAGATGGGGGCGGCTCAAGCTCCTATGGGCGGCGGTCTGGCCGGGGCTATGATTGCATTGGGTTCCAGTATGGAAGTTGCCGGTGCACAGGGACAGTTGAATGATGCGCAGGCTGATCTTGCCGCCGCACAGAACAGGATGTCCAACACTCCCATGCAACTGCAGGAAGAGATTGAATCCGACTACCGTTACGAGATTTTTGACCTGACCATGGAAGGTGAGGCGGTCATGAGCTTCAGAGTCATCGACTATACCACTTCCGAGATCGGAAATGTACATACCATTCGTAAAACCGATATTCAGACCGACCGCTATATCCCCGGTGATCCCGGCAAAAATGTGCCCACCGATCCCAATGACCTGCCCACCAAAGAGGGGTTCAAAAAAGAGCTGCTCGGTGAGGCCATTGATGAGGCATTTCTCGCTCTGCGCGAAGAGCTGAGTCATCACGCCATTGCCAACTATGAAGCGGGCAAGCTGGCCGAGGAAAGGGGGCTGCCCGATGAAGCGGTTGAATCCTATATCCGTTTTATCTATTCCGCGCCCGATCTCGGTGATCCGAGGGTGCAGCATGCCAACCGCTATATCTACGACAATATCGGTCTGCTGGTTGTGAAAAACGGAGGCTGATCATGAAAAAAATCTGCATTGCCACATTACTTCTCGGTATAGTCAGTCTGAGCGGACCTGTTCAGGCGGGCGCGGCGGTTGATGTTCAGGCAGTGCAGAGTGAACTTGGTTCCCTGCGCGCTCTCCTGCAACAGCTTGAAGGAGAGCGCGCTGATTTGCTGCGTGCATTGAATGCCATTGAGAATCCCGTTTCGGAGCAGCTGGTTAAGGATAAAGCCCCGCAGGATATTGCCGGGCTTCCGGCGGAGCAGAAACTTGAGGCCGGTGCAGCATACAAGCAGAAGGTACTGATTGAGGACGAGGGCGGGAAAGAACGCAAGGAAGTTCTGGAAGATATTGCGTCTTTTGAAGAAGTATATAGTGGCCCGGAGAATTGGGATATCCGTGACGGGCTTGATAAGGAAAGGCTGAACCTCGCCAATCAGTTGAACAGCCCGGACGATGTGAAAGCTCTCAAAGACAAAGTTTCCGGGGAAGTGGGCGGCCTGAAAGATGAAATTGAGCAGGCCAAAGCCGAGGGCAATGAATTCAAGGCCAATGTTCTTCAAGGCCAGCTTGAAGTCAAAGAGCAGGTCATTGATGAGTTGGAACTGACCCGCAAAAAAAAGGAATTTGAAAATAAGCCGCCCGAAGAACAGTCTGTTGAACTGGATGAATTACGTGACGGGGAACGGGAAATCCATCAACAGCTGGTTCAGGCAAACGGCAGGCTGCAGGAACTCGAAAAAGAAGTTGCCGAAGCGGACAACGCATGGCTGGGACTGGGCAGTCCTTCTCAGGAGCAGCTTGATGAGCTGAAAAAACAGCGTGGAATAGCCGCCGGGCTGGAAAAGGAATTTGCAGAAACCCAGAAGGAAATGCTGGTCAAAGCCGGAACCGTAGGGCCGGACAGCAGTCCTGAAGCCCGTGAAGCAGCGGATGATGTTTTTGAGCATGCTTCAAAAAGAGCTGTGGCCCAGCTTCTGACCGTGCAGGGTCAGGAACAGTCCCTTGGGGTGGAAGAGGAGCAACGTAATCAGGATACTGCCAAGGCTGCTTTTGATGCCGCCATGACCGGTGATTTCAGTAAATCCGTAGCTCTTGCTGCTAAAGGCAATATGGAAAACGAGGTCGGCAAGCAGGGTTTGGGCCGTAATGAAGAAAAGCTGCAAGCCATGACCGAGGCCCTGAAAAGAGGGGCGGATGAGCGACAGCAGACTCTTGACGCCAAAACCCAGCAGGTAAAGCAGGATTTTGCTTCCGGTAAAATAGATGGGGAGCAGGCCGCAGCAGCTTTGCAGGATGTTGCCGACCAGTCTCGGAATAATGAAGCTGTTAAAGCCACGGCTGATCTTATCGAAAAGAACAGGGTCGGTAGTAACCGTATTGAAGAGACCAAGGGCGTTTTTACTCAGACCGAAGCGACATGGAATGAGGAAACCCACGGATCTAAGACCGGTGTGCTTTACAAGTCCTACAATCTCGTTTCATCCATAATGGGTGATGCCGCAGGTGTGGTGGTGGATAAGTATTCTGATGTGACCGGAGGGGCCGGGGCAACCAGTAGTACCACACGGGCGAATCAGCAGAAAGAGCAGGCCAATGACAATACCATGGCTTCCATCCGGTCTGTGCAGGCTTATAAAAATCTTTCCGGGCAGGGCAAGGAAGAACTCCTTCAGCATGAACTTTACGGCAAGCCTTTAAGCAAGGAATCCAAGAAAGTTTATGATCAGCTTGATAAAAACTATTTTTCCCAGCAGGGCGGCAAAAGTCTTGATCTGATCAGTGCCGGGCCTCCCCCGGCTTCGCCGCGCGATAAAACCGCCCTTGCCCTTGCCAAGGCTGAGCGGGATTTAAAAAACGACATTAAGGATACCAAAACGATCCTGACTACCGAGCATGACATGATGCTCGGACTTGAAACACAGCGATTAAGTGTTAATCCGGCTACATGGGCCTCCCGCGCTTTGACTTCCCATGAAAAAGACAAGGCCATGCGCCTTCTTGCGGATAAAAAAAAGGAACTGAACCGGATTGAATATCTGCGTGAGGACTATAAGGCAGGTCTTGAAGATAAAGGCGACATGAAACGGTTCATGCGCACCAATGATCACGGTCTTGAGCTTGCCGCGCAACTGGAAAAGGACAACGCGAAAAAGAAGATTGCGGCCATTGACGCCGAGCTTGCCACCGGAAATCTTAAAAACCGGGATGAGCTTTGGAAGAAGAGACAGGAAATCAGTGCTACCAGCGGAAAGCGGGTCGCCTCTTATTTGGACCAGAGCGCACACCTGAAGGCAGAAAATCAGGTTGCCAAAGGTAATTACGAAGCGGCCAATGCCATTTACGAAGAGCAGGCCCAGCGCAATCCGCAGAAGGCTTCCTTGTATAAAGGGTTGATCAAGACCAACCGCGAGTATCAGGTTGACCGTAAGGTCAATGAGATGAGTGCCTCGCTGGTGCAGCAGGTGGGCACGGACGCGGTCATGTATCTTGCCACAGGAGGTGCCGGCAAAGGAGCCACCACCGGACAAAAGCTAAAAGCCGCAGGAAGTGCTTTCAACCCTGCCAGCGGGGTTAACGGTATTTTATCCAATGCCCAGTCGCAGGTCATGACCGAGGTCATCGTCCAGAAGACAGGCATGGACCGCAAGACAGTCAGTGAAATGATGATGCTCGGCGGCATGGCCAAGAAGAAGGCCATCGGTGCTGAAAAAGCCTACCGGACTGCTTCCAATAAGGCTAAGGCTTCTTTTGATACGGCTTGGACCCCGGCGGTGGATAAGCGCAGCAAGGGTTTTGTTGAGCGTCTTCAGAAAAACGCACAGCAGCAGAAAGGCAAGCGTGCCATGGCAGACAAGGAGGTTGCGGCCCGCGCTACTCGGAAGCTCAACCAAAAATCACAGGACCGCGTTGAGACCAGCGGGCGTGATGCTAACGACCTGCCGCATATACGTGCATTACGTAATTCCATTTCCGGCGGTACGAACCCCAGAGCTGACAAACAAACAGTTCTTGATATGCAGCGTGATACACGCCAGATGCGTGACCTTAAAGGGCTGAAAGGGCCGGACGCCAAAAGGCTGCAGGATGCTTTCAATAAAACCCTGCATGAAGAGATTTACAATCCCATGTACCGCCAGACCCGCAAATTTATTCAGAAACAGCCGGGCTTCAAGGATATGGAGATTGTCGCGGTTTCCAAGCGTACTCCGGGGGCGAAGAACAGTGCCATCAACACGGACAATGATATCAATTTCGTCGCTAGAAATAAGAAGACCGGGGAACAGATGGAAGTTCCCAAGGAACTTTACCGCAAGGTGATTTCCCGTTCTTTTTCCGAGCTCAGCGAGGTGCCCAAGCCTTCCAACTGGAAAGTGATGAGTGCCGCTGAGAAACAGCGTTTTTATGACAGTAACTTTGAGAGGCATGGGCAGAAGGCCATGGACGGTTATGATCCTGAAGCCTGTGACGATTACCGTTCCTACAAGCTCGATAAAAAAGGGCAGCGGGTTAAGGTCACCCCGCGGGCGGAACAGGTCAAGAAAATGCTTGATCCTGATGAGTTGCGGAAATGGAAGCAGCAGAATCCGGGTGGTGATAATAAGGTTCTGCTCAATAACCCCGGTCAGATGGGTGAGATGTATTTCTTCAAGCCCAATGAGGAATTAAACCGGGGTAACCGCAGCGAAGCCTTGGCTCAGGCCAGCAAGGGGGCATCCATGCTGCTTGCCGTTCGGGAAAGTTACCGTTTGCAGGGGGTCAAGAATTTGCACAAGCTGGATCCGAAGTTTATGCAGGTTGTCCAGTTAATGAAAAAGCAGACCGGAGATTCCTCTTCTGATCCCAGACAGGTTGAGGCCGAGGTCCGCAGGCTCGGTTTCAGGAACCTTGAAGATGCTTTTTACCGTCTTGAAGCTGAATTCGGGGCTTTGGGGGATGCACGATGAAAAGACTCTTATACCTGCTCCTGTGTGCGGTTCTGATAGGTAGCGCAGCTCCTGTTGCTGCGTCCACCAACACGGATTCCATCAAGGCTGCCCTGAGTAAGATTGAAACAGATATTTCACGTATCAAAACACGTATTTCCCAGCTTGAGTCCTTGCTCTCCGCCCCTCCGCCTCAACCTGAAGAACAGCAGGATAAAGAGGGTGAACCTTCTTTTGGCGGGCTGGAAATTGATGACGGTTCGCTTGAAGCCGCTCTTGATGATTTTGGTGAAGAGGGGTCAACATTTCAGGCTCTTGAGCTAAAGGATAAAGAACAGGGGTTTGATCCTTCGCAGACTCAGGGACTGGCTCAGGGTTTTGCCGCAGCCGAAGATACCTTCCAGCAAGGTCAGCAGGGTTCTGCCATGAATGTGGGCTCGGCTCCGCAGGACGGCGGCTTTGATCTCTCCGAATATCTTCAGAATGAGCGGGCCAATGATGCCCAGAGTGAACTTGCCAAGCAACAGGCCCTTGATCAGGCCAACCTTGCAGAGCAGGGCAAGTGGGATGAGGCTTTGAAACGGGCCGAGGATTCCCGCATTCAGCAAGAGCAAATGGCTGACCAGAAGACTCAGCAGCTCAAGGCCGAGGCAGCGCAGCAGCTTGCGGAATGGAAGGAGCAGGTCAAGGGCGGGGCCATGAGTGAGGCTGAGTTTGAGCAGAAAATGCATGATATGCAGATGGAGCACGAACAGGCACTGGCCGAGGCAGAAGAGCAGCGGGAAGAAGCGATGATTAACGCTTTGCTGGATCAGCAGGGCGGTGGTCCCGGAGGTTATAATGATGTTGACACTCCCTCGCCTTATCTGCCGCCGCCGACTCCGGATTGGATGAAACCGGGTTATGATCCATACAAAAACATGCAGTTGCCAACCCCGGCGGGTGCCCAGAAAATGGCCCCGGTAACGGTCTCAGTCAGCCCTACCACCATGTATATTTGGGATCATGGCAGTGAGGATGGGGATAAAATTTCCATCTCTCTGAACGGCCAGACCGTGCAGGGAAGCGCGACCATCGGCAATTCAAAAACAGCCGTACAGCTCATGTTGCGTCAGGGTCCTAATCAGGTGCTGATCAAGGCTTTGAATGTAGGGACACAGTCCCCGAACACAGCGGCCATCAAGGTAATGAATGTTGTGGAAGGTAACCCTCAGCAGTCATATAACCTACTGACAGGTAAAACCGCAGTCATGACCGTCACTTACGATCCAGGACGAGGTGGGAAGATGGGTTTGTTGCCTGCGGTTCCCTCGACAAAACCCGCAGTGAAGCGACAGGTGTATGAAGTTTACAAAAGTAATTTCAAGCCCGTGAGTATAAAAAAAAGGAAACCCATGAGCATAAAAAAAGCTCAGTAATACATAAGGATTCATATGCGAAAGTCGTACAGTCCGTTCATTTTCATATTCTTTGTAATCGCTTTGTTTCCCCATTGCGTTCAAGCAGGAACCTACAATGGAAACGGTATGGGGGTAATTATCGAAGGAGACCAGGCTTCGGCCCTTAATCTGGCCACCAAATCTGCATATAAAAAGGCTGTCTCCAAGGCCATGGAATCCAAAATTCCGGCAGGCTCCAAAGGACGTCTAGCCTATGGACGTAAAAAACCGCTCCTGCTCAAAGGAAAGTTGTCTTTTGTGAAGGGCAAGCGCGTTGTTTCACAGCAGGTTGAGGGCAAGGTGCTCCGGGTGACTGTTGCTGTGGATGTGGATGAAAACAAGTTACAAAGATTTCTTGGCAGTCAGGGCTTTCTGGCGGAGCAGGCCAAAGAGGCCAAGAAAATGTCCCTGCCCACGGTTATGGTCCTTGTGGTTGAGGAGATGAACGGGGCTCAGAATCCGTTTCCCTTTGTCTCCAATCAGATTATAGTAAAGCTCATGGAAGACGGTTATGACGTGCTGGATCAGACTCTGGTCCAGAAAGCTTCCGCCCATGATCAGGCTGTGCAGGGCGTGCTGCGCGGCAACCCGAGGGCGGCGCAGGCCGTGGCCCTGCAATACGGAGCAGGGTTATTGATTACCGGGCGGGCCATCGGCTCTGCCAGCGGTATGAAGGCCGGAGGCATGCAGGCTTACGGGGCGGATGTTGTCCTGCAGGCATTGCAGGCTGATACGGGGCGTATTCTTGCTACCGGGCAGGGCAGCGGCAGTTATCCGCACATCAATGCTGTTACCGGACAGCGCAAGGCCATCGGCGAAGCTGCCGGAAAAGCTTTCAAGAGGCTCATGAAGGGCATGGACAAACGTATGGCTTCCACCGAGGAAACCATGACCGTCACAGTCAGCAATGTGAACTATAAACAGTTGACCGTGCTGAAAAAGATCATGGGTAAGAAGTTTAAATCCATATCCAAGCTCCGCCAGCGCAGTTTCGGCGGCAATGTTGCCAAGCTGGATATCACTCTGGTCGGTTCCCCGGAAGCTTTTGTGGATGAGGTCGCTCTTGCCAAATTCGGCAAGTTCAGGCTGGAAGTACTCAGTGTTTCTCCGCAAAAGGCTGATTTTGTTCTGAAGAAGTAATTTTGTATGGCCGTCGGTTCAATTCCGACCGTTGGCTCCATGAAAAATAAAGCCCCGCAGCACGTAAATGCTGCGGGGCTTCGACTTGAGTTTGTAGAGCCATGTTTTGAATTCTTCACATTTGTCCACTAGAAACGTATGCTGATTGAACTGGGTGTCCACAAAAAAGTGGAATGCGGCCCTCTTTCCCATTTGTCATAATTTCTTCCAATGTGGCATGTTTCAGAGCATTGTAAAACAGGAGCCGGGCAATGAACCGCAATCCCCTGCCGTACGATTTATATTCTTCCCTTGCCCGGCGCATGGGCGAAAAAATAGTTTCCCGGCGTTTGCGTATGCAGGCTGAGATTAGTGCTACGGGGTTTTGCAAGGCATTCGGCAAAGGAGGCGGGCATGTCCATCTGGAAAATTTGGACAGCTTTGTTAATTTTGTCGACCTTGTTTTGCGTTTGAGCGGGATGCGCGGTTGGGGACGGCGCAACAGCCTTGATTTCAGGGTTGAGGAAAATGAAGTCCTCATCCCTGCATTGCCCCGGGAATTTGACGGATTCAGGATATTGCAGCTGACTGATCTCCATATCGACGGCTTTATCGATGGCGGGAAAAAGTTTTTTGATATGATCGCCCCTCTGCGTTGTGATCTCTGCGTGCTTACCGGGGATTATCGTTTATTGACTTTCCACAGTCACAAACCATCAGCCATCGGCATGTCCCGGTTGATCACCCAGATAAACGCAGCGCACGGGGTGTACGCAATTTTAGGCAACCATGATTTTCTGGAGCAGGTTCCGGCTCTGGAAGAAAGCGGGGTGCGGGTGCTGCTCAATGAAGGCGGGATAATCAAGCACAACGGCGCGGAGCTGTTCCTCGCCGGGGTGGATGATCCCCATTTTTACGGCACTCATGATCTTGAACGGGCTTTCCGGTCCCGACCGCTGGGAATACCGACAATCCTGCTCAGCCATTCACCGGAACTATATGCCGAAGCTTCCGCCCTGTCTGTTGATTTCTATCTGTGCGGGCATACCCACGGCGGGCAGATCTGCCTGCCCGGAGGAATCCCGGTCATGACCCATGCCGCCTGCCCCCGGTACATGGCCGCAGGCCGGTGGAATTACGGAAACATGTCCGGATACACTTCACGCGGGGCCGGGTGCTCCGGTGTTCAGGCCCGGTTCAACTGTCCGCCGGAAATCACCATCCATACCCTGCGCAGCAAAGGGTCCGGATCATGAACAAGCAACTTTTCATCTTTTAAGGATAAAGTTAATCATCGAATTATTTGAGACTTCCGTTTATATGCAGTGTCCTGCCCCTTTGGGATTCTGAAATAAGATGGAGAAATATTATGGATATTAATACACACGAGCAGATAGACCGCGCTCTTTGCGGGGAGCCGGTTGCAGTTGTTGCCGGGAGCAGTGAAGTTCGTTTGACCTGCAGCCCGAATATGGCAGCTGACGCCAGCGGACTGGTTCACGGCGGATTTATTTTCGGCATGGCCGATTACGCGGCTATGCTGGCTGTCAACCATCCAAATGTTGTGCTGGCCGGAGCTGAGAGCCGCTTTTTAAAGCCGTCCAAGGTCGGTGACGTTCTCATTGCCAAGGCGCAAGAGCAGGAAAAGGACGGACGTAAACATATCGTCAAAGTGGAAGTCTTCTGCAATGAGGATAAGGTTTTCAGCGCAACTTTCACCTGCTTTGTTACCAAGGAACATGTGCTGACCGGAGCATAGCTGAAATGTCCCCGTAAAATCAAAGCCCCGCAATGCATAGCGCATTGCGGGGCTTCTAAGTTTTACAGACTATACAGATTCATGTTGGGAGTCTTGGTTAATTCCATGTCCGGCCTGATGTGTTCTCTGGCCATGCGCCGAACATCATCCATGCTCTTTGCTGTGGAAAAGGTGGCCTGCAGGCTGTGCCCGTATCGGAAATTGGCCGCGAAATAGGCCATGAACAGCCGGAATCTTTTGATTCCCCGGATGGGATCAAAATCCTGTTCCAAAGCATCTGCCAGCCGCAGTACGTAGTCCTGAAAAATATTGTCGTCCGGGGTGAAACCGGATGTCCACTGGGCAAAGAGCCATGGGCGGGCCATAGCCATGCGTCCGATGGACACTCCATCGCAGCCTGTTCTGTCCAGCATATCCAGGCAATGCTGCGGGGTGGTTACGTTGCCGTTTCCGAAGACGGGAATAGAGACTGCTTCCTTGATAGACCGGATGTGGTCGATGATGGGCGGGCGGGTCCGTTTGTCCGGGGCCACACGCGGGTGGAAGACCAGACAATCGGCCCCTGCTGATTCAAGTCTCTTGGCCATTGCCATTGCCGGTTCAATCTCTTTGGACCAGCCGGTGCGGAATTTGACAAACACAGGAATGGACACAGCTTCGCGCACAGCTTCCACTATTTCCGCCGCTTTGTCCGGTGTTCTGAGCAGGGCAGCCCCGGCTTCGCGTTTAATCATTCCCCGTGCCGAGCAGCCCATGTTGATATCCACGGCGAAGAATCCTTCGTCTTCCACGCGTTTTGCGGCAATGACCATTTCTTCCGCTGTGGCACCTACCAGCTGACAGACCAGATTGGGCAGCTCCCACGTATGCCAGTTAAAAACCGGGGATACGCCGGGTTTTTCTGTGGGCACAGCCTTGGCGCTGCACATTTCCGTAAACATCAGGCCGCAGGAACCGTAATGGGCCAGAGCCTGCCGGAAAGCACTGTGGGTCAACCCGGCCATGGGGGCCAGCCATAGACGGTTGGGGATGCTCTTTCCGCCAATGGTAATGGGGGAATTTAGCCGGGCCGCCAGTTCGGGTAAGTGTTGAGAAATTGATTCGGTCATGGGAGCCGTCATGACTACTTTGGCTTCAGTACAAAATCAAGTCCGCCCCGGATTGCCGCAATTTGTCCTTCGATGCTTGATTCCGGAGTCATCCACGCCCCGTCGGGGTATATCTCGGTGGTGGTGTGAAAAGGGGCTTCGGTGATTATCCCGCTCAGACCGAGCTCGCGCATGGGGTAGCAGATCACGCCATGGGCTACAGCCGGTTTGCCGAGAATATTGCCGTACTCATCCGGCGGTGCGATGGGAGTCACCTTTTCCACTGAGCTTACCACCGCTTTCTGGAATTCAAGCTCAGGTCTCTCTTCATCCCCCACAAGGTAGAATCCCTGCGGAATATCTTCAATTGCAGGCTCAACACCGTCTCGCGCGGCCAGTGCCGGACGGAATACGGTCTTGTCGCGGTCGGTGGTTTCGTGGAGGTCAATGTGGATGGGTATCTCACCCGCAATGGTGGAGACGAATTGCTTGAGTAACGCAGCCTCTTCGGATTTCCCGTTTGCGCCGAATGACCTGTTGGGGTCAACCGTGTAGGGATTCCAGCGGTTGTTGGTCTCAAAACCCCACGGACTTACACAGGGAACGACGACCACATTGAATTTTTCAGAGTAATCCTGAATTCCGCTTTCCAGAAACTTGAGTGCCGCGTATATCCCTCCGGTTTCATAGCCGTGCACCCCGGCTGTGATAAGTGCTGTGGGGATTCCTTGAGTCCATTTCGCCGGAACTACAGCATAAAGCGGGTAGCGTTGCGGAGCATAGCTCAGCTCACCGTATTTTTTTATCTGCAAAAAGTCGGGCAGTTCGAAAATCCGGTCCAGAACTTCTTTTTTGTAATTTTTTTCAAATACAGCACGGTCCAGCCATGCCTGTTTTTCTTTTGCTCCCCATTTTTTATTCATCGGTATTTATTCCTGACGCAGGTCGAGCCATTCGCCTGAGGTGAGTTCTTCAAGGGAAGTGGGCGTGAGCTGGAATACGGAATGGGGGGTACCCGCTGCGGCCCAGATCTCAGCGTATTGCTGCAGGTCTTCATCAAGGATTGTCTGCAGAGGTTCGCTGTGAGCTACGGGCGGGATTCCGCCGATGGCGAATCCGGTTTTTTCTTTTACCAGATCAGCCTTGGCCTGTTTCAGTTTGAAGCCGACAGTTTTGCTGATTTTTTTGGTGTCCACCCGGTTGCTGCCGGACGCGATTACCAGCACCAGTTCGTCGGTTTTTTTGTCCTGAAATATGAGAGATTTCGCTATCTGTCCCACTTCGCAGCCGACACTTTCTGCCGCGTCCGCCGCTGTTCTGGTGGAGCTGGAGAACTCCCGGACATCAAAATCTTTGCCGGATTTTGAAAGAAATTCCTGCACCCGGCTTGCGCTGTTGCTTAATTCGTTACTCATTATGGGCTCCAATGCGGTTCATGTCTCTTTAATTCCTGTGCAGGAAATATTGCGCAGAGGGGCGGGTAAAATCAAGCCATTGTTTCATCTTCTTGTGCCGGGACAGCCCCTTTTCATTGTCCGGCAGTTAAGACAGTTGCTTCTTTCCGAGCTTTTCCATGTCCGCAAGGTATTGCGGGGATTGGTCCAGATAGAAGGCCAGTGCTTTGGAGAAGTGCTTGCCTACCAGACCGTCCACAAAGACCTGACTGATTTCCTTATGCCGTTTCAGGATAAGCTGAGAGCGGTAGAAGATTAACCATTCTTCCCGTGACATATCCTGAATAATGATGGCCAGTGCCTTTCGCGAGCGCGGCTGGTAGAGCCAGAAATACATGAGATCAAGCGCGTTTACGATAATCAGCTTTTCAAGATCCTGTGTCTCTTTATTCAAGGTGCGCATCATTATTTTCGGGCTCTGGAGCATTTCCAGGACATCTTCTTCCGGGAAGAGCAGGTCCAGCTTGGAGAAGACTGAAAACAGCTGCGCGATTTTCATTTTATAGCCGCTCATTCGCGCTTTGATGTTGGTCTGGCGATCGGCAATACCTTCGATAAAAGCGGCAACACCGTCCGACGCGAATTTGGAGATAATGGCTGCCCATTTTTGCAGAATGCCGCTTACATCCGGGATTCCGGCCATACCCAGCATCGCTCCGATAAGTCCGCTCAAAGCCACGGCCACAGGAATGGCGAGGATGGACCTGAAGAAGTTACCTACAGTTGCTCCCTTGGGCAGTCCGCGAATGGCGTTGTGGCTGGACAGGTATATTCCGTTTGCCAGCCCCATGACCGAGTAAAGCATGATGGGGTCGGTGGCGGTGGTTATCCCGAAAGTGTTGTCCAGCAGCAGGGTCTTGACCAGATAATCCAGCAGGGGCACTGAGAATCCGGTATAGAGCAGAGAGTCGGAAATACGGCTCCAGCTGACCAGTGAGTTCCATGGCAGAAGGGGAGAACGCCGCAATCCTCCGCCGCCGAGCACCGACTGGATGATATTGCGTGATCCGGTGATTGCAAACCAGATTACCGCCCCGAAGTATGAAAGCAGCCACCAGTCCTTGGTCAGGTAGAAGGTCAGGAATGCCGGAATGAAACCGATCAGAACCTTGGCGGTGTTTTTAATATTGGTGTTCAGGTAGGTCCACGGCTTGTCCAGCCTGTCTGTGTGTTTTTCACCCTCAAGGCTGTTCTCGGTTTGGATGTTAAGTCCCCCGAGAGTGCCGACATTGCCCGGTTTGCCTGCGTGAATCCTGAAGGAATCAAGGCTCCATTTTATCCAGCGTTTGTCATTGTTTGCGGAAGCACGGGAGAGCACTCTTCCGGAACGTCCCACCTTGCTGTTGATGCTTTTGGTCATCAGTGCGCTGACCGGGATACGGGTACTGCCTTCCCCGCAATTTTTCCGGTAAAACGGCTTGCGCGCCCGCGGAGGAAGGGTATCCAGAACCACAAAGCCCATGCCGTGCCTGTGCTCCGCCTGTCCGGTGGACCCGGAGCCGATGCGGGATTTCAGGCTGCGTTTGCGGTAAATAGTATGAAATTTTTCAAGGTCTGAAAGAATTGCCACCAGTTCCGGCTTGCGGGCCTGCATTTCTCTTATGGAGTCAGCCGGTTCCTGCTCTCTTTTCAGCTGTTCAAGCCGGTCTTCAAAATCATAAATTATTTCGCGGATTGCGCTTTTGAGGGTGATCACACTGTCTTCGTTGAGGGCCTTCTGCAATCTGCCGATCAACCGGTAATGTTTTTCCTGCCCGGTCAGCTGTGTGTTCTGCTCCTCGCCGATTCGCCTGTCTCCAGTGATCTCTCTGCAAGCGTCTTTTAGGTTGTATGCCTCGATATGGGTGACCATGCCCCCGCCCTCGTAGAGCAGTTCCAGAGTGTCCTGTGCTGTGAGGTTGGCGAGGTTCAGGGTGAATTTCGAGCTGGAATGGATGCGCAGCAAACGGGTCATCAATTCATTGATATTGCAGCGCAGCAGTTCCGGCAGCTTTGTATCCTTATGCGGCTCGTCCGGGTTCGGCAACTGCGGATTCTTTTCCGGGAGCAGATATTCGGCAATGACAGTCCGTGCGGTCAGCCCCCGAAGCTGTTTTTTTTGTTCGTTTGTCAGATCTTCCTGTTCTGACTCTTCGCCGGAACGCTCCTCAATGAGAGTTGAAATTTTGTTGTTGATGAACCGTCCAAGATGCAGGATTGACGGCTGCCCGGTACCGACAAAATCCAGAAATTCTTCCTGATCCAAAAGAGGGATATGCACATCCAGCTGCTTGTTCAGTGCCTTACGATGGTTGCCGTTGAATTCTGCAAGTACGTCAAAGACATATTTCTGCTGGTAGCGCGAGACCTCCCGGCCTTCCTCAAAAAGCTCAATCACCCGCTCTTTTGCAAGGAACTTCTGGTAGCTGGAGCTGTCAGAAAGTACGTTGGGTTCCCAGGTGAAGCGCACGAACTTGTCCCGGAAACGGGCGGAAAGTTCGATGCTCACCCGGACTTTTATATCCAGTATGCTTCCCGCTTCAAGCAGTTCTTCGATGACTTCGGGACGCACGTAGTTGTAGTAAACTACTTTGAGCTTGCGGATGCCTTTGATCCATGCATCCATGATCAGGTGCGTGGGTGATTTTCTTCCTTTGGTATTGGCATCATGCACGTGATGGTCAAAGGCGTACTGGTTCCATTCTTCAGGCATTTCAACCAGATGGTATTTGGCCAGCTCTTTTCTGATTTTGCGCGGATTGCCTGCTGAAACCATGCGGAAATCATGGGCCAGCTTGAGCCTGCTCAGTTCACTGTTACCCGGACGGACCAGCTTTTTCATGATTTGCAGGAGTACCCGGGCGGTGTTTTTGCGGTAGTACCCGGAAGATGAAAGGAAAACCTCATCGCGCAGGGAGCGCAGGGCTTTCAGACGGTCGTGGGCCATGCCGTTTTCAAAGCTGCCCAGCAGGCTGATTACGGCGTAGGCAATGCGCAGCCCCTGCGGGGCCGCCATTTCCTTGATCCCGTGCGGATGCATGTATTCGACAAAAAGAGAGCGGAAGGCGCGGGATTTGGGACCTCGTTTGAGGACATCATCGACAATCTGCAAAAGCTGATAGTCGAGTTTATCGAAGAAAATAGAAGAAATTCTGGTCATGGCATGGCTTGGTTCCGGGGTCCGGCAGAAGCCGGAAGCCCCGTGCCTGAACCCCATGTCCGGTTAAAAATTATAATCAGCCAGTGTGCGGGACGCGCTCGCGTAAAAATCGGTGAAAATACCGTCTACCCCCATATCGGCAAGGTTTTTCCATTCTTCGGGAAGATTGGCGGTATAGACGAATACTGCGAGTTCCCTTGCGTGGGCTTTCTTGATGAAAGCGGGAGAGACGGTGCGGTACCAGAGATTTACGGAAGCAGCGTTCATGGAGCAGGCATTGTCCAGCAGCTCGTCGGTATAGTACCCACCGCCCAGACAGTCCTTGATCTCCTGCGCCAGCTTTTCACGAATCTGCGGTTCCGGGCAGAGTTTCTCCAGCAGTTCCAGATTGTCTTTCAGCACAGGGAAGCGGGGCAGCATGTAATCTTCGTTGCCGTAAGCAAACAGCTCCGCAAAATACTGCTCGCCCTGCGGACCTGTTTTTTCCAGCAGAAGATTGCGGCGGATGGCTCCATCAAGTAACGCGATTTTTGCGTCCGGGCAGACTTCCCTCAACGCTTCCAGTTCTTGCCAGTTAAACGAACTTGCCAGCATATCGGACATGGCAAGTTTTCCCGCTGCAACATATTCGTTGAAGAGTTCCCCGGCCTGTTTTCCGGTGTTGTTCCCTTTCAGTTCCATATGGATTGCAGGGCGTTTGTCTGCTGCGCAGGAAGCAAAGAAATCAAAGACTTCCGCAAGAAAAGGAATACGGTCCTCGCCCTGCTTCGGGTCCCCGGCGAAAAGAGATTTCAGGGTGGCGCAGTCCGTGCTGGAAACTTCTCCCGTTCCGGTGGAAACCTCTTCAAGGTCAAGGTTGTGGACAATGACCAGTTCTTTGTCTGCACTGAGCTGAACATCGAATTCGATAGCGGGCACACCTTCGGAAGTTACTTTCTCAAAAGAGCGGATGGTATTCTGGTTGTAACCGGGGTACTTGCAGCCCCGATGTCCGATGAGCATCATTTAAATAACTCCACTAAAGAATATTGGGCAGAAACATTACTACGGCCGGCATGTAGGTCACGATGACCAGAACGATGAGCAGGGCGAGTATAAAGGGCCAGATTTCCCGGCAGAATTCACCCACCGTGGACCCGGTAATGGCGCAGGTGGTGAACATCATCGATCCGAACGGCGGGGTGATGCCCCCGATCATGATGTTTACGATCATGATCAGACCGAAATGGATCAGGTCGACGCCCATGGTCTTCATCAGCGGTACCAGAAGCGGGGCAACGATGATCAGCAGTGCGCCGCCTTCAAGGAACATACCGAGGACAAGGAGCAGGATGTTGATGACCACCAGAATGATCCACGGGGAATCGGAGATAGCCAGAATCGCACCGGTCAGCTGGTGGGGGATGCGTTCCCAGCTCATGTACTGCCCGAAGACCGAAGCCGCGATGATGATCAGCATTACCGAGCTGGTGCCCAGAATGGTGTTTTTCATGATGATGGGAAAATGTTCCCAGCGCAGCTTTTTGTAGAAAAATACCCCGATGATGATGCAGAAAAGTACGGCCATGGCTCCGGCTTCAGTGGGGGTGAAAACACCGAAACGGATACCGGCGATGATGCCCAGCGGCAGCAGCAGGCCCCATATGGATTCACGGGCCTGTTTGAGGATTTCTTTGCCGGAAGCCATTTTTTCGCGGGAGGGTTTGTAGTCCCTTTTCTTGGCGATGAAATGCACGGTAAGCATGAGACCGAAGCACATGAGGATGCCCGGTGTGTAGCCGCCGATGAACATCTTGGCCACCGAGACCTGTGCGATGAGGGCGTAGATGATCAGGTTGATGCCCGGCGGGATAACCGGAGCGATAGCAGAAGATGCGGCAGTGATGGCGGTGGAGAAAGATGCACTGTAGCCGCGCTTGGTCATCTGCGGGACGATAATCTTGGACTGCATGGCCGCGTCCGCGTTGGCGGAGCCGGAGATTCCGCCCATGAGGGTGGAGAGCAGCACGTTGACCTGTGCCAGTCCGCCGCGCAGATGCCCGGTGAGCACCTCGGCCATTTTCATAAGACTGGAACTGATTCCTGAGAAGTTCATGATTTCGCCGGCCATGATGAAAAAGGGAATGGCCAGCAGCGGAAATGAAGCGGTGGAGGTGATGAACTTCTGCAGGATCAGATCCGGCGGTGTCCCTACATCACCGAAAGTGAAATATGCGAGACCTGCGGCAAGCAGGGCAAAGGCAATGGGGATACTGGTGAAGTACAGGGCCATTACAATGGTTACGGGAAATGTAAGCATGTCTATTCTCCTTCTACCTGACGGCCGAAAAGTTTGCGCAGGTCGCCATACAAAAAGGCCAGAGCGTAGATCGCCATGAGCGAGAAACCCACTGTCAGGGCAAGGTTCACATACAGGGCCGGAACATCGAGCACCGGAGTGCGCTTCAGCTCGTTGGCCTGAATGTATAGCACGCTGAGGTAGACGATGTAGCCGTTGATGGTGAACATGAGCAGGTCGATGATCACGGCAATGAAGTTGCGCCACAGTTTGGGGCCGATCTTGCTGATCATGTCGATGCCGATATGCATTTTGTAGCGGTAAGCTGCTGCGGAGCCGACGAATACGGACCAGATGAAGGCCGTGGTGGCTACTTCTTCAGCCCAGAAGAGACCGCCCTGAAAGAGATAGCGCAGCCCGACATTGACGATGACCACGACAACGGTAATGCACAGGAAAAAACCGCTGACCAGAAGGTCGAAATTTTTGAATAGAAATCTTGATGCTTCAGACATTGTTCCCACCAGAAACGGTGCATGGAAGGCTTTCCTTCCATGCACCGCAAGGTTTTTATTTTCTCATTGCGTCGAGTTCTTTGAAGATGGTCTGGTATACACCGGGGGTCATACCTTTCTGTTCTTTGTAGAGAGGCTTGAGGGCTGCG
The DNA here is from genome assembly GCF_010470675.1 of Desulfovibrio sp. JC010. Classification (NCBI taxonomy): domain Bacteria; kingdom Pseudomonadati; phylum Thermodesulfobacteriota; class Desulfovibrionia; order Desulfovibrionales; family Desulfovibrionaceae; genus Desulfovibrio; species Desulfovibrio sp. JC010. The sequence goes on from NZ_VOIQ01000003.1 coordinate 278,256, forward strand.
CGGAAAGCGTCGCCGTCAACTTCGTTGAACTTTACGCCGTAGGATTCGAGTTCCTTAACCACGCCGCCGTGCTGGGACTTGAGCAGGTTGACCATGTGGGTTGCACCACTGGAGAATTCGTCCTGAATGATCTTCTGGTATTTGGCCGGAATGTCGTTCCAGACCTTGGTGGAGATGTATACACCGCAGGTACCGAGGATGTGACGGGTGTTGGCTACGTTCTTGGTGGGGCCTTCGTATACTTTGGTGCCGATGTTGGTGAACTCGGAGCCTTCGAGGCCGTCAACAACACCCTGCTGGACTGCGGAGAGGGTTTCACCCCAGGGCAGGGGGGTTGCAACCGCGCCCATGGCGGTGAGGGTGTCGATGTAGGATTTGGAACCGGGGGTACGGATTTTCATGCCGCTGAGATCAGCAGGAGTCTTGATCACTTTCTGGGTGATCAGGTTACGGAAACCGTAGATGAAGTCCAGAGCGAGAATTTTAATGCCTTTCTTTTCAGCTTCGGCCTGCATTTTTTTAACGAGGTCGGACTGGGTCAGCTGAACGTATTCGTCAAAGCTGCGGTAAAGCATGGGAGCGTAGAGTGCTTTGAAATCGGGAACATAGTCGCCGATGAAAGAGGGGTCTTCAACAGAGATGAAGCGTGCGCCGCGTACAACCTGTTCAACGCCTTCCTTGTATGCGGGCAGCTGTGCCTGCGGGAAGGTCTGGATGTTGATTGCACCGTCGGTTTTCTTGTGAATGGACTCGGCAACAGCGTCCATGGATTTGGAAAGCTGCTCAGCCGGGCTGAAAACGTGGCTCAGTTTCAGGGTCAGTTTGTAGTCGTCCGCCATACACAGGCCGGACATGGACAGGACCAGAACAGCTCCGGCACAAAGCACGGAAAGGGTCTTCTTGAAGCTCATTTTTACATTCCTCCTAAAGGTTCCTTACTTACCAGAATTGCGGCAACAACTGCGGCAATCCTGTTTTGTTACTGTCTGTCCTTCTCGTCCCTAGCAGTATTCACAGCTGCGGTGGATTCGCGGACAACCAGTTTGGTCTCCATCATATGCTGCATGACCAGAGTGCGGTCCTCCATGATCTGCAGCAGAATTTCACAGGCGGTTCTGCCCATCTCGTAGGCCGGCTGGTTGATGGTGGTCAGGGCCGGGACCATGTACGAGGCTGTGGGCATGTCATCAAAACCGACTATGGAAAGATCTTCGGGCAGGGAAAGCCCTTCTTCCCGTGCGCCTTTAATTGCGCCGAGGGCGATGTAGTCGTTGGAGCAGAAAACCGCGCTGGGCGGGTTTTCCAGATGCAGGAGTTCTCTAATGGAATCCCGACCGCCTTCAAGGGAGTATTCGGTCTGAATCAGCAATTTGCTGTCATAAGGGATGCCGTTGTCTTTCAGGCACTGGCGGTATCCGTGCCAGCGATGGTAGGATCTGTCGGTGACAGCGAAACTACCCGCAACCATACCGATTCTGCGATGTCCCAGCGAAACAAGATGCTCAGTGGCTTCGTAGCCGCCCCGGTAGTTGTCGACCCCAACCGCAGAGATCGGGCCGGGCTTCACTGTGCTGAACAATAGCACGATAGGGACGTCTTCTTCAGTAAGAGTTTTGATCAGTTTTCCTTTGGGGTCGGTGGAGGTGATGATAAGTCCGTCCACCTGACTTTCGCGCAGGGCCTTGATGACGCTTTTTTCCTGATCTGCGTCGTAGGAAGTGTTACCGAGGATGACTTTGATGTTTTTGCTGTTGGCGTATTCTTGTACGCCGAGGGTGGATTCTGCGAAGACGGGGTTGTTGATGTTTGGTATGATCAGTCCGATGGTGTTGGATTTTTTGGTCACAAAACCACGGGCAAGGGCGTTGTATTTGTAATTGCACATCTTCATGGCCCGGAGGACTTTCTTCCGGGTCGTTTCACGCACTGTCTCAGGTGAATTGATCACTCTGGACACCGTGGCGGTGGAAACTTGCGCCAATCTGGCGACATCAAGAATTGTGCTCACATCAACCTCATTATGTAAACGTTTACATTTTGTTAGCAGCTTGCTAATGTTTGTGTCAACAAAATTGTTAAAAAATGGTTCTTTGTCTTGTTTTTATTGATTTTTTTGTTTTGATATGACCTGATTATAATGAATTGATGTGACATTGCGGTCTCGCTAGTGTCATATCTATGTAAACATATACATTGTGAAAAAGAGGCATGTTGATGACTAGCAGTACGCTACGTAAGCTGACAGACCGGGTGCAGAGAATAGAACACTGTGGGATGTTTGTAGATTTGGTGCGCACTTCCAAGGGGACCGTACGGGTGGGCAGCATGCCTGATGTGGTGAAATTCCTGAACGGGCACGGTTTCCGGGAGGAGATTGTAGTGGTTATGCCGTGGGAGGTATCCATGTCCGGTGATAACCGTACCGGGGAAGAGTTTGTGCTCTGGCAGGCTCAGATCAGGGGCGGTATTTTAAAAGAATACACCGGTTTGCCGCAGGATGTGCAGCAGCTTCATCAAAATCTGGAGCGGATATTTCCCTATTTTTTTGATGACCAGAATCTGAAGGTGGTCCGCAAGGACTGGCTGGACAGATGGTGCCATTTTAATGTTGCCGACCCCTGCTATAAAAACGGCGGGCTGGAAATCTGCTGCAAAAATGGTGATGTGATTATCAAAGATGCAGGGGAGGCCCTTTATCGTCGCAGTGATTTTCCCGTGCTTGAAAATCCGGATGAGAGTATCGAAAAATTGCTGACATCTATACCAAGGGACGGCAAAAACAGGGATAAACTTGAAGTTACTCCCATCGGTTGCGGCAACGGGGTGACCGGAACCGTAGCCAATTCCATCGTCCGTTTCGGGGAATATGTAATCTGGATCGATCCCTGCGGTTATCCGGCGCAGACATTGGCGCAACGCGGAATCCATATGGACGATATCACCCATTACCTGTTCACCCACAATCACGAAGATCATGTACAGGGTTTCACTGCTTGTCTCCAGCGGGCGCGCATGCTGGGGCGTAAGCTTAATTTAATCCTTGCCGATGAGGTCTTCCGGGTTCTGGCAGAGCAGTACGGGCCGCTCTTTCCCGATCTGGCGGAGTATGTAGATCTTCACTCATTGAGTCCCGCCAAACCGTTACAACTTGGTCCCATCAAAATCCATAGCCGCTGGAATCATCACATTCTTCCTTACGGTTCCATCGGGCTTAAAATTTTTGCCGGAGGCCGCTGCTTCGGCTATTCCGGCGATACCAAGTATGACGAGTCCATCAATAAAATATTGAACCGTCCCGAACTGGAAGCCCAGTGGTTCGGGGACTGCGACCTTATTTTTCATGAAATAGAATTCGACAACCCGTACAGTGTCCATTCCCACTGGAAGCAGATCGAGGCTCTGCAAAGCAAAATCAGCGGGCGAGTGCTCGGCTATCACTGCCCCCGTCTGGCGAATAGTCCTTTTCCGTTGGCGGAGGAGGGACGGTGTTATGTTGTGGGGGCATGATAAAGGCTTTGAAGTTTTGCGCGTGCTGGGCTTTAAAGCGTAAATACTGTAAGTGTAATTCTCCAACAACCAAATCAAGGAGAAAAGCATGCTGAACAAACCGCTAAAATACATTCTGCTTATTGCTGTGATATTAACCTCTTTCATGATCGGCAGGCTTTCAACTCCAACTCCCGCGCAAAGTGGCCCCTGTCTTCTGGAAGCAAAAGTTGACAACATGGCCTTCGTCTATTGCCCCGGCACATACCGGATCAGGATCGGCGGTCTTGAACTAAGGGATTTGAAATTCGGCAATGTCAGTCTGGTCAATGACAGGCACGGTGCCAAGCAGGTCATTATTCGGGTTGATCGTAAGTAGGTTTAAGGTCTTTAATTTTAAGAGTATTGTCTGGTTATGGAGTCCTGATTGCCTGTCGCAGCTTGTCTTCAAAATATTTGAAGCTGGACATTGTACGTAGCTTGGCTCTTTGTTTTGGGCAGCCCCAGCATTTTTCTGCAAGCTCGAAAAGTGTTTCGCAATTACAGCCTTCGGGCATCTGTTCTTCCAATTGCTTTTTCAGTGAATTGGGGCTGGCATCATTCCCGGATTCCTCTTCCAGACTTTCACAGGACGGGGTTTCTTTTTTGCAGCAAAGCAGCCATGCTTCCGATTTGGGCTTGGGGATCATGGCTACACCGCGTTTATGTTCTGCCGCTGCAAAACCTTGTTCCATGGAAGAGATTAATTTTTCCCATCTTGTGTTCTCTGCTGTGTTGGAGCCGTCGCAATCCCTGAAGAGTAACGCAATGGTCGGCGTTTTTTTCTGTTTTCCTATTTTCTTGGCAATGGAAGCCAAGGCGCGGGCGTATGCATAGTGATATATCTGTCCCTGCCGCTTCTTGCTGCCGGGTAGAATTCTGGGTTTGTTTTGTGATGCTACCTTAAGTTCTGGCTTAGTTATGAATCTATAAGCATCGCAATCAGAGGGAGAGTATCCGAGTTCTTCCTCATAAATAAGGTCAACCAGTTTGCTCATAGGTCCCGGCTTAAAGCCGGCCCCAACTTCAGCAGGTTCTCTTGTTCCTAAATCCGTAACCCCTTCACCGCTAAGAACTATCAGCACAGCTATACACTCTCTTCTGTATGGAGAGACTTGGTCAGTTCTTCAAGATTGGTATCTACGTATACTTCTCCTGGCCCCAATATATCGAGTTTTTCAGCTACGCTTGGGATTTCAAAAAAGTTTTTAGCGCGGGTAAATCCTTCTTTTGTCTTATAAATCAGGGAAACTGATTCCTGTGCTTCTTCGTCTGTCAGGTAGTTCAAGATCAGCGGGTTGTGAGTTGTGACAAGGGTTTGCGCCTTAACATCTCTTGCAATAATATTGACTAGCTTTTCAATCAGTTCCGGGTGAATTCCATTTTCTATTTCATCGAGCAGCAGGAAGCTGTGCTCAGATTGAGCTTCGGCAATAATCGCCAAAAGGCGGAGTAGGCCGTCGCTGGCGTGTTTGGAATCGAAGTCTATTGCTTCTTTTTCATGAAGTTCAGTAATAGAGAGTTTTTTCCACCCGCCTTTTAAGGCCTTTGTGTTATATCCTGAAAAGTTGGGATAGAGGGATTTCATGGTCTGGATTATGCTTTCGGTCTCATCAGCTGAACGGGAATGTAAGAACGCATTGATGCTTTCCCCTCCATGTCCGATATCAACGCTTTCATACCGGGATTTTTTTCTAAGTAGATTTGGGGAAAGTAGGTCTAAGGATTTAATTCCTTCGATTGTTTTTTTAAATTCGAATACTGCATCAGGTAGAATCTTGTTTTGCAAGGTTGCGACAATTGATCCTTCGTATTCATGGTTTATAGATGTAATTTCGTCATAAATAGTTAATTTGTTTTTATTAACATCAAGAATTTTTTCTCCATTATAAAGAAAGCTTTCAGCACTACATCTTTTATTGGTTCTATTAAATGCTGCCGTCCAAGTTACGATGGCATCGTTTTGAATTGTTCTAATTTGGATGAGGATGTTTCTTTCCTGATTGAGCTTGCCCTCAATGCGTCCTTGAAAGTTAATTTCTTTTTCTGTCCAAGCCCTGCTGTTAAACCATTCAGAAACATTTCCTTTTATTAGTACGGTTAAGAAGTCAAAGAATTGTAAAATGGTAGACTTTCCTGATCCGTTAAGTCCAACCAGACAATTAAATTTTCCTAGTTCCAGTTCAAAATCATAGTGTCCTTTAGCCGTTCCATGAAGTGACTTGAAGTTATAAACGCGAATTTTTGTAATCATGATTTAATTGGAGTGGTTTCGCTTAAATTTATTAATGAGAATTTAATTACTGGCAACTTATTCTCAAAACTTATCAGCACGATATACTTTCAGTCAAATATCAAATAAAAGGCCGTGGAAAATCCCACGGCCTTTCAATTTTATCAGTATTCTTAAACTCTTTAAGCCTTTTCCGCCGCCTTCCTCAAACGCGCCCCTTCGGTCAATCCCAGATCATCCAGAATTGTGTACAGGGCCGGGACAACGCTCAGCACAAGGATTGTGGAAGTGAGCATGCCGAAGACCAGTGAACAGGTCAGCGGGATCAGGATTTGCGCCTGCAGCGAACGTTCGAAGAGCAGCGGCAGCAACCCGACAATGGTGGTCAGGGAGGTCAGCAGCAAGGCCCGGAAACGCTGGCGGCTGGCCTTGGATGCGGCTTCTTCCGCAATCATACCTTCTTTCATGCGTTGTTTGAGGAATTCCACCAGCAGGATGGAGTCGTTGACCACCACCCCGGCAAGGGAGACAAAGCCCATGATGGAAGGCATGGACAGGTTGTAGCCCATGAGCAGGTGCCCCCAGATGACCCCGATGAAGGCCAGCGGGATGGCGGTGATGACCACGATGGGTTCCAGATAGCTGCGGAAGTGGAAACTGAGCAGCACGAAGATGCCGAAGACCCCGAACATGAGGGCCATTCCCATGGATTTCCCGGTGGTGTCCCCTTCCTTGGCCGCTCCCTGCAGGGAGTAGCTTACGCCCGGATACTTTTTTATCAATTCGGGCAGGAATTTTGTTTTGGTATCGGCCACAATGGCGTTGGCATTAGCCACGCGTCCGTCCACATCGCCCTGTACAGTCACTGTGCGCAGGGAATCCACGCGGGCGATGCGCGCCCAGCCCCTTCCTTCTTTCAGTTCCGCAACAGTGCCCAGCGGAATCTGGTCACCGTTGGGCGTGGTCACATGAAAGTAGTCCAGATCACCGAGGGTGTTGCGGTCCTTGGGATCAAGGCGGACGTCTATTTCATAGGATTCACTGCCGTCCTGAATCTCCGCAGCCTGCTGACCCTGCAGAGCGGAGCGCAGCTGCCGCGCAATCTGGGTGGCGTCCAGTCCGAGGGCAGTGGCTCCCTGCTTGAGCCGGACTTCCATTTCCGGTTTACCCGGACGCAGGTCATCCATGAGATAGCGGGTGCCTTCGTAGCGTGTCAGCCATGCCAGCAGTTCGTGTGATGCCGCTTTCAGCTGCTTGAGGTCATCACCCTGCAAGCGGATTTCAATATCCAGACCTCCCGGTCCGATGGACGGTTCCTTGAAAGACAGACTGATGGCGTCCGGGATCGGTCCGGCCTTTTTTTCCCAAAGGGTTTTCAGCTCATCCATGGTGGTGTTGCGGTCTTCAGAACCGAGCAGGTCCGCAGTTATGGTGGCTACGTGAGGTCCTGCCTCGTTGGCGTCCGCATTGGTGTTGAACTGGGCGGTGTAGCTTTCCACCAGTTCTTTTCCGCCGGGTTGAAGCGGACTAAGCTCCTTGTTTATGGATTTCAGTGCTTCAACAATTTGTTCCACGGATTCTTCGGTCTGTTCAAGGGGAGTTCCCTGAGGCAGCAGTAAACGGGCCTGCAGAATGTCGCCTTCCACTTCGGGGAATGCTTCCATTTTAAGCACGCCCCCGGCCAGCATGGCTACCGAGGCCAGCAGGATGGAGAAAACCAGTCCGATGTACAGGTAACGCCAGCGTATGGACCAGTCTACGAACCGTCCCACATGTTTTTCCCGGAACTCATTAAAACGTTCATTAAACTTTTTGCGGAATCCGCTTTCCGTTTTGGGCGCGTGGGCCAGTGAATGGGACAAGTGGTTGGGCAGGATGAGAAATGCCTCCACCAGACTGACCGCGAGGGTCATGATCAGTACCGTGGGCATGACCCAGAGTACCTTGCCGATATCCCCCTTCATCATGAAGGCGAGGGTGCCGAAGATAAGCAGGGTGGTGGCAAAGGAGGATGTTACCCCGGCAAGCACACCTCTGGTTCCGTCAATGGCCGCGCGCAGGGAAGATTTACCCTGTTGCAGCTGGGTGGAAATGTTTTCGGCAATGACGATGGCATCATCCATGATCAGGCCGATGGCCAGCAGCAGGCCGACCATGGTCAGCATGTTCAGGGTCAGCCCGGAGATGTACATAACGAACAGTCCGCCCAGAAATGAGACCGGAAGGCCCATGGAGACCCAGAAGGACATACGGATATCAAAGAACAGCCACATGGCGAGGAAAACCAGAATCAAGCCCTGAAATCCGTTTTCCACCAGCAGGGAGAGCCGGTCGCGCACGATTTCGGTCTGGTTCTGGGTCAAAGTCAGGGTTACTTTCGGCGGGGCCATTTTCTGTTCCCGGTCCAGAAAGGTCTGGACTTCATCGAGCACGCGCAGGGCGTCCTGATCCTTGGTCTTCTGGATCAGCAGCAGGGCGGCGCGCTTGCCGTTGAACATGAATTTATCTTCGTCCAGTTCAAAGCGGTCGGTGATGGTGGCGATATCGCCCAGCCGGATTTCCGCGCCCGTGGTTCCTGATTTAACCACCAGATCTTCAAATTCATGGACCTTTTTGCGTTCATCAGCAAAGCGGACCAGAATATCACCCTGTGCGGTTTCAATGGTGCCGGAGGGCAGGTCCAGTGACTGGCGACCGATGACATCGGTAATGTCGGTCATGGACAGCCGGAACTGCATGAGCATTGCCGCCGGGATTTCTATGCGGATCTGGTGTTCCGAGAAGCCCTGAATCTCCACCAGTGAAACCAGCTTCAGTCGTTGCAGACGGTCTTTGAGCTGTTCGGCGTACATCTTGAGATGCGGCACGGACATGGGGCCGGAAACAGCGATGCCCACCACATTATCCGTGCGGTTCAGTTCGCTGATGACCGGCTCTTCGGCTTCCTCCGGGAAGTCGTCGATGGCATCCACTTCGGAGCGCACGTCATCGATAAATTTGCTGAAATCACCGCCTTCGACCATTTCGGCTGTTACCGTGGCCTTTCCTTCCCGTGCTTCGCCGGTCACTTCTTCCACACCGATGATGCCGTCAAGGGCGTCCTCGATGCGCTGGCAGATGGCTTCTTCCACGGTTTCGGCTGTTGCGCCGGGATAGATTACCGTGACCTGCACCTGATTGGCTGCAAAGTCGGGAAAGGTCTCGCGCAGCAGCTTGGGAGCGGCGAAAATCCCCACGGCAAAGAATATGAGCATCAGCAGGTTTGCCGCTGTGGGATGGTCGGCGAAATACTCTATGATTCCGTGAGATTTCATCGTGCCTCCTGCTGCCCTGAAGCTTCGCTGACCAAGGCGTCCCGGAGCTTAATATCATTGACCGGATTGAGGAGCATGCCGTCGATGGCCGGAACAAGGTCGCTTACAACCACTGTCTCTCCCGCTTTGATTCCTTTGGCAACAGTTACAAATCCGGACTGAACCAGTGAGAGTTCAACCTCGCGCAAGCACAGCCGTTTGTCCTCATCCATGACGTAAATCACATTGTCGTGGACAGCGTTGCGCGGGATTACCGCTACGGGTGCTAAAGGTCTGCCGCGCAGTTCCACTTCGGCATACATGTTTTTTATGAGCGGAGGGCGTTTGCCCGGTTTGGCTTTGAGGTAAGGTTCGTCCACCGCCACATAGACGCCGAGGGTGCGGGTCTGTTCGTCCACGGCTTCGGCAATGCGGGAAACCCGTCCGTCCCATTCGGCGGAAATATCACCCAGATTGACCCGGATAATGGCGGAAAGACCGAGAAAGCGCATCAGGGATTCCGGGTCGACTGCACCGTCCCGCATGGGGCTGGGGCCGCCCTGAGGGACGATGTTGCGGAAAGCGGACAGCGGCACCTGAGCCACGGTTTCGGACATTCCCATGCTGTCCAGCTTGGTCAGCACATCGCCGATTTTCACGGCCTGCCCCTGTTCCACACTTACGTCAGCCACCCGGCAGTCAAAGGGGGCGATGATGATTGTCCGGTCTTCGTCCAGCTTGGCACTGGAAACCTTGTGCCGTGCCGAAGCGAGCTGGGCCAGCAAACGTTGCTTTTCTGTGGGGATCTGGTTGAGTGCGGACTGGAAATTTTCCACCGCATTCTGCCCGGTAAGGAAATTCTGCTCCACTGTATCCAGTTCCGAGGAGGAAATGACCCCTTGTTCTTTCAGGATTTTCTGGCGTTGGAAATCTTTTTTGAGCAGGGCCAGCTTACCTTTTTCAACATCAAGCTGGCGGCGGAAATCTTTTTCCTTTTGTTCAAGGTTGCGGATATCGGCCAGTACGGATTCCACTTCGGCCTCGCTCTGTCCGCGCACAAAGCCCGGCTCGGAAGGGTCGATGCGCAGCAGAATAGTGCCTTTGGCCAGAATGTTGCCCCGGTCAAGATCGGGATGCACATCCACAACCTTGCCGCCCACCTCCGCAACGGCATTCCATGTCTGGCCGGGCTGCACGTATCCATAGCCGATGGCTCTCGGAACCACTGCCACTTCAGGTACCTCGATGACCCGTACCGTGGTGGCCCGCTCGGCAACATCAGCCAGCTGCGGGCTTTTCTTGTTGGAGACTACAGTGAAAAGTATGATTACCCCCACAAGCAGAGCCGGGAAGATGAGCAGTTTCTTGTTTTTGAATAAATTCATAATGGAACTCATGATTCCTCCTTGGTGTGCAGTTGCTCTCCGTCCAGAGGCAGCCCAAGGGCGCAGAGGCCCATTTCGGTCACAGCTTCCAGAATGACACTGATATTTTCTTCGGTATATGTTTCCCAGTTCAAACGGCGCAGCAGGATTGACCGGGCACCCATAAATCCGAACATCTGGCCCAGCAGAACATGTCCGCGGATCATGGCTTCTTCCGATTCAGGCTCCAGTGTTAAGGCCGCTGCCGCAATGAGGCTGATGGACTGGTGCATTGTTTGAAGAGCACCTTCATAGATTATATCGAAACCGACTCCGGGATCCTGATATTCGCGGATCATGAACAGGAATCGGTCCTTGGCGTTCTGTTCCCTCAAAACACCGTTGAAGAAGGAACGGTAAAGTTGGCGGAGTGCCGCAGCCGCCGCTTTCTGTGGAGTAGGGGCCGCTTGAAATATCTTATCCATTTCCCCGGAGAGCATGCCGACGTGCATGCGTACCTGCTGGACAACATCTTCGCACACTGCCCGGTACAAGCCCTCCTTGCCGCCGAAGTGGTAGGGAATGGAAGCCTGATTCACTCCGGCTTCATTGGCCAGCATCCGTGTGGTTACACTTTCAAATCCGTGGGAGCCGAATAGCCGCAAGCCTGTCTGGATCAGTTTGGCTCGTGTTTCTTCGGGGCGTGCTGCGCCTCCGCGCCGTGTTTCTGTATTGTTTGCTGCCATGTTTATATCCTCTAAATAGACCCCTCGGGGCTGTTTTATTCGCTTGAATTAATCAAATGAATAAATCAGATGAATGAATGAGTCAACGCTTAAAACCTGAGTTTATTGAACAGGCATCGCCCGTTCAATAAACTCAGGTATAAACTAGCAGTTAGCGCAGGTGGTTAGCGGTATTCTTTGAGTACGGAGTAAACAGGCCCTTCAGGTGTCAGCACGCTTTTGTAAAGATTGAATCCGCTGATGGTTGCGTCGGGCAGGTTGAAGCAGTTAATTTTTTCGGCCAGTGCAGCCCAGTCGTCCTGCCCGTTTTTCTTGACCCGGCCCAGAGTCAGGTGGGCATGGCAGGATTTTCTGTTGGGGGCAAAACCGATTTTCTCCAGACTGGAATCGATTGCAGCGGCAGTGGAACAGATTTGCTCGGTGCCGGATGATATGCCGGTCCAGATGATGTGCGGCTTATCCTGAGAAGGAAAGAATCCTGCTCCAGATGATGAAATTTTAAAGTTTACAACCGGGATTTTCTGCAGTACATCGTCCAGCTCTGTAAGCCTGTCTTCCTCTACATTGCCCAGAAATTTGAGGGTAAAGTGCATATTTTCAGGCTTGACCCATGAAATTCTTGATTTAAGCCCCTCGCGCAGGTTCGAATGCGCGCTGCCGATCATTTTTATCCATTCTTGCGGTCCGGGGTGTGCGATAAATGTGCGTATCTTTTTCATTTTATCCCAGCCTGTTAAAGCGTTTATGAACCGGGTGTGGAAAAAGTGAAGAAGAATTTCAACATTCCGAACAATATATCATCATTGCTGCTGTTGGCATTGGAGTTGGTTACGTAGGTCAGGTCCGGGATAATGGAAAAATTGTCCGTGAGTTTGACCTGATAGTATGTTTCGTAATGGTACTCCATATCCGTGTTGTCCGTATGCCTGTTGCCCTGCACGCCGCCTGCGGCCACGCCCCAGACATCTTGTTCCCGTCCGGATATGGGACCCTGCCAGTGCGTGCCTGCCGACCATGACCAGGTGATGCTGTTTATGGCTCCGTTACCTTTGCCCAGCCGTGCGAAGATACCGAAATCTTCGGTAATATCCTGATCCATGTTAAAGGCCACACCCCAGTTGACCGAATCTTCTTCACCGTCGATTCTCGGCTGGTCATAAGTGTTGGTCCAGCCGAAGATGCGGTAATTACCTTTCAGTTTACCAAAGCTGGGCGAATATGTCAGCTGTCCGCCGATGAGCGGGTTGTCAGGCACATTTTCAAATTCGTCTTTTCTCTCCACTTCGGGGCGGCCGGCATAGGTGCTGGACTGGGCCAGCATGGTCAGCTTGAATTTATCCTGAGCATTGAATCCAACTGCAACGATGGGCAGGTTCGAGTCAATGCCGTCAAAAATCGGCTCGTTATTGAATATGGTGTTAATAAACTGGGTGCGCCCGTTTCCGGCAAAGCGGTTTTCATCCATGAAGGATTCCGGGTCGGTATAGCCCAGCGAGACGAACATCTTTTTATCCGCAAAATGCTGGGTGTAAAGCACATCTGAAATTGACGCCTCGCCGCCGGGGCTGGTCCGCGAAGCCTGTGAGTTGAGCGGCGAAAGCACCAGTCCGCGCCGGGAAGGGTTGCTGTACACATCTGATGCGCCGCCCTGAACCTGAAAGAAGAATTTCCCGTTTTCAGTGGGATTCCAGTGCAGCCGGATGCGGGCTTTATAGGCTCCGTAGGAATTACTGCTTTTGGGATCTCCGTCTATCTCGGTTTCGCCGTAAGACTGCAGATAGCCGAGCACGTCCCCTTCGATGGTCAGCGGACCGGTAACGTCCTGCACTTCATCCCATGCATCGCGGAATTCTTCCAGCAGCACGGATTGGTGTTTTTCTTCCTCTCCGTGCAGGTTGAGGGTCTTGCGCAGGGAATCCCGGCAGAATCCGTTATTTGCGCAGCAGAGAACAAGGAGAATGATCAGGCACAGCGTCTTCTTCATTTTGATTAACTCTCTTCCAGAATACGGAGCAGATTTTCCAGTACGGTTTGCAGGCTCTGGTCTTTCACGCTTTTGCGGTCACCGCTGAAGATGAATTTTTCGGCGTAGGTCTTTCCGTTCACATGCCAGCCCATCCAGACAGTGCCCACGGGTTTATCCGCAGTGCCTCCGGTGGGTCCGGCAATGCCGGAAAGGGAGATGCCCACATCCACGTTCAGAGTTTTGCAGACCCCTTCGGCCATGGCCCGGACCACAGGTTCGCTGACCGCGCCGTGTTCCATGAGAGCGGCTTGCGGCACGTGCAGCTGGGCCATTTTTACATCATTGGAGTATGCGACCACGGCTCCGGAGAACCATGCTGAACTGCCGGAAAAATCGGTCAGGGTGGCGGCAACAAGACCTCCGGTGCAGGATTCCGCAGTGGACATGGTCCAGCCTTTATCAACAAGTATTTTTCCGATGGACGGTACAATGGTTTCAATCATGCGGGTACGTTATCCTGATTTCGTCCATATTTAAAGAGGCAGATGCTGCATATTGTTTACTGTGAGGTGAAATGATACTCTCCCGCCATGGCCTTGAATAATATTGTCGGCATTATCTGGAAAAGACATCAGAGTCACTGGAATTGGATTATCATGATCGGTTCCTTTTTTGTGTTGCTCATGGCTTTATGGACGAAGTCCCTTTTCCTTACTCTGGCTTTTATCGCCGGGGCAGCTGTGTCCATGATGGAGCTTCCGGACCCTGATCCGCCTTTTAAACTGGTGGACAAGCTGCTTGAACATGAGCGTAACTGGCTGGAATCGCCATGGAGCTGGAAAAAAGGTCTGCAGGGTTTCGGTATGTTTGCCAGCGTGGTATATGTTTTTGTCTGCTGCTGGACCGGGAGCCTTATGCTTTTGCTGCTTCTGGCTGGAATTTATGCCAACGTGGCCTGTGTTTACGATAACAAGTACCGGGGAATTGATGATTTGTAGGGATTTTATGCAAATTGATGCAAGAATACCCTTTATTAGTGCGCTTAGATTAGCTACTAGTGTTGCGTCCGTGATATTGGTATCTATGGATTTGATGAACAAAAAGAATTTTTTCAAAATAAATTAAGTTTATTTTGGTTGTGTCAGCGCGGCTCGCAATGAGCTTTATATATTGATGATATGAGGAGAATGAAATGCTCGATTTGAAATTTGTACAGAACAATCTGGATGTAGTTCGCGAAAGCCTTGAAAAAAGAGGCTCTAAACTTGATGTTAATGAATTCAGCGATCTGGATTCCCGCCGCAAGTCTCTCTTGCAGGAAGTGGAATCCCTCAAGGCCGAGCGCAACTCCACCTCCGGCGAGATTGCAAAGATAAAGAGGGAAGGGGGCGATGCCTCTGAAATTATCGCCCGCATGGGTGAGGTTTCCGGCAGGATCAAGGCCCTTGATGAAGACCTCAAAGATATTGAAACCGCAGAGCGTGAATGGCTGTCTGCCGTACCCAACATGCCTGACGAGTCCGTTCCTTTCGGTAAAACCGAAGACGACAACCCGGTCATCCGCCACTGGGGTGAGAAGCCTGAATTTGATTTCACCCCCCGTGAACACTGGGATCTGGCTGTGGAGCTGGGCGGTGTTGATTTCGAACGCGCAGCCAAGCTCACCGGGGCGCGTTTCGCCGTGCTCAAAAAATGGGGCGCACGTCTGGAGCGTGCTTTGACCCAGTTCATGGTTGACGTACAGACCATGGATCACGGTTACACAGAGGTTATTCCTCCGTACATCGTCAACCGTGATTCCCTGTTCGGCACCGGACAGCTGCCCAAGTTCGCTGAGGATCTTTTCAAGTTGGAAGACTGGGAATATTTCCTGATTCCCACTGCGGAAGTTCCGCTGACCAATCTGCACCGCGATGAAGTGCTTACTGAAGATGAGCTTTCCATCGCCTACTGCGCTCCGACTCCCTGTTTCCGTTCCGAAGCAGGTTCTTACGGCAAGGACACCAAAGGGCTGATCCGCCAGCATCAGTTCCACAAAGTGGAGATGGTCCGTTTTGCCCATCCTGACAAAAGTTTTGAAGACCTCGAAAAGATGACCGGACACGCCGAGGAAATCCTTAAGCGTCTTAACCTGCATTACCGCGTAATCACCCTGTGCACCGGGGACATGGGCTTCGGTTCCGCCAAGACCTACGACATTGAAGTCTGGCTGCCCGGACAGGATAAATACCGCGAGATTTCCTCCTGCTCCAACTGCGTGGACTTTCAGGCCCGCCGCGCCAACATCAAGTTCCAGCCCAAGGACAGCAAGAAAAAGCAGTTCGTACACACCCTGAACGGCTCCGGCCTCGCTGTGGGACGTACTTTTGTTGCTGTGGTGGAAAACTGCCAGCAGAAAGACGGCTCCATCGTCATTCCCGAAGCTCTGCGTCCTTACATGGGCGGTCTGGAAGTTATTACTGCTGAGTAATAATTCTGTGCCGGATTCGGCTCAGGATGATCTAGAAAAAATAAAGCCTCGCAATGTTCTGATATATTGCGAGGCCTTTTTTATCCACCCACTGAAACATTGTCACAGTGGGGCGTTACCAAATCTTTCAAAGCCAGCACATGATCCCGTTCCGGCGGTTTTACTCCGCTCAAGCAGTATTCCCGGTCCAGTTGTTCCCATTTGGGTTCGCCGAGACGGTGATAGGGCAGGATATCCAGACCCTCAACGCTGCTTCCCAGCGATTCCACAAATTTCGCTGTGGCTTCGATATTTTCCTCAGAATCATTACAGCCGGGAATGAGTGGAATGCGTATGCGCAGTTTTTTGCCCATACGTGCGGCCATGTTGATATTCTCCAGAATCTGTTCATTGGGCATGCCGGTAAGCTCTTTGTGCCGGGCTGAATCCATGTGCTTGATGTCGGTGAGCACGAGGTCGGTATGCAGCAGCACTTCTCGGAAAGCGGCCGGTGCGCAGAGGCAGCAGGATTCAATGGCCGTATGCAGCCCCCGTTCATGCGCGTCTTTCAATGCCTCAATCAAAAAAGCAGACTGCAAAGTAGGTTCGCCGCCGGAAAAAGTCACCCCGCCTCTTGATGTATCGTAAAACGGGCGGTCCCGCTCCACCTCTTCCATTACTTCATCCACGGTCAGATAACGGCCCACAATGGTCATGGATCCGGCGTAGCATTTCTCTACACATTCACCGCAGAGGTTGCATTTTTCCCTATCAATAAAGACCCCGTCTTCCCGGTATTCTATGGCTTGTTCCGGGCAGAGGGTGGCGCATTTCACGCAACTGATACAGTGGTGGGGAATGCGCATGATCTCCGGTCTGATGCTCATGGATTCAGGATTCTGGCACCATTTGCAGCTCAAAGGGCAGCCCTTCAAAAATACCAGAGTGCGGATGCCGCCGCCGTCATGCACAGCAAAACGCTGAATATCAAAAACCAATCCCGTAAGATCAGCCTTATCTCTATCTTCTAAACTAAATCTATGCTGCCGCTCTTTCCATCTCATAAAATATACTCACTTTTGAATGCCTCCGGCGGCTGGGGAAGGGCTTCGCTCTGCGTGGCTTGGAAGAGCATAAGCAGCAATAAAAAGTACTTTCCCTGTAAATAGTGCGAAGGCGGCTTTAAAAATTTACTGATAAATTAAAACAACTAAAAAGTTTTGGGATTCTTAAACCCTTTTCCCAAAAGGGTTTAAGGCCTCCGGCAGGACCGCCGGAGGCCTACTTGGCATCTTCTTTAGAAGTTCTGTTCAGTACGTGCGAGGATATCATCCTGCAGGGATTTATCGAGCGCGGTGAAGAATGCGCTGTATCCTGCTACGCGGACAACGAGCCCTTTGTGTTTTTCAGGGTTGGCCTGAGCATCGAGCAGGGTATCCCGGCTGATGACGTTGTACTGTACGTGGAACCCGCCGTTCTGGAAGTATGCTTCGGTAACGGCCTTGAGGCTTTCCAGTCCCTTTTCGCCTTCGATGGCGGAGGGGTGGAATTTCTGGTTCAGCAGGGTGCCGTTGGATGCGATTTCGTGATCCAGCTTGGCAACCGAGAGTACGGAAGCGGTGGGACCGCAGGAATCGTAACCGGAGATGGGCGATACGCCGTCTGCCAGCGGTGACCATGCCTTACGTCCGTCGGGAGTTGCCATAACCACGGAACCCAGGGGGACGTTTGCGGAAGCGGGATACAGACCGGGCTGGAATTTACCGCCGCGGGGGTTGGTGTACTTGTTTACTTCTTCGCAATAGATGAGCGCGGCTTCCTTGGCGATTTCATCAGCATAATCGTCGTCGTTGCCGTATTTGGGAGCGCGGTTGACCAGCATCAGACGCAGATCTTCCTGACCTTCGAAGTCGCTGGCAAGGGCTGCGTGCAGGTCCTTGAGGCTGATGGCTTCTTCGTCGAAAACCATTTTTTTGATGGCGGTCAGGGAATCGCCTGCGTTGGCAACACCTACGCCCTGAGGTCCGGTGAAGTTGTAATGCGCTCCGCCTTCCTGCAAGGATTTGGCTTCGGCAATGCAGTCGTCAACAAGAGAGGAGAGGAAAGGCAGCGGGCAATGCTTGCCGTGGGTCATGTCCACTGCGTTGTCGGCGGCAGCCATGAGTTTGACGAAGTAGGAAGTCTGCCGGGTGTAGGCTTCCATGACGTCTTCAAAGGATTTGAACTCTTCCATCTTGCCGGACTTGGGACCGATCTGCTTTCCGGTGCGCTGGTCAACACCGTCGTTGAGGGCCAGCTCAATGATCTTGGACATGTTGTAGAAAGCAGCATCGTGCCAGCCTTCGGTCTTGCCGCCCACCTGAGGCTCAACACAACCGATGATGCCGTAATCGCGGGCATCTTCGCGCTCAAGGCCGCGGGCCAGCAGGGCGGGAACGATGACGCGGTCGTTGTAATATGCGGGGTAACCCATACCCATGCGGCTCAGTTCGGCTGCTTTTTTGTACAGCGGATCAGGAGTGCCTTCATGGATGCGTACAGAGAGAGAAGGAGCGTAAAGCTTGGTGTTGGCTCCTGCCTGCAGCACGAGGTAGGACATGGCGTTGGTGGCATCGGATCCGTCACGCTTCTGGCCGCCCACGATGAGGTTCATGAACATGGGGTAACCGGCGAAAGCCATGGTGGAGTTCTCGTCACGGACCTTGTTAAGTTCCGCGAATTTAATCCAGAGCATGTCCAGCATTTCCTGAGCCTGTTCGATGGAGATGTCGTCTTTCTGCAGGAAGGGGTTCATGTACTGGTCAAAGCGCATGGGGGAGATGGAGTGGCCGTTGGATTCAATCTGGATGACCAGATGTACGAACCAGAAGGCCTGCAGTGCTTCCTGAAAGTTCTCGGCAGGCTGCGCCGGAACCTTGCGGCAGATGCGGGCGATTTCATTCAGCTCAAGCTTGCGGGTAGGTTCTTCGCAGGCGGAAGCCATCTTTTCAGCCAGTTCTGCAAAACGTGCGGCAAAAGCGACCACAGCTTTGTTGGCGGTGATGACCGAGTTGAGGAAATGCATCTGGTTCAGCTGTTCACCGTCGGCGAAATCAAGTTCTGCCAGCTTGTCTTCGGCCTGCTTGATGATGGCGTTGATACCGACATTGAGCACTTTTTCGTAGTTGGCGGAGATGTGTCCCACGCCGTTGTAGAAGTAGTTACCTACGGTGTAGACAACGTCGTTGTGCGCCTCAAGGGACTTTTCAGGCATGAGCTGGGAGGCGATTTCGTTAACAGTCTTGCCGTCCCAATAAGTGAAGGCTTCACGCAGTTTGCCTTTTACGTCTTCGGAGATAAGGAAAACGTCAGCGGTTCTTTTTTCGAGGCGGTCCAGTTCGTCTTCAACCCATTTGCAGGAAAATTCAGGAAAGATGGGCGCGGAGCGGGGCATGGAGCATTGGTTACCGACAATGAGTTCATCGTCCTGAATGAAAATGGACATGCCGGAAAGGATCTTCTCCAGAGCCTTGGCGCGGCGGATGGGCATGGGCTGGCCCTCGGTTTCCTTGTAGGACTCGGTTATCAGCACCGCACGTTCGGCGCAAACTGCCGGGGCGGTGTTCAGGAAACGGTCAAGGGTTTTGGTAACTCTGCCGGACGCGCCGACTGTTTTGGGGATTTCAACACTGGGTTTGTTCTTGGTCATGATTCCATTCCTTAAATTTGGAGTTAAAGATGCCTCCGGCGGGTCTACCGACGGTCCCTCCGGGGGCCAAAGAACCCTTTGGAAAGGGTTCTCTGGACTCTCCTAAACTTTTTGTTAGGCTTCGCCGTTTTTAGTGCTTAGTTGTTCAAAATTATTAAAAGTTTTTGGGATTCTTAAACCCTTTTTTCAAAAAGGGTTTAAGGCCCCCGGCAGGGACCGTCGGTAGACCCGCCGGAGGCATTAATAAGCTGCGAGGCCCGCTTCCGCACAAGCGATGTCCTGCTCCACACTTCCGCCGCTGACGCCGATTCCACCGATTACTTTTCCACCTTTTTCAATGGGCATTCCGCCGCCGAAAATGACAATGCGTCCATTGTCTGCGTTGTGAATGCCGTAAAGTTCGCCACCGGGCTGACTTACCGAGCATAGGGTTTCGGTACTCATCTTGGCGGCTACGGCGGTGTAGGCCTTGTTCAGGGACAGGTCGATGCTGACCAGCAGGGCATCATCCATGCGTACCTGAGCAAGGAGATTACCGCCCTGATCAACTACGGCGATGACCATGGGCACACCGATCTCTTCCGCTTTTTCCTGTGCGGCAGCGACCATGCGCAGTGCAATTTCTGTTGTTACCGGCATCGGTTTTCCTTCAGTTAAAATTTGATTAAATCCATTCACCTTCCATCACGTTACAGACTCCCCTAAAGAGAAAAACGTGCCATGGTCGGTTCTGTTTTGTATTGCGGGCGGTTAGCTGTGTTCGCTGACTTTTGTGACATAATTGGGAAAATGTGACTGTCAGCGCAGGTTGACAAGTTAGTTGCGGGAGAAGAAGTTGGATTAGGAATAGTTTTGTTATTACGAATGTTTATAGGATGTTTGTTCGTTTGGTTGACGCACGGGTTAGCATGGTTGTCATTCCGGTTTGCCGGGAGAGGCGGAAGGGATGGATTGCGCAGATCAGAGGGATGTGTTTACCTTGTTTGAAGGCTTTTTCAGAGCTGGCATTGAAAATGCTTGGGATGCAGAAGAAGGTTAATAGCAATGGAAATAGACAAAGATATAGATAACGGCGTCCATGAGGATTTTATTGAAGAGTTGAACACCCTGCGCGGCAGGGTGGCAGAGCTGGAGGCGAACCGTACCCTTTGCGGCAACTTCGGGAAGGATTGCAGTCTTAATTCCCGTTTTGCTGATCTTGATAAAAACGGGCGGGAATACAGGTTTGAGGATTATTTTGATGTTGAAGCTCTCCAGCGTATTCAGGATGCTTTTTCCGAAGCCACCAATGTGGCCTCAATTATTACCGACCTTGAAGGTCGGCCCATCACCCGGCCCAGCCGTTTCTGCCGCCTCTGCAATGATGTTATCCGCAAGACTGAAAAGGGTTTGAAGAACTGCATGCGTTCCGATGCTTCTTTCGGAACCAAGAGTCCGCTGGAACCGATCATGCGTCCCTGCCTCAGCGGCGGACTCTGGGACGGCGGAACCAGCTTCTATGTGGGTGACCGCCATATTGCCAACTGGATTATCGGACAGGTGCGCTGCCCGCCCATCAATGACGACAGAATTAAACGGTATGCCCATGAAATCGGTGCCGATGAGGATGAATTCATGACCGCGCTGGAGGAAGTCCCGGTCATGTCCCGGGAACAGTTCTTAAGCGTCTGTAATGCCCTTTGCCTGATCGCCAATCAGATTTCCATTCTGGCCCGTAAGAATTTTCTGCAGGCGCAGGCCATTGCCCGCCGCCGGGTGGCCGAAGCGGCCCTGCGTGAAAGTGAAGAGCGTTTCCGCCAGCTTTCCCAGTCCACTTTTGAGGCCATTTTCATTCATCATGAAGGCGAAATCCTGACCACCAACCGGGCCGGACAACGTCTTTTCGGCTACTCTCAGGAGGAATTCGCCGGGCTGAATATCGATGACCTTGCCGATCCTGAAAGCCGGGATACGGTCCGTTTTCATACTTCCAAAAACCGCAAGTCCCGTTTTGAAGCCGGCTTTCGCAGCAGGGACGGGCGCATGCTTATTTGTGAAATTCAGCAGCGGGACATTATCTTTCAGGGCGAAAAGGTCGGGGTCTGCGCTATCCGCGATATCACTGAGCGGGTGGAATCCGAACGGCAGGCCAAGGAAAAAGAACAGCAGCTCATTCAGGCCGATAAAATGGTCTCGCTGGGCGTGCTGGTCTCCGGCATGGCCCACGAGATCAACAATCCCAACAGCTTCATGACCCTCAATCTGCCTCTGCTGGATGAAATCTGGCGGGATATCACCCCGGTCCTTGAGGATTACTACCACGAGAACGGTGATTTTCTGGCCGGTGGGCTGGAGTACAACGAATTGCGCAGCTTCATGCCCGATCTGCTTTCACGTATGCAGGAAGGGGCCAGCCGCATCAGCGGGATTGTGAACAGTTTGAAGGATTATTCCCGGCTGGAGCCCGGCGAGCTCATGTGGGAGGTTGATCTGGTTGACGTGATCGATAATTCACTGCGGCTGCTGGAAAACCTGATCAGCCATAAAACCGCGCGCTTTGAACTGGATCTCGCGACCGAGCTGCCGCAGGTGCGCGGTAATTCGCAGCGTCTTTCACAGGTTTTGATCAATCTGCTGGTAAATTCCTGCGAAGCTCTTTCTGACCGTAATCAGGGAATTCTGCTTTCTTCGAGGTTTGCAGAACAGGAGGGCGTAGTTGAGATTGTTGTGCGTGATGAAGGGGTGGGCATTGCCGAAGAGCATATCAAGAAAATCACCGATCCTTTTTTCACTACCAAACGGACCAGCGGCGGCACCGGGCTGGGATTATCTGTGTCTTCCACAATCGTGCAGGAGCATGGCGGACGGCTGGAATTTTCAGCTAACCCCGGCGGCGGAACCATTGCCAGATTTTCAATTCCGGTAATCAGGGAAGAGGAATAATAATGAATAAAAGTACAGGACTGACCCCCAGATATCCGTTGCTGCTGGTGGATGACGAGGATTCGTGGCTGCAAAGCTTCCGGGCCACGTTGCGTTCGCAGGGCATTGATAATGTTGTGCTGCTTAATGACGGTGCCAAGGTCATGGAGACTCTGGCCCAGCGGAAATTCTGCGCCGTTGCCGTGGACCTGATGATGCCCCATGTTTCCGGAGAGGAACTTATTCCGCAGATTGTGGAGGAGCACCCGGAAATCCCGGTGCTGGTAATTTCCGGGCTGAACGAGATCAAGGCTGTGGTCAATTGTATCCGCAAGGGCGCATTTGATTTCATCGTCAAGACCGAGGACCGCAATACCCTCATTGCCGGGGTTCGTCATGCCATTGAAATTTTCGAGTTGCGGCAGGAAAACAAGTCCTTGCAGCAACGTTTTTTCAAGGATTCACCGGACCGTCCGGAATTGTTCGCGGAGATTGTCACCGCTCACAAGGATATGGTTTCAATCTTCAAGTATATTGAGGCCATTGCCGAGACTTCCCGTCCGGCACTGATCACCGGGGAATCCGGGGTGGGCAAGGAACTTATCGCCCGTGCCCTGCACAACGGCAGCGGAAGAAAAGGTAAATTTGTGGCCGTGAACGTGGCCGGGCTGGATGACAATGTTTTTTCCGATACTTTGTTCGGACACAAGAAAGGAGCCTTTACCGGAGCCACGGAAGCACGCATCGGTCTGGTGGAAAAGGCCAAAAACGGGACCCTGTTCCTTGATGAAATCGGTGATCTCAGCCCGGCTTCCCAGACCAAGCTGCTGCGGCTGTTGCAAGAGCACGAATTCATGCCGCTGGGGTCGGACATGTCCAAGCGATCCAGCGCGAGGATCATCACCGCCACCCACCAGTCCATCACTGCAATGCAGGTAGAGGGTAAATTCCGTAAGGATCTGTTTTTCAGACTGCGCGGACATATGCTTAATATCCCGCCGCTCAGGGAACGCAGGGAGGACCTGCCGTTGTTGATTTCCCATTTCCTCGATGAAGTGCAACGTGAAACAGGGAGCGAAGTGGAAACTGATGTGCATGAACTTTCCGCCTTTCTGGAAACTTATCCTTTTCCGGGGAATGTGCGGGAATTGCAGCATCTTGTTCATGATGCCGCTTCCATCTGCGGCAATGAGGAATTAAAAGCTGAGCATTTTAAAAAATTGCTGGTGGTGCCGGGGGATTCGCCCGGTTCAGAAGGATTTGTGCCTGATTCGGGAGAGAGCGTCAGCTTCGGCACGCGGCTGCCCACCTTGCAGGAGGTCCGGGCCCGGCTCATTGAAGAAGCCCTGCGCAGAACCAAGGGCAACCAGTCTTCAGCTGCCCAGCTCATCGGGGTCACCCGGCAGGCGGTGAGTAAATATTTGAAGAAAAATGGGTGAAGATTAAGTCCTGTAAGATAAGTCCCCGCAATGTCCCTGCTCATTGCGGGGAGTTTCATTTCTGATGCGAAAAATCATAAATGCCCTTGACAAGAGAGTGAAAATGGATTTCATTTTCGACATGTCGATTGAAGCACGAAAAATATTTATGGATTATCTCGCTGCAAACGGGTTGAGCATGACTCCCCAGCGCAAGGCGATTGTTGAAACCTTTCTTGAAACAGAAGGGCATTTCTCTGCGGAAGAGCTTTTCAAGCTTGTTCAGGAGAGAGTCCCGGAAGTGGGCCAGTCAACAGTTTACCGTACTTTGAAACTGCTCGTAACCTGCGGACTTGCGGACAGTCTTGATTTCGGGTGCGGGGTGGCTCTTTATGAACATTCATACGGGCATGAACATCACGATCATCTTATCTGCACCCGGTGCGAGAAGAAAGTAGAGGTTCTTGATGAAAATATTGAACGCAGACAGGAAGAGCTGGCCAGAAAAAACGGCTACACCCTTACCCGGCACCGGATGCTTTTATTCGGCCTCTGTCCGGAATGCCAGCAGCTGGATGAAGAGGAATAAGAGCTTGAAATAAAATCATATACTGATTTTTGATTGCTTGACATAAAGTGCTCCCCCGAAAGGTGGGAGCTTTTTTTGAAGTTTGAAATTAATACTCAACATCTCGATTTTACGAATGATCGCGTAAAGGTTTATTCTGGATTCAACAGCTAGAAATATTACAGCGCGAACCAGAACCGCCGGGCTGAATCCGGTGAGTAAAAGGAGTATATTATGAGTCTTGGAAGAATCGCTCTCGTTGCGGCAGGAACCGTTGCCGGTGGATTGGTCTGTTATGCAGCTTACAAGTCCGAAACAGTGCGGGGTGTAGCAAAGTCCGCTGTTCAGGCCGGGGTAAAGGCCAAGGACTGGACTGTGGATACTTACAACAAGACCACCGGGGAATTTAAGGAAATCATCAGGGACGCCAAGGCTGAAGCTGAGCTTGAAGCTTAGCCCGCTACCTGTAGTCCGAATTTTAAAATCCTCCCGGCAATGCGTTTGTTGCCGGGAGGATTTGTATTTGTTCTGCTAGCGTAGGTGCCCGATATCGCACCAGTTCAGACCGAGGATATCCGCGGCCCTGCGGTCAAGCTCCAGCGGGTCGAATCCGGCCAGAATGAGTTCCGGGTCAGGGTCGCAGAGTGCGCCGCCCAGATGGTAATCGGCCAGCCCCACACTGGCGTCCATCACAGAAAGCCACGGCGGCAGGTACATGTTCAGTTCCTTGACCGACTGCTGCATCTGCTGGTGGAAGAAAGATTTTTTCCAGCTTCCGGCATTGTAGTGGGACGGAGGCGCAAAGCCCATCATGTTTTTAATGGCCCCGGTTATCCCGGCCAGTGAGTGTGCTTTCAGGTTGGGCAGGGAAATGGTTTTGTGGCTAAAAGCGATTTCCGGCAGAAAGATGGACGGGAAAACTTTTGTTCCTGCCATTTTCTTTTCGCAGAGTGGGGCATGGTTCAGGTCCAGCAGCTGCACTCCGAATTCTTCGGCCAGCTTTTCATAGCCCAGCATCCTGAATATTTCGTCAGTCTCGCGGTTCATGTCACCGCATCCTTCAGCGATTATGATTTCCGCGTCCGGGTTGGCCGTCTGCGCATATTCCAGTACCGCCCGGCAGAATTCGGGAGCTGTGGTCACCGGAGGCGGGGAGCTGTTGACCAGATTGGGTTTGAGCAGGATTTTATTTTCTTCGGCAATGGCTGCGGCTGCTCCGATTTCATCAAGAGCTTTGAAAACGGAGCTGCGGTAGTCCGTGAATTGTGCTTCGGCTACAGGCGACATGGTCTTCCTCATTTATGGGGATTGATCAAAGATGGGGTTTCGGGATTGCCGGAGTGGGCAGTTGCTCCAGTATAAAATCTATTTTTGTAAAAGGGAAGATGCGCGGCTGCAGTAAAAAAAGGACCGACGTTGCCGTCGGTCCTTTCAGATTGCTGACTAACCCCGCTTTTCTCGGAAAGCGGGGTTTTATTATGCTTTCTTCCGTTCGATTTAATTTGAAAAGCTCAAGTTTGTGCGACCAAAGTCAGATTTGGGATCAGAAGGGAAAATTGTGTTTATTTTGGAGAAAA